>CAJUDC010000047.1 GCA_910584955.1 uncultured Paraprevotella sp. | reverse complement strand
CTTTTTTTACACCACACCCGGCAATTTTTTGTTTGCCAATACCAAAAGTCCCATCACCAATCTAAGCTATCATTCGTGTGGCAGCCGCGACAACGGCGAAGACCGCATCCGGGCCTATTTCGCATCGAACATCAACAAAATAGCCGGCATCGGGTTCAAACTGGACTACCTATACGGACGAGGCTACTATAACAACCAGGCCAATTCGCAGTTCAACGGCACACTCTACGGATACTACCGGGGCGACCGTTACAACATGCACGCATGGATCAGCGCCAACCACATGAAAATGGGAGAAAACGGAGGAATCGAAGACGACGCCTACATCACCGACCCTGCCCGTTTCCCGCAGTCGGTAAAGTCAAGGGACATCCCTACCCTGCTGGCACGAAACTGGAACCGCAACGACGACCAGACGTATTATCTGACCCATCGCTACAACTGGGGCTTTTACAAGGAAGAGGAACTGCCGGATTCGCTTAAACCGGAGATGCCTTCGGACGCGGAACTGCTCACGGCCTTATCCGACAGCGTACGCACTCTCCTACAAACCGATACGCTCCGCCGGCAGACAACGATCGACTCCCTGCGACAGGATTTTATCAACGACATGGGGCTGACACGCAGCTTCCTGCCCGTAACGAGCCTGATACATACCTTAAAAATCCATTCGCTGAGGCATGTAAACTATGCCTACGAGACACCGGACCACTACTACACCCACCAATATTACGGCAACCCTAATGCCGTGCGCGACCGCTCCCGGGGATTTTCCGTAAAAAACACTATCGGATTGTCGCTCCGCGAGGGCTTCAACAAATGGGCCAAAGCAGGTCTGACCGCCTTCGCCACACACGAACTCCGGGAGTTCCGCCTGCCCGGACTGACAAACGAAGGCTTCCCGTTACGCGACGTTTACAAAGAAAACAATGTGTCGGTAGGCGGAGAACTGAGCAAAACGACGGGGAAAATGTTGCATTTCAATGCCAACGGCGAGGTGGTACTGGCTGGAGAAGATGCCGGCCAGTTCGAAGTAGACGGAAAAGCCGACGTAAACTTCCGTTTATTTAAAGATACCGTGCAACTGGCCGCCCATGCTTTTGTGAAGCATCTGAACCCAAGCTTCTTTTTCCGGCATTACCATTCGCAGTTCGCCTGGTGGGACAACCGCCACCTGGACCAAGAACTGCGCACCCGTATCGAAGGGACACTGACCTTGCAACGTACGCGCACCCGATTGCGCATCGGGGTGGAAAACGTTTCCAACTACACCTATTTTGCCACGCAAAAGACGCCCTATACGCTGGAGGACGGCAAACAGGGATACAGCAATGCCGTAAACGTACGGCAGAAATCGGGCAATGTTCAACTGTTCAGCGCCATACTGAACCAGGATTTCAAATGGGGAATCCTGCATTGGGATAATGAAGCGGCTTATCAGACAAGCAGCAATCAAGACGTTATACCGCTGCCCGACCTTTCGTTGTACAGTAACTTGTACATTGTGTTCCGCATCGCCAAAGTGCTGCGTGTGGAACTGGGAGGCGACGTGCGTTACTTCACGTCCTACTACGCTCCCGACTACGCTCCCTGCATCGGGCAGTTCACGACACAAGACGAACAGACACGCATGAAACTGGGCAACTACCCCATCTGCAACGTTTATGCCAATCTGCATCTGAAACATTGCCGCATGTATGTGCTGGCCAATCATGTCAACGCCGGAACGGGGAACTCATTCTTCGTGCCGCATTACCCCGTCAATCCGCTCACGATCCACTTCGGACTGTCGTGGAACTTCTTCAACTGATCTTTCGCATCCCGCATAAAGGGAGACGGTCATTGCTCGTCTTCCATCCGTTGCTGTTCGGCGGCATACGCATCATTGTCCGACTGTACCTGCCTGATGGAACCGTACAAGAAAGCCAGCGAGAAGACCGGCAAGGCAAAGGCCATGCAGGAGAAAAACGTACCTAAGGCATAAGAAACCACTTGAAGGAGGAGGAAGTAAGAAGGTACATCCGAAGGATCTCCCACCCTTAGCGCCTCATCGGAGAGATATCCGGCCTGAAAAATAACAGCCGCCGGTAAAACCGCCAGAAACACAAGCACAGCAGCTAACGCGCCGCCCAGCAGCAACACGGCCGCCAGCGCGCCCCAGTGTTTATAACACTGGCGGAGAGTAGCCCATCCGCTCGGAACATCGGTGTCACCATACAGATAAAAAAGCCCCCGCATGACGTAGGGAAGCGACACAGCCAATATGCCCAGCAAGCAGACAACCACCCGCAACCATCCGGGCCCTATCAGCGAACAGGAAAGCACGACAACCAAACTCCACAAGAGCAAACCGCCGGCCAAGAAACAAAATGCCTTACCGATGACAGCCGTTTGTTTCTCACCCAAACTTTTCAAACCGACCAAAGAAAGGGGCAGTCCGCCCTCTTTTCCATAAAACCGGATGATAAAAACCGTCCGCCCCAGACAAAAAGCACCGGGCAGCAAACATACGGCACCATACAACAGGACGCACAGTCCCACACGCCCCCATTGCGGCCATTCGCGGGCAAAATCCGCGCCATTTACATAACGGTACGCATCTCCCAAAAACAAAGTCGCCAGACAGACGCATACGACCATGCAAACAATCGGCAGAGCCAGATGCTTCAACAAAAGAAGTACATTGCGGGTAGGGAATTTAATACCCTCGGACAGGCAGGCACCGTATGTACGCGTTTTGAAAAGCCCACCAGCATTCTCTTTCTTTTCTTCCATAAAACGAACTGAATTATTCCATAATTTGCAGCAAATATACAATATAAAAATAGTATATTTGCATTACAATAACAAATTTTATCGTGCAGATGGCAGAGGAAACACTTATTAAATGGGGATTCATCGGCTGTGGTGAAGTAACGGAAAAAAAGAGCGGACCGGCGTTCAGTATCGTACCCGGATCGCGCGTGGAAGCCGTAATGAGCCGTAACAAGGAGAAGGCCCGCTCGTATGCCGAACGTCATCACATCGCCAAATGGTATACCGACGCCCAGGAACTTATCGACGACCCTGAGATCAATGCCGTATACATCGCTACTCCCCCCTCCTCCCACGCCACTTTTGCCATCATGGCCATGAAGGCCGGCAAGCCGGTGTACGTGGAAAAGCCCCTTGCCGCCAGTTACGAGGAATGCCAACGCATCAACCGCATCTCGATGCAAACGAAAGTGCCTTGCTTCGTGGCCTATTACCGCCGCTACCTGCCCTATTTCAAAAAGGTCAAGGAACTGGTGGCCGACGGCGTCATCGGGCATGTTCTCAACATACAGATACGTTTTGCCGTGCCGCCGCGCGACTTGGATTACAACAGCAACAACCTGCCGTGGCGCGTGCAGCGCGACATTGCCGGAGGAGGATATTTTTACGACCTGGCGCCGCACCAGCTGGATCTGTTACAGGAAATCTTCGGTCCGATCCTTAAGGCACAGGGATATTGCACGAACCGGGGCGGTCTGTACGCCACGGAAGACAATGTCAGCGCCTGCTTTCAGTTTCCCGACGGACTGCCCGGCTCCGGGTCGTGGTGTTTCGTGGCCCACGAATCGGCAAAAACAGACCGCATCGAAATCATCGGCGACAAAGGGCAGATCTGTTTCTCGACATTCACCTATGATCCCATCGCCGTACATACCCGGGAGGGCCGCAAAGAGATCCTCATACCCAATCCCGAGCATGTGCAGTTGCCGCTGATTCAGAATGTAGTGGAGCATTTGCAGAAACGCTCCGTATGTACCTGCGACAGTATCAGTGCCACACCGGTAAACTGGGTATTGGATAAAATTCTGGGGAAGATGTAGCCATGTATAAATGTCCCGTACTTCTGGCCGTTCTACTTGCCGCACCGCCCGTCTTCTGTCGTACGGTGTCCGGTTCGGAAAGGGATACACTGTCGACGGATCATGACAGAGCGACAGTCATGGACGTATCCACACTGACGCGCCGCGAGAAAATGAAAAGCAGCGGCAATATCTTCGTCCGTTTTCTAAAAGCTTTCGACGAGATCGATACGACATACATCACGCCCAACTACTACAACTGGGCGTTTATGATGCAGAACACCACAGCGTACGAGATGTACAGTCTCTCCAGTCCCCAGGAGCACCAAAACATCCGTTTTTCCCCCAAACCCTCCAACAAATTGGGCCCTTATCTGGGATGGCGCTGGATCTTCCTGGGTTATACGTTCGATGTGCAATCTTTCGGCAAGGGCCGCAAGTCGCAGCGTACGGAATTCGAACTCAGTCTGTACAGCTCCATGTTGGGATGCGACCTGATCTACCGGCGTACAGGCGATGATTTCCGCATTCACAAAGTAAGGGGATTCGGCGACGAAGGCAAAGAGGTGGAAGGACACAGTTGCAACGGAATCCGCCTCAGCGTGACGGGAGCCAACCTCTATTACATATTCAACCACAAACGTTTTTCCTATCCGGCGGCCTTCGCCCAGAGCACCGTACAGCGCAAAAGCTGCGGCACCTGGAAAGTGGGGCTTTCCATCACACGGCATCTGATGCAGTTCGATTACAACGAACTTCCCGACCCTTTGAAAAAGAATCCTCAATACCCGTTGAGCAAGAGCTTCATGTTCAACGAAATCAACTACATGGACTACAGTCTGAGCGGAGGTTACGCCTACAACTGGGTGTTCAAAAAAAACTGGCTGCTGTGCCTGTCCGTATCGCCTGCCATAGGTTATAAAAAGACCAAAAGCCAATCGCTATGGCTGGAAGAGCTGGAAAACGAAGAACGCGAAAAGCGCTCCCGCATTTTCAACATGAACAACTTTAATTTCAACACTACCGTGCGGGCCGCACTCGTATGGAACAACACCAAATACTTTGGCGGACTATCCTTTATCCTGCACAATTACAATTACCACCACAGCCGTCTGTCCATCAACAACACGTTCGGTACAATAAATCTGTACATGGGCTTGAACTTCCACAAGCGCAAAGCCTACCGCCAGTGAAAGAGAAGAAACGAAAAACGGGCTCTCCCGAAGAAGAACCCGTTTCATGCAGACCGTAACCGTGCGTATCCTACGATTTACACCTGTCTATTCCCAATATAATATCTGCCGGTTGATGTCCCATTTATGATCTTTCGGGAAATCATCACCTTCCCAAGCTTTCTTGCTGGTCCATTTTTCCGGCGCATCCGTCCAGAACGGGTCATCGGCAGGCAGCCCCAGCGGCATGAAAGCCAACGAAGTCATATACAGACTTCCGTTATTGGTGTACCAGTCGGCCGTATTGGGGTGACTTCCCACAAAACCGATCGTCAGATAACCGTCTTCCGTGAAATTGCTGGCGCCACGTCCCTCGAACATACGCTTCATCACGGCCGTGATGCCGGCACGTACCTGTCCGTTGGTCAGCTCCTTGGGCAATTGCTTGCGCCACGCCAGTTGTGCCAAAGGCTGCAACACCGCCATTCGATAAGGAATGGAACGCCCGACAACGGGGAATGTGCCTTCGGGCGAGATGAAGCGTTCCAGAATGACACCGTATTTCTGCATCCGCTTGAGCGCCATCCCATACCGCTTACCGACACCGTTGTCGGCCCCTTTCTGCCGGCACAGCCAGGTGTCGTGCGGATGTTTGGCCTTGATCATCTCCAGGCATTCCAGATACATGGGCTGAATCACGTAAGAGTTATAGTAGTCGAATGCGAAAGAGGGACCGTCGGAATACCATCCGTCGCCCACGTACCATTCCTCCACCTTGTTCATACCCATGTGAATGCGGTAGGAATCATAGTCCTTAGCTCCCGCAAACATGGAGAAGCACTCTTCCATCGACACGAAAAGCAACCAGTTCGTATAAGGGGGATCGTAACGATGAAGGCCCTTCAACTCTTTCAAGTAACGGTCTTTCGTCACCTGGTCAAGGGGTTTCCACAGGGCCTCGTAGCCTCTGTACAGGCTCTCCACTACGTAGGCGGCGTCTACCAGCGTCTGACCGCCGCATTCCCATCCCAGATAATCGGGACTTTCGGGGTCCACAGCATTGGCATACGCCTTCAAAGCCCACTCGCGCAGCTGCTTGCGCTGCAATCCTTCGGGAGTATCGTCGTCGGGTAAAGTCAGCCAAGGGGCTATTCCGGCCATCAGACGTCCGAAGCACTCCATGTAGGCCACTTTCTTATTACGGTTGTCCCATGTAGGGCTCAACTCCAGTTTCATGTTTTTCTGCAACGTGCCCTCGGCCATGTTCTTCAGCACGGGGGCAGCCATTTTGTAGGCCAAGTTGCACCAGTAGGCACGGTCCTCCGGTCCGGTTCCCAACGGATTGACAGGTGTCTTCTTCCGGGCCATTCCTCCGAGCGGAGCCAACACCAGTACGGCAAGTAAAACGAGTATCTTTTTCATCGTATTAAATAATTTGATTTATGCGGAACAAAGGTAAAAAAAATATTCTATACTCTTCCGTGCAGGCGCACAGAATATCCGGGGCTTTTTCCGTTAATATATATTAACGTCTGCGAGGAAGGATAGCCCTGTTGTTGCATACTTCATTTTGTCGGTTTACTTTTGCCGGAAATCCATCGGCTCGGACTGTCGGATGACGGTAGCCCAAGGAGCACGGCCCTCTGCCCGAAACGGATGATTGCATAAAGAAAAGCCTATGAACGAACCTCTACCGGAGCAGCATCCGCTGCAACCTTTTCTGCCCCCTCAGGCCCGTCTGCTGATGCTGGGCAGTTTTCCACCGCAACAAAAACGGTGGAACATGGAGTTCTACTACCCCAATTTCATCAACGACATGTGGCGTATCATGGGGTTACTGTTCTACAACGACAAAAACCGTTTCGTGGACACAGCGGCCAAGAAGTTTCGGAAAAACGACATCGTGGACTTCCTCTACCGAACAGGCATCGCCCTGTTCGACACCGCCACAGCCGTCCGAAGACTTCAGGACAACGCCTCCGACAAATTTCTGGAAATAGTGGAACCCACCGACGTAGCGTTACTCCTGCAACAATTGCCCCTGTGCCGGGCCGTTGTGACCACAGGGCAAAAGGCTACCGACACGCTGCGCATGCAGTTCGACGTTGCCGAACCCAAAGTCGGCGACAGTGCTTCTTTTCTGTTCGCCGACCGCCCCATGCGACTTTATCGTATGCCTTCCAGTTCGCGCGCCTACCCGATGAAACTGGAAGCCAAAGCGGAATACTATCGCCGGATGATGCGGGAAATCGGACTGCTGCCCTAGGCCGCAGACACACGAGGCGCACACCATAAACCGTCGGCGAGAGGGTGCCATACAAGAAAGGTGTACACCCTTTTTGGAAAAGCTGTACACCTTTTTGAATTTTGCTGTACACCTTATTTTGAAAAGGTGTACAGCTTTTTAAAATCGATTCTTCGCCAATGCCTTACCGGTGCCCGACTGCCGAAATCTTTCCGAGCGCCCCGATACGCTCAATCGATCAGCCCGAAACGACGCAAAGCCCGGGCCACTCCGTCATCGTCTACCGAATCCGTCACATAATCGGCCACTGCCTTCACCTCGTCCGAAGCATTGCCCATCGCTATGCCGCAACCCACATGCCGCAACATGCCCGTATCGTTGCCGCCGTCGCCAAAAGCCATCGTATCGGCCAGCGCGATTCCTTCGTGCGCCAACACGCTGTCGATACCGGCGCTCTTGCTCACTCCTCGCGCAATGACATCGGTAAAGGACGGATGCCAGCGCATGGAAACGCACCCCGGCATCAGCTCGGTCATATAGCGGCGCTCCTCCTCTTTCGGGAAGAACGAGATAATCTGCATCACATCGCGTCCGAGCACCTGCTCCACGGGGCGAACCGGCGGGGGCTGGATGTTCAACAGTTCGGAAACCCGACGTACCTCATCGGTATATTTCGTAACGAACACGGTATCATCGCACACAAAGAAAACCGGGAAAGCGTCTTCGGGCTTGGCCAAATGGTGGGCCGCCACCCGCTTCACATCTTCGGCAGGAACAGGGCGATGGCAGAGCACCGTGCCTTCGCGCGTCAGGCAATGCGCACCGGTAGTGGTAATCATGCCGTCATACTCCAGCTCTCCCAGATTGTCGATAAAAACCGGAGGCCGCCCCGTAGCGATGTACACCTTAATCCCCCTACGGCGTAGCATGCGAACGGCCTCCAAAGTGGAGGCCGGTATGCAATGGGTACGAAACGAAACCAGCGTTCCGTCAATATCAAAAAATACAGCCTTAACGGACATATTTATTTGGCTTTCTCCTTCTTGTCGGTATCCTTCGCCGTCATATCCCCTTCTATAAACAGACGGACCATCTCTTTCTTACCGTTGCAACGGATGGTGATGGACTTTTTAAAATGACCGGGAAACTTACCGGTGCCGTTGTAGGTCACGTCGATATTGCCTTTCTCGCCCGGCTTGATCGGTGTCTTCGTGTACACAGGCACCGTACAACCGCACGAAGCGATGGCTTGATGAATAATGAGGGGAGCCGTACCGACATTGGTAAAGGTAAACGAGCATTTCACCAACGGATCGGCCTCGGAGAATGTACCGAAATTATGTATCAGCTTGTCAAACTTGATCTCGGCCACCTTGGCCTCGGCTCCGGCTTTACCCTGCGCGAAAGCCAACCCTACCCCACACAGACAAAGCAGGGAAAACAATAAAAATTTCTTCATAATCGGAATCCTTTTCTTTATGAATTACAAAAATACATCTAAAATACGAGACACGCACGCGATGTTTGGAAAAAATAGGATTTATTAGCACGCTACACCTATTTTTTATACCTTTGCACGACTTTTCCGAATCAATTAAAAGTTTATGCTGATCTATAACACAACTTATCAGGTACCTTTTGCCGAGGCCCGGAATTTCGTTATTTGGATTCACCAGTTCTATTTGCCACAGGTGGCCGAATTCGGTTTTCTTCACCGACCGCGCCTGTCGCGCATTCTCTCACACCGTGAGGCCGACACCGAATGTTTTTCGCTACAGTTCGACGTGGAGAGTTCCGCCCGCCTGCACCACTGGTACAACAAGCAGGGGACCCGTCTGAACGAAGAAATGAAAAAAATATTCAAAGAGCAGGTCGTGGGATTCAGCACACTGATGGAAGTGATTGAAGAATCATAAGGAACGATGCGGAAGGCTGAACCGGAAAAAATAATTCTGGGCATCGACCCGGGCACTACCATCATGGGATACGGCGTACTGCGCACGCAGGGCAAGCGCGCCGAGATGATAACGATGGGGGTGATCGACCTGCGCAAATACAAAAGCCACTACCTGAAACTGGGACGCATCTTCGAGCGCATCACCGGCCTCATCGAGGCTTATCTGCCCGACGAGATGGCCATTGAAGCACCGTTCTTCGGCAAGAATGTACAGAGTATGCTGAAACTGGGACGGGCGCAAGGGGTGGCCATGGCGGCAGCCATCCACCGCGACATACCCATCACCGAGTACGCTCCGTTGAAAATAAAGATGGCCATCACCGGCAACGGTCAGGCCAGCAAGGAACAGGTGGCCGGCATGCTGCAACGCCTGCTTGCCATTCCCGACGAATCGCTGCTCCCTTTCATGGACGCCACCGACGGCCTGGCGGCCGCTTATTGCCATTTCCTGCAAGCCGGCCGTCCCGAAACCGAACGGGCATACAGCAGCTGGAAAGATTTCGTCCATAAGAACCCCGATAAAATAACAGGGCATTGACGCCCAACCGGAATAATGCAAAAGATAATTGAAATAACAAACGGAGTGACCCGCCATCCGCTCCGCCGCATGAAGGCCCCCGTGACACTGGACATTGCGACCGGCGAACAGATAGCCGTTGTCGGCGACAACGGCTCAGGCAAATCCCGACTGATCGACATATTGACAGGACGGTATCCGCTGCTGATGAACGAGGTGCGCTACAACTTTGCTCCTTCGCCACTAAAACTGGTAAGCGAAAACCTCAAATACATTTCCTTCCGCGATTCTTACGGCGACGGGGACAGTACTTATTATTATCAACAACGCTGGAACCAGCACGACATCGACGAAAACACTCCCACCGCCGGCCAGTTGCTGGAACAGGCTTTTCAGGCAGCGGAGACGAACGTAGGCTTCGGGCTGGATGAGGCGGGCAAGGAACAAGCGCGGCAGCAACGTGCCGCCTTGCGCCACCGCCTGTACGAACTGTTTCATCTAGACACATTGCTGGACAAGTACATCATCGCCCTCTCCAGCGGCGAACTGCGTAAGTTCCAGTTGACGAAAACCCTCCTTACCGGTCCGCGCCTGCTGATCATGGACAACCCGTTTATCGGGCTGGACGCCACCACCCGCACCCAACTGGCCGGCCTGTTGCAAACGCTGATCACCGAAACCGATCTGCAAGTGATACTCGTCCTTTCCAGAACCGACGATATACCCGACTTTATCACCCACGTGATACCGGTGGAGCAGCTTTCCGTCGGTCCCAAAACCACCCGCGCAGCCTATCTGTCCGCGCATTCCCTTTCCACCCCGCCCCATCTGGAAGACATTTACCGGCAGTGGATAGCCGAATTGCCGTATGCCTCCGCAAACAGCACAGCCTCTCTGCAAGCTGAGGAAGCGAATGAGATACTGCGATTCAACCGGGTGAGCATCCGCTACGGCAATCGTACCATCCTGAAGGAGCTGGACTGGTGCGTAAAACGCGGCGAGATGTGGGCGCTGAGCGGTGAAAACGGAGCCGGAAAATCCACCTTGCTCAGTCTGGTCTGTGCCGACAACCCCCAGGCTTATGCCTGCGACATCGAACTGTTCGGACACAAACGGGGAACGGGCGAAAGCATCTGGGAAATAAAAAAACGCATCGGTTACGTAAGTCCCGAAATGCACAGAGCTTATCAAAAGGATCTTCCGGCCATCGACATTGTGGCCAGCGGTATGAACGATTCGGTGGGGCTGTATGCACGTCCGCGCCCCGAGCAGGCCCATATCTGCCGGGAATGGATGAAAGTGTTCGGTGTGGGAGAACTGGCCGAACGGACTTTCCTGCAACTCTCCAGCGGCGAACAGCGCTTGTGTCTGTTGGCACGCGCCTTTGTGAAAGATCCTGAACTGCTGATTTTGGACGAGCCTTTGCACGGACTGGACAGCAACAACCGGCAACGGGTGAAAGACATTATTACAACCTTTTGCCAGCGGTGCGGCAAGACACTGATCATGGTGACGCATTATGAAAATGAGTTACCTGGTATAATCACACACCGGCTTTTCCTTAAAAAGAACAGGTAAATAGTAAAAAAATATTTCTTTATCACAGGGAAACAAAAACTTTGGTTACATTTGCAAGGACAATCAAACAGAACCCTAAAACATAAAAAGAAAGATGAAAAGAATGAATAAGATAATGCTGACTGTCTTGTTGGCTGCGGGAATCGGCCAAGTGCAGGCGCAAGAGTTATATAACGAAGTGCTTACCAAAGCCGAACAGGTGGTTAACGATCCGAAAGCGGACGACGTAAGCGTAAAAGTAAACCACTTTAAAAGTACGGCCTTGCGCTACTTACGCCACATGGCCGTCAAGACCACACCGGACGTGAATGTAAAATTCCTGGACGAACAAGCTTATTACATGAGCGATTTCCTGGGCAAATTCTTCAAAGACCTGACTGAAGCACAAAGCAAGACGGAGAAGGCCCGCAAGGAGTGCATTCTGATGTCTGTAAATGCCAGTGTGGGCAATCCGCTGTTTGATACCGACGATACCGAAACCTCGGAAAGTTTTATCGACGATAAGGACAATCTGACACCGTTCAGCCTGAATACCGACTGGAAAAAGGCCTGTCAAGCCATAGAATATCAAAAAGAGAAAAAATAATACCACAACGGAGCGCATGCGTGCGCTCCGTTGTGTAAAAAAAGTATACATTGTCCCCTGTCGGTGAAAGATACCGGCAGGGGACAATGTTCTATATGGGGAACCAAATAAATACTGCTGCATCCCACAAAGCGTGAGACAGGATAAGAGCCGCCAACCGATTGGGGAAGAAACGGTAAAAAGTGCCCCAGACACACCCGGCCACAGCGGCTGCCATGACCAACATGAAATTGCAGGACCCGATATGTACCAGCGTATATAATAAGGTGGAAACAACCCATCCTTTGTTGGCCGACCACACCGACGAAAGCGTATGTTGCACATAGCCCCGCCAAAAGATCTCCTCGCACGGTCCTATCAAAAACAACATCAAAACAGACAGCACCCACGACGATTCACCCGTTTTCATTCCGTAAATCAGATCCACTTGCGGACGGGCGAACGAAAAAAGCAAGGATGAGATTTTGTCTCCCAACCAGAAAACCGCCCACAGGCCTGCGGCAAGCAACAAGCCATACAGGATATTTGAAAAGTCCCACCGCACTTGCTTATACCAATGGGGACGGAAAAGCGTGGCACAGACCGACAGGGCTAAAGCCGATCCGGTCATGGCCCACCAGAAATTAAGATAAGGTGCCGTAAGCGGCAGGAACATCAGCGTCCACAGCACGGCCGCCAACACGATAGAAAAACCTAATTGCTTCATCTCACCCAATGCGCCAATAAGAAGGATAATACAAACAACAGGCTGAATTGCAATTGCAACTGCGCGGTCCGCTCATCCAGACGGGAAATGGAAGCCGTGTCAGCCGCATCCACCGCATCCATCGTACGGATGTGCGATAAGGCCGGAGGCAACGCCGCAAACACCAGCAAAGCCCACGCCGGGAAAAGACGCAGACAGACACAGGCTACAACAAAAACAAACGGAAAGCCGATCCAGAACGCATACAACCGGGCAGAACTCCGCACCCCGATTTTCATGGCCAGCGTTGTGATTGCCGCCCGCGCATCGGTACGGATGTCGCGGGTGTTATTCGCATGAAGAATAGCCACCGTTATCATCCCCACAGGAACAGCCAGCAAAAGGGTACTCATATCCATCCGCCCCGTCGCCACAAAGGAAGTGCCCCACACGGGCAACCACCCATAGGTGACGGCGATAACCGCATCCCCCAAAGCACGATACTTCAACGGCGGATAAAGCAGCGTACATACCAGTCCGCCCGCCCCGATCCAAAGCAGAGGTATCCCCGTGCGCCATACCAGCAACAGCCCGCCCAATACGCCCAAAAGCAGCAAACCCAGCGACAGGCGGCGTATTTCCGCAGGAGCGAACCGCTTTGTCACCAACGTGGTGGCTCCATACGATGCCGGTGTATCCACTCCGCGCATATAATCGGCATAATCACTCCAGGTGTTCCCGGCGGCATGAAACACGATGATGTTCAACAACGCCCATAGTCCGTGCCACCCGTTTACATCTTCTCCACGCCAGTACAAATAGGCCAACGTAACCAACACCGGCATAGCCGAGGCCGGGAACGACCAAGGACGCGTAGCCAGCAACCACTCTCTCAACGAATGTTTTTGTTTTCTTTCTTTTTGTTCCATATCAATCAAGTTGAATCTTCCAATGCTTGAAGGCATACAAAATTAAAATCGACGCAAAAATACGCATTTTCCCTGTTTTTTCCGCCTCACCGTGCCGTTTTTCCCGAATGAGGCTGTCGGTATTCTTGTGTTCCGGTGCCCGGCCTATACGACAGGAATCTCCTCAACCGGAAATCGCCGCTACGCCTCTCACTTAATGAAGTCCCCAAAAAATTGCCGACAGCGTGCATAGCGCATATACGATGTGCATACTATTCGCGAAAGACTTTCGCATCCGGTTGGAGATGCTTCCGGGCATCGTTTTCATGTTGCGCCGTGTTCGGGTTATATACCGGCACACCGTCGTCAAGGCCGATGAACAGACTGTCGTAAGCGGCCCTCGTCTCCCGCTCAGACAAAACTTCATCCAATACCAGCTCAGTGCCCAACTTATAAATATAACAAGGATGATACATCATTGAATCCGCCCAGTACTCGGTCCATTCTTTTCCGCCCACTTCCATGATACCGTCACCGTCCAGATCGCCACAGATCACATTATCGTGAAAATAACGACCGCCCTTGATATAATCGTTTCCGGCCAACACATTATCCGTCAACCTGATTGAGCTATCGTCCATACGCACAATATGCCAATAATTGGGATTCGGACGATCATTCATCATTACGAGCACATAAGTAATATCGGCGCCGGACACATGACACACCCGACAAGTCTGCCAGTCATTCGCCACCTCTGCTTCCGTTGCATAAATCAAAGAGTCTCCCCAATAGATCTTACCGCCGTGGTAAACCGTCTCATCGCAAAACTCTCCCAATTCCAAATAAAGCTTACGTCCCCGATGGCTCCCGACGGCTATTTTACGCCCGGTAAGGTAATGTATCACGGTATCCGCCGCTGCATCTCCTACAGAAACGGTGTACATCTGGAGGGAGGCATGCAGATAATCCGTCGTATCGTCCTCGCAGGACAACACGGCACCGGGCCTTTCAGGCTCCGCCGTCATTGCTTCCGTCTTTGCCGGTTCCTCTTTTCTGGCGACCTCAGCATCCCCGCATTTGGTCTGTTTCACCCCCGAAGAGCAAGCCGAGAACATCACACTCCCTATCACAAACACCCGCCACAATTTTGCCATACACTTACACATAGTCGTTTCGTCCCTGATCAAATCGCTGCAAAAATACTTCTTTTTTCCTCATACCGGGCGTTTGTCCATAAGAAATACAAAGAATTTCAAAACCCTCGTCTTCCGGAATCCCTACTGACAGGATTTTACCTCGTCTCTGTGTACATTTTTTTAGTAAACGGTGGCCATTCGAGGTATTTTTGCTATCTTTGCGCCCGAATCATTTACAAAATAAACGCAGGTTGATGAAAGTAGCTATCGTGAAATACAACGCCGGAAACATTTATTCTGTAATCCATGCCTTGAAACGCCTAGGGGTGGAACCGGTGCTGACGGACGATGCGGAAGAGTTGCAGCGAGCCGACAGGATTCTCTTCCCCGGTCAGGGGGAAGCACGTAGCACCATGACTTATCTGCGCCAACACCGGTTGGACGAATTGATCCGTAACCTGAAGCAGCCGGTGCTGGGCATCTGCATCGGTCAACAACTCATGTGCCGTCACTCGGAAGAAGGAGACGTGGACTGTCTGGGCATATTCGATGCAGACGTGGTGCGCTTTCATCCGCAACGGCATGAGGACAAAGTGCCGCACATGGGCTGGAACACGCTGGAAAAGATGCAGGGCCCCCTGTTCCGGGGCTGTGCACCGGAAAGTTTCGTCTATTTCGTACATAGCTTTTACGTGCCTGTCAATCCTCATACGGCAGCCACAACCCATTATACCGTTCCTTTCAGTGCGGCGCTTCAAAAGGCCAACTTTTTCGCCACACAGTTTCATCCCGAAAAAAGCGGGAGCCTGGGAGAACGGATTTTACAGAACTTTCTAGATTTAAACGAATGACAGAACTGATCCCGGCTATCGACATTATAGACGGCAAATGCGTGCGTCTGACCAAAGGTGACTACACCACCCGGAAGATTTATAACGAAGACCCTCTGGCTGTGGCCCGGGAATTCGAAGCATACGGATTCAAGCGCCTGCACATCGTCGATCTGGACGGCGCACGTTCGCGGCATATAGTAAATCATCGCATATTGGAACAGATAGCCGGCGCCACCTCACTGACCGTAGATTTTGGCGGAGGTATCAAAACCGACGCAGACATCCGAACGGCTTTCAACAGCGGTGCGGCGCTGGTAACAGTGGGCAGTATGGCAGTCAGCGCCCCCGAGTTGTTTCTGGAATGGCTGGAGCAATACGGCAGCGACCGGATCATACTGGGTGCCGACACGAAAGACGGAAAAATATCCATCAACGGATGGCAGGAAGAAAGCGCCCGGGAATTGCTTCCTTTCCTGAAGGAGTATCTGCAAGCCGGTGTCCGTCATGTGCTTTGCACGGAGATCAGTCGGGACGGTATGTTGCAAGGCCCCGCCACGCAGCTTTACGCCCGCATCATGCAGGAATGTCCGCAGTGCCGCCTCATCGCCAGCGGAGGAGTAAGCAGTCTGGACGATATAAAAGCATTAAACACAAACGGCATCCCGGCCGTAGTTTTCGGAAAAGCCATTTACGAAGGGCGCATATCCTTGCAGGAATTGGCCGAATGGGCTGCAAATGACAAATAAAGAAAAAGATGGCACTAGCGAAACGAATCATACCCTGCCTGGACGTCAAAGACGGACAAACGGTAAAAGGAACCAACTTCGTCAACCTGCGTCAAGCGGGCGATCCCGTAGAACTGGGCAAAGCCTACAGCGAGCAGGGAGCCGATGAACTGGTGTATCTGGACATCACAGCCAGTCACGAAGGCCGAAAGACATTCACCGAGATGGTACGACGGGTGGCGGCAGAAATCTCAATCCCGTTTACGGTGGGGGGAGGCATCAACGAATTGGCCGATGTAGAGCGCCTGCTGAACGCCGGAGCCGATAAAGTGAGCCTGAATTCGGCCGCCTTGAAACGACCGGACCTGATCGACGAAATCGTCCGGCATTTCGGTTCGCAAGTCTGCGTAGTGGCTATCGATGCCAAGCAGACGGA
>CAJUDC010000046.1 GCA_910584955.1 uncultured Paraprevotella sp. | reverse complement strand
ACCGGGGACACAAGGATTTTCAGTCCTTTGCTCTACCAACTGAGCTATGGCACCATCTCGTTTCTGAGTGCAAAGATACGCCTTATTTGTAAAACACCAAAATTTTCAAGCGTTTTTTTTCAAAAAAAGAAAGCAAAAAATACTGATTGCAATTATTCAACGGATATGAATAGGAGAATAATCTGAATAAACTAACTCCACTTAAAATCATGACAATAAATTACGACTTAAATAACGCACAGGATACCATACCGTCGCATAGCCGACTAATAAAACAGTAAGAAATACAAGCATAATATCCATACCATGCATACTTACAGGATAAGCCTCAATCACAAAATTCCCACTCGATTCCCCTAATGTAATAAAACCAAACGTCTGTTGTAACCAACACAACAATACTCCGAATGCAATTCCTAAAACAGCTCCACACGTAGATATCATACGTCCTTCAAAGAGAAAAATGCGGGTTATCTGCTTATTTGTCGCTCCCAAATTACGAAGCGTGCGCACATCTGCCTTTTTCTCAATCATCAACATTGACAAAGAACCGATAATGTTAAAACACGCTACCAACAAAATGAAGGTAAGAAACAAATAAGCTATCAATTTCTCCACCTCCATTATACGGAAAACATCTTCTTGTTGTTCATAACGGTCCTGCACCTTGAACCGACCACCCAAAAGACCTTTAATATCCGCCTTTACTTGTTCGCTATCAACACCAGGGTGCAATTTCAGTTCCACAGAAGACACTTGGCCCGACCGCCCAAAAAGACGCCGTGAAAAATCAATGGAAGTAAGAATGTAAGAAGCGTCGTATTTAACCTGTTTAACAGAAAAGACCACCCCCGGAGACAACAACTCATCCTGCGTAAAAGCAGATAACGGATTCGCCAAGTTTACACGCTCGCCCTTTTTCGGAGCATAAACAGAAAGCGGCTGTTCAAAATCTGTCCCCAAACCTAATACGGATGCCAGTCCAATACCCAATACACCGTATTGAAGCACATCCGCTTTAAGAATAAACTCCCCATCACCATAAAGCAGATGCTTCAAATCAGCCTGCCGGACAAAAGTCTCATCCACCCCTTTGATCGTCACCATTGCCTGCCGTCCATTGCAAGCCACCAAGGCCTTATCTTCCAAGCATTCGGTATATACAGCCACAAACGGATGGGATTTCACAGCCGCCAAAGACGGATCGTCCGAAGCCACAGCCTTGCCTTCCACCAACGTGATTTTCAATTCGGGATCAAACGCCGTAAAGAACGAAGCGACCATATCACGAAAGCCATTAAACACAGACAAGGTACACACCAAAGCCATTGTAGCCAAGGCCACACCGCAGACAGAAATTCCCGAAATAATATTAATTGCGTTATGCGACTTCTTGGAGAAGATATAACGACGGGCTATATAGAAAGGAAAGTTTATCATGAGCAAGCAGCAACTGAAACACGCAATAATCCCCTACTCTTCCTCGTGCTTATGCCCAAGATCAGAAGGTGCTGCACGATTGCCCGTTTTCTTCAACAAATTATCAATGTTCTCAATGTAATCCAACGAATCATCTACAAAAAATTTCAGTTCGGGGATAATACGCAACTGAAAACGCACCCTTACACCCAGTTCGTAACGAATAGCTTTCATATTATCGTTGATATTTTTCACTATCTCCTGACTTCTTTCACTGGGAAAAACACTTAAATAGGCCCGACAAATACTCATATCAGGACTGATACGGCAAGCACTGACCGAGACCAGCACTCCCTTCATCGCTTTCGTTTGCAACATAAATATCTCACTCAATTCTTTTTGAATCAAGCGAGCAATCTTGTTTTGTCTGGTTGTTTCCATAATCTAACTATTTCATTTTTTTCGAATGAGCGTCAAGCCATCACGCAAAGGGAAAATTACTTTTTCCACCCGACTGTCCGCTGCCACTTTATCATTAAATTCTTTTATCCCTATGGTCTGCATATCAGAAGAGCTTGTTTCCGTTTCCAGTACATGCCCGTCCCATAAGGTATTATCAGCCAAAATATAACCTCCAGCATTCATTTTGGCCAATACCATCTCGTAATAATCCGAATAACGCCGCTTATCCCCGTCGATAAACGCCATGTCAAAAGTGATATCCATCAAAGGAACCATTTCCAAAGCGTCCCCAATGTAAAATTCAATCTTATCAGCATACGGCGACCGCTCCAGCCACGGACGGGTAAAATCCTCCTGTTCATCGTTAATCTCGAATGTATATAAACGCGCTCCCGCTTCCAGCCCTTCAGCCATACACAGAGCGGAATACCCGCTATAAGTCCCTATCTCAAGCACATGTTTCGGCCGTATCATCTGTACAAGCATCTTCAGTATACGTCCTTGCAAATGTCCCGATGCCATACGAGGGCGCAGCAACTTTATATGAGTTGCCCGGTAGAGAGCCTGCAAATACTCACTTTCCGCATCGATATGCCGAAGGATATATGTATCGAGTGCTTCCGTTTCTTTCATCTCTCTCCCTCCAGTAGCCTTTTTTATAAATAGCGGTTGCGATTAGGCAACACATACTCCATGGCGTATTTAAGAACATCACCCACCACATTTATCTCCAGAAACGAAGTCCGTGTTCCTTGTTTACCGCTACTCAGATAAGCCACCATGTCGTTTTCGTTTAGGACACCATCATCTATCAGTTTCCTCAATGCTGCAAAATAATAGGCCTGTCCATTTGCCTTCCCGGGCATAAAAATAGCTTCCACACCATAAGACAAAGCCAAATGCCGCATTGTTTTCTCCTTGTAGCAGATAGCCAATACGGGATATTTACCACGAAAAGCAGCCAGATTGCGTGCCGTACAGCCGCTGAAACTATCCGTAATAATAGCTTTTATAGGCAGCCGGGAGGTTGCCTTTACCGCTTGTTTCGCCAAGAAAGCCGTCACATCGGTACCTGTGGCCTCCAAAGGTATACGTATATCGTTTTCAGCCAATTTATCTTTTTCCGCCTGCGCTGCAATTTTCGTCATAGTGTTTACAGCCTCTACCGGATATTTCCCATAAGCCGTTTCACCTCAACATCAAAGCATCCGTCCGATAATAAATGGCATTGGCTATATCGGTTACTTCCGCTCTTGTCGGGCGCGGATTATTAATCATCGTATGAAGCATTTGTGTAGCCACTATTACCGGTTTTTTCATCAATATGGCTTTCTTTATCAGCATACGCTGAATGCCGGGGATACGTTCTTGAGGGACCTCTATCCCCAAATCGCCCCGTGCCACCATAATACCGTCGGCCACCTCCAGTATCTCATCAATATTATCAACGCCTTCCTGGTTTTCGATCTTAGCGATTATCTTTATATCACTCCCATAAGCATCTAAAATCTGACGCACATCTTGTACATCTTGTTTGTTCCTTACAAAGGAATGAGCAATAAAATCCAGATCTTTTTCAATGGCATACAGTATATTGTTTCTGTCCTTCTCCGTAAGCGAAGGCAGATTGATACGAACACCCGGCACATTCACACTTTTGCGATTTCCCAATGTAGCGTCGTTACATACTTCACAGAGCAGCATGCCGTCTTTTTTCTCCATCACCCGGAGTTCCATTTCACCGTCATCAATCAAAATATCGGATCCCACCTGCAAATCATTCACAAAGTCCGAATAGGACACCGCAATACAGTCACGGGTCGTCTCCCGTTGAGGATCTCCCACAAGACATACTTTATCTCCCGTCCTGTAAGCGATGTTCTTCTCTCCTTCATTCTTCATGGTACGCACTTCAGGTCCTTTCGTATCCATCAATATAGCAATACGATTCGACACCTCACGCACATTATGAATCAGCGTCTCAAATCCCTCTCTGCTGGCATGTGCCGTGTTCATCCGAACCACATTCATACCCGCCTCGAACAATGAGCGTATAAAATCTACATCACAGCGAAGATCCGAAATGGAAGCTACGATCTTTGTTTGTTTAAGCATCATAATCTTTCTACCTATTTATATATACCCTATAACTTTACCTACAACTATTCCTATATAAAGCTTCCACAGCCAGTCGATAAGAATCCAGACCAAAACCACAAATCACCCCTACACAAGCACCGGATATCATCGATTGATGCCGAAAGGCCTCGCGTTTATGCACATTGCTGATATGCACCTCTATTACGGGAGCCGTTACTGCCCGAATAGCATCCTGCAAAGCTATGGACGTATGCGTATAGGCTCCTGCATTGAGTATGATTCCGTCACAGTCAAATCCTACTTCATGGATTTTATTGATCATCTCCCCTTCAATATTGCTTTGATAGTAATCAAATCGAACATCGGGATACATCCGGCACAAATCTTCCAAATAAGATTCAAAAGAGACCGCTCCGTATATACCCGGCTCACGTTTGCCCAGCAAATTTATATTCGGACCGTTAATGATTTGTATTCTCATCTTTTTATCTATCTTTGCTTTTATATTAGCACGCAAAGGTAAACAAAAAGAATGGAAAAAAGCGAAAAAAAAGACCATAAGTACAACTTGCCCGACAAAACACTCCTCAGACATTATGAACAATATTTGAAGCTAGAGAAATCTTTAACGGCCAACACGTTGGAGGCTTACCAAAAAGACCTGCAAAAATGGCTGAGTTTTTTGAAGGATGAACAGGGGGATTTCCGTTCCATCACACTTGACGATCTACACCAGTTCACGGCAACGTTGTTCGATTTGCAGATACACCCCCGTTCCATAGCCCGAATTTTATCAGGTATCCGCTCTTTCTACCGGTTCCTCATGTTAGAGCGGGAAATAGAGACCGACCCCACACAATTATTGGAATCTCCCCGCATCGGCAAACATCTGCCCGACATCCTGACTGTGGAGGAAATTGACCGGATCATCGGATCCATTGACATGGAAAAGGAAGAAGGCCAACGTAACCGTGCCATACTGGAAGTGCTCTACAGTTGTGGACTTCGCGTAAGCGAATTATGCCATTTGGGACTATCAGATTTGTATCTTCCGGAAGGTTTTATCCGCATCAAAGGCAAAGGCCGGAAAGAACGTCTGGTTCCCATCTCGCAAACCGCGATCTGCGAATTGGAAGAATGGTTTAAAAAGCGCGGACAAATAGACATTAAACCCGGACACGAAGATTATGTTTTTATCAGCCTGAGACGTAAAACCGCACTTTCACGCATCACCGTTTTCGATCTGATTAAAAAACAGGCTTTTGCAGCGAACATCAAAAAAAATATCAGTCCGCACACTTTCCGCCATTCCTTTGCCACCCATCTGCTGGAAGGCGGTGCTAACTTACGCGCTATTCAGGAAATGCTCGGCCACGAGAGCATCACCACCACAGAAATATACATGCATCTGAACCGTAGCCGACTACGGGAAGAGATTCTGGAGCACCATCCCCGTAACATTCTATACAAGCGCAAAAACAAAGGAAAAACCTAATCAATTTATCTTTTATTTCTCTTTTTAATAATATTTTATCCTGCCTCGCTGTTGTGTTAATTAAAGAAAGCGTATCTTTGCACTTATAACAACATATATTAAAATATTAGCTCTTATGCGTAAGAAACTTTACTTGTCATTGCCGGTAGTATCGGCTTTAACGCTTACCGCTTGCAGTAAAATGGGTGCTCTTTCACCCGAAAACTTTACGGTTACTCCCACCCCGCTGGAAGCAATCGCAGGACAAGTTCCCGCCACCGTTAACGGAACATTCCCCGAAAAGTACATGAAGAAAAAAGCGGTTGTCACCGTAACTCCGGTCCTAAAATACGAGAACGGAGAAGCTGCCGGACAAAGCGCAACATTCCAAGGTGAAAAAGTAGAAGGCAACAACCAGACTATCTCATACAAAGTAGGTGGGAACTATACGATGAAAACGATTTTCGATTTCGTCCCCGCCATGTTGAAGTCGGACCTTTATCTGCGTTTCAATGCAAAAGTAGGAAAGAAAACCGTCAGCATTCCCGAAGTTAAAGTAGGTTATGGTGTCATAGCCACTTCCGATTTATTAAAAAACACTTTGACAAGTGCTACCCCTGCGACGGCTCCCGATGCATTCCAACGCGTCATCCAACAACGCCAGGAAGCAAATATCAAATTCCTTATTCAACAAGCCAACTTACGTAGCAGCGAATTGAAATCCACTTCTGTACAGGATTTCGTAAAGATGCTGAAAGAAATCAACAAGGATCAGGAAGGAAAAGCCTTGAACAATATCGAGGTTTCGGCTTACGCATCGCCCGACGGTGCATTCGACCTCAATAAAAAACTAGCTCAGCAACGCCAGAACGTGTCTGAGAACTACGTACAAAAAGAGTTGAAGGCAAACAAAATGAACGCTGAGATTGATACCAAATACACGGCCGAAGACTGGGATGGTTTCCAGGAACTGGTTGCACAAAGCAATATCCAGGACAAGGATGTCATTCTACGCGTGCTTTCCATGTACAAGGAGCCGGAAGAACGCGAACAGCAAATACGCAACATGTCCGTTGTATTCAAAGAACTTGCCGACGGTATCCTGCCGGAACTTCGTCGTGCCCGCTTGGCTATCAACTACGAACTGATCGGACGTAGCGATGACCAGATTATCGATCAGTATAAAAAAGATGCCAGCCAATTGAGCGTAGAAGAACTGATCTACGGCGCCGGCATGCTGATGGAAAACGATGCGGACCGGAAAGCCTGGTACAAGAAAACGACCGAAATATATCCCAACGATTACCGTTCTTATAACAACCTGGCCCAACTGGCATATGCACAAGGCAACAAAACATTGGCGGAACAATACCTGAACAAAGCCAAAAGCGTGAATGCCGGTGCCGCCGAAGTTAATACCAACTTGGCACTGCTCGCTTTAACAAACGGTGATGTTGACGCAGCCGAGGCTTACTTAAGCAAAGGATCCGGTGCCGATTCGTTTGAAGAGATCATGGGTAACCTGAATTTGGCAAAAGGCAACTATCAACAAGCTGCAAACAATCTGAAAGGAGTAAAATCCAACAGTGCCGCTTTAGCCCAAATTCTGAGCAAAGACTACGCTGCAGCCAAAGTCACATTAAACGGTATCAAGAATGCAGATGCCTATACTGCCTATCTGAAAGCCGTTTTGGGTGCTCGCACCAATGATGCTGCTGCCGTAAACAGCAATCTGACACAAGCCGTCAGCAAAAATCCGGCTTTGGGCCAACGCGCTTTGAACGATCTGGAATTTGCAAAATACAGTTCAACACTTAAAAGCATCATTAAGTAAGAACGCTGGATGAAGCGAATCACGCTATATATTTTATTGGTTTTCGCCCTGCTCAGTTGCGAAGGCTCCCAAGACCGGTTCCGGCTTAAAGGAGAATTCAAGCACCTGCAGCAGGGTGAATTCTATCTGTACAGCCCCGATGGAGGGCTAGACCGGATTGACACCTTAAAAATAAAAGGAGGTTCTTTCGACTACACCACGGAACTGACAGGAGAGGCCACTTTTGTCCTTTTATACCCTAACTTCTCCGAACATGTCATCTTTGCACAAGGCGGTGATGTAATTACCGTAAAAGGTGATGCCCGACATTTGAAATCCACGCAGATAAAAGGGAGCGAAGACAATGAGTTGCTGACCCGTTTCCGTTTGGAAAACCAAGACAAGCCGAAAGCGGAATACCTAAAAGCCGTGTCTTCCTTTATCCGACAGAATCCGGCTTCACGAGTAAGCAATTATCTGTTCAAAACTTATTTTCTACGCGGTATAGGAGCCGAAGAGCAAACCACCCGCCAACGGTTATATAACGTATTACTCCAGGCGCAACCCGACAACAGTCAGCTGACCTTATGGCGGCCTGAAATAGAGACCCGGAACAAAATCGCCAACGGAAAGCTTTTTCCCGCATGGGAACTTCCCACCTCTGACGGAGACACCATACGCCCGACCGATTTCAAAGACCGTTATCTGCTTATCACCTTTTGGGCCTGCTGGCAAAGTAAGAGCACGGGCCTGTTGCATCACACCCGACGCCTGCGTCGTTTCACTAACAAACAACTGGCCGCAATCAGCTATTCACTCGACGTACAACAGACTATGTACGACATGCGAATGAAGAGCGATACAGTAGACTGGCCCAGTTATTGTGATTTCCATTCATGGAACAGTCCCTATATCCGCCAACTGGGAATACGGAACATCCCTTACAGCATACTCGTCGGCCCCGACCGTAAGGTAATAGCCCATAGCGAGAATTTTGAAAAAGATGTGCTCCCGCACATTAAAAAAGCCTTTAATCTGAAGTAACCCCTTTCCTTTTATGTTAGTAAAAGTTTACGGCGCCGCCGTGCAAGGACTGGAAGCTCTGCCTGTAACCATTGAAGTAAACGCATCACGCGGTATCAAGTTCTACCTGGTGGGCCTACCCGACAACGCCGTAAAAGAAAGTCACGAACGCATCGTTGCAGCGATCGAAAACAGCGGATTTGAGTTTCCCTCCCGACAGATTGTTGTCAACATGGCTCCGGCCGATCTGCGCAAAGAAGGATCGGGATTCGATTTACCATTGGCGATTGGTATTCTGGCTGCCGCCGAAAAGATAAAAAGTGAACGGCTGAACCGTTTCATCTTATGCGGCGAGTTAAGTTTGGACGGCAGTCTGCAACCCATACGGGGAGCACTCCCCGTGGCCATCAAAGCTCGTGAATTGGGCTATGAAGGACTGATTGTCCCTTTCGGCAACGTACGCGAAGCATCCGTAGTAAACCGTTTGAAAGTCTACGGTGTCAACCACATCCGCCAGGTCATCGACTTTTTCAATGGTGCCGATTCATTGCAACCTACGGAGACCGATACCCGAAAAGAATTCTACGAACAACAAAACACCTTCGAATTCGATTTTGCCGACGTTAAAGGCCAGGATCATGTGAAACGTGCTATCGAAGTGGCTGCTGCAGGAGGACACAACCTCATTATGATAGGTCCGCCGGGGAGCGGCAAGTCCATGATGGCCAAACGCATCCCCTCCATTCTCCCCCCTTTGTCTTTGTCTGAAAGCCTGGAAACGACACAAATCCATTCCGTGGCCGGCAAACTGGGGCACAACAGCACACTGGTAGCCTGCCGCCCGTTCCGCTCCCCTCATCACACTATTTCCCAAGTAGCTTTGGTAGGCGGCGGAAGCAATCCGCAACCGGGCGAGATCAGTCTGGCCCACAACGGCGTACTCTTCTGCGACGAGTTACCGGAATTCAACCGAACTGTACTCGAAGTGCTCCGTCAGCCGCTCGAAGACCGTTGCATAACCATCTCACGGGCTAAATACAGCATCAATTATCCGTGTTCCTTTATGTTTATAGCCTCCATGAACCCTTGTCCTTGCGGCTACTATAACCATCCCACCAAAGCCTGTGTATGCACACCGGGACAAATCCAGCGTTATTTGAACAAGATTTCCGGTCCTCTTCTCGACCGCATCGACATTCAGTGCGAAATAACGCCCGTTCCTTTCGAAGAGATTTCCACGGCCCGTCCCGGTGAACCGAGTGCCTCCATCCGCGAACGGGTCATCCGCGCCCGTAACATCCAGAACGAACGTTACAAAGATGTCCGTGGCATCCATTGCAACGCACAAATGACCGAACGCCTGATACAACAGTTTGCACGCCCTAACGACAAGGGATTGGAACTGCTGCGCACCGCCATGAAGCGTCTCAATCTCTCTGCCCGTGCCTATAGCCGCATACTGAAAGTGGCCCGCACCATAGCCGACCTCGACAACTCCGATACCGTACAGACACAACACCTGGCAGAGGCAATCGGATACAGAAATCTGGACAGAGGCGATTGGGCGGAACGAAGATAAAAACACCACCTCCACGCCTATCCGACTATGAACAACAAACAAATTAAAATCGTTGATTACTACGATAAGCTTGCACCGACATACGACGACAATCGCTTCAACAATACGTACGGACGTTTTATCGACACCGAAGAGCGTTGTGTGCTCGACCGATTGCTGACGAGACAAGAAGACAAAGTACTTGAAATCGCTTGCGGAACGGGGCGCCTGCTCAATTACGCCGGTTATGGCATCGACGCATCGGAAAAAATGCTCGCCATTGCTCGTCGGAAATTCTCCGACAAAGATCTGCGGCAATCTCTCGGACAACGCACCCCGTTTGCCGACGCGGAGTTCGACACAATCTATTCGTTTCATCTTATGATGCACCTGAAACGAGAAGAAATAAGTAATATCATCCGGGAAGTGCATCGCATACTCAAACCCGGAGGCCGGTTCATCTTTGACATCCCGTCATCTCACCGCCGCAAACTTTTCGGGCACACACGCCGTGACGACTGGCACGGCAACACCGCCCTCCGTCCTGCGGATGTAACCCGGCTGTCCCGGGGACTGTTCAGCAGGGTATCCACCACCGGCATCCTGTTCCTCCCCGTCCACCGGCTACCCGCCTCCTGGCGCAAAAGCATGGTCCGCTTTGACCTGGCCATGGCTTCCGGCCCTATGAAAGTGCTCTCTTCCTATCTGATCTTTGAACTCGCGAAAATATGAGACTTTCCACCAAAGCAGCCCTGCGCATGTCGCTCGTCAAATTTGTTGATTTCATCAGGCGTACCTCTTTTGCACGCCCGACCGACAAATTCCCGACCATGCCCTACTCAATCAGCCTCAGCCAGCCCCTCCGACCATCACCGACCCTTGAAAATAAAAAGCACAACTTGGGTGTCACTTCCGGATGCCTCAACAGTCTGATCATCCGTCCCGGTGAAGTATTTTCTTTCTGGCACACCGTAGGTAACCCGAACGACAGGAAACGTTTTCGCGAGGGCCGCAGCATCCATGCCGGTCAAGTGACGCTCGATGTCGGAGGCGGACTGTGCCAAGCTTCCGGGATCATACACCATATTGCTCTTTTGGCCGGACTTCAAATCTTGGAACGATACAACCACTCCGTCGATTTATACACGGAAGAATCCCGGTTCGCTCCCCTAGGAACCGACGCTACCGTATTTTACGGATTCAAGGATCTGAGATTCCGTAACAATACTCATGGTAATCTCAGATTGTCGCTTGAAATCGGTTCCGAGAAAGTGACATTGCATCTGTTCAGCGATGCGCCTCTTCCCGTCAGGGATCTCAGCATCAGCACAAAAGTCTCTCCCAACGGCGACAAACGGGTTACCATCACCGACACCGCCACTTCGCGCATCGTCTCCACTTCCGTGTACCGACCACTCTGAAGGCTCATCTACTCCCGATGTCAAACCTAATTACATACAATTATCATGTATATTAAATTTCTTTTCATCTTCCTGCTGAACGCTCTCTTTCCAGCGATGGCAACAGTAGCCGCCCGGCATCCCCAACCGGAAAACCGTCCTGCGTCTCCCTCCGAAACGAAGGTCTGCTGGATCAAAAACGGCGAACGCCGCATCTACGGCATTCTGAGCCGCCCTCAAGACAGAAAGGGGAAACAGCCTGTTGCCATCATCGCCCACGGATTCAACGGCACGCACCATGGCGGCAAGTCGTATTTCGAAACGCTGAATGCCCTGGGCTTTCAGTGCTACAGTTTTGATTTCCCCGGCGGATCCGTACACAGTCGCAGCGACAACAACACGATGAATATGTCGATACTCGACGAACAGAACGATCTGGAAGCTGTTGTCCGCCATTTCAAGACACAGCCGGACACGGACCCCGATCGCATCATCCTCATCGGCGAAAGCCAAGGTGGCCTGGTATCGGCCCTTACCGCCGCACACATCGTCTCCGACATACGTGCGCTGATACTCGTCTTCCCTGCTTTTTGCATTCCCGACAACTGGAACACACGGTATCCGCACACAACCGACATTCCCGATACGACACGCCTTTGGAACGTAGCCCTGAGCCGTCGCTTCTTCACCGAGCTGCAGGACATGAAGGTTTTCAAGACCATCCGCAAATTCCGCAAACCTGTGCTGCTGATTCATGGAGACGCCGATCCGATAGTCCCCGTAGACTATTCCCGTCAGGCCGCCAAGACCTACAAAAACGCACGGCTGCATGTCATCCCCGGCGCCGGTCACGGTTTCAAGCCGCAGGAGCAAACCGAAGCACTCCGGCAGATACAATTGTTTATCACCGAAATCATCCCTTGACCGCGCACAGTCCCGGCAGACGATTCCGAGGAACGGAAATAATAAATTCACAATCAATACAAATCGCATTTTACAACGTATTTTATCAACATGAAAAACATGCTAAAAACTTTTCTTTACGCAGGCCTGTTGCTATGTCCTTCGGTCTCCCGAAGCCAGACAAGCACCGGTCTCAGTCTGCCTCATATATTCTCCGACGGAATGGTGTTGCAACAGCAAAGCAACGTTGCCATCTGGGGATGGGGAGAAGCCTCCGCTACCGTTTGCCTCATCGGAAGCTGGAATCCCAAGGACACGGTACGTACCCAAGTCGATGCCATCGGACATTGGCAGGCGAAAATCAATACCGTCCGGCACGGAGGACCTTATACACTCCGTATCTATACGCACGGTCGCGAGCAACAAGGCATCACGTTGAACGATGTATGGCTGGGAGAAGTATGGGTATGCTCCGGTCAGTCGAACATGGAATGGACGCCGGCCAACGGTATTGAAAACCGAGAGGCGGAGGTGGAGGCGGCCCGGTTCACGCAAATCCGTTATTTCAGTCTGCCCAAACGGGGAAGCGACTATCTGCAGGAGGACTGCGAAGGGAAATGGGAGCCATGCACCCCGGCCGTCATGCGAAAGCGTAGCGCCGTGGCCTATTATTTCGGTCGGCGCATCCATCAGACACTGGACGTACCTGTGGGCCTTATCGTCAGTGCCTGGGGCGGCACCCCGGCTGAAGTCTGGGTTCCCGAAGACAGCATACGGAACGACCCGCAACTGGCCGCTGTAACCCACGAGCACGTACCTTGGTGGCCGGTTAAGGCCGGCAAGCTCTACAACGGTATGGTTCATCCGCTCTTGCCTTACGGAATCGCCGGCGCCATCTGGTACCAGGGCGAATCGAACCGCGATACGCCGGATACCTATGCACGCACCCTGCGCACGCTGATCAACAGTTGGCGAAGCGGATTCGAGAAAGACATCCCGTTCTACATGGTACAGATTGCCCCTTTCAACTATAACGACCCCACCAACGGACCGGCCCGCATACGCGAAGCGCAGGAACAGGTCTGGCGGACAACACCTCATACCGGCCTGGTCGTAACCAACGATGTGGGCAATCCGAACAACATACACCCCGCCAAGAAAAAAGAGGTAGGCGAACGTCTGGCCGGGCTGGCCCTCGGCAAAACATACGGTGTGATAAAAGAGGAAGTGGAGAGCCCGTTCCTTGAAACGGCCGTTGCTCACAAGCAAAAGGTTGAACTTACTTTCTGTCATGCCGCAAACGGATTAGTCTGCTCCGGGAAGAAGATCAAGGGATTCCGCATCGCCGGCGAGGACGGTCGTTTTGTCGAAGCCAAAGCCCGCATCAACGGAAGCCGGCTGACACTTGAAGCTCCGGGTGTCAAATATCCCCGCACCGTGACGTATTGTTTCGACGACGCCACCGCAGGAAACCTATTCAATAAAGAGGGGCTTCCGCTGGCCCCGTTCCGTGCCCAGTGTACGACAGCGCCGACGGAACGATAAAAAATCCCGTGCGAACCGGCCATACGCCGTCTTACGAAAAACAACTTTTCCGGCGCCATACCTTTGCGGCTATGGCGCCTTTTTTGTACCTTTGCTCAACTATATAAACCAACAGACTAAACAAATGGAGAAGAAATTCAAACGAACGACCGTGACTTCCGCGCTGCCCTACGCCAACGGGCCGGTGCACATCGGTCATCTGGCCGGCGTCTACGTGCCTGCCGACATCTATGTGCGCTATCTCCGGCTGAAAAAAGAGGATGTGCTCTTCATCGGCGGTTCCGACGAACACGGCGTACCCATCACCATACGCGCCAAGAAAGAAGGCATCACACCGCAGGATGTGGTAGACCGTTACCACACCCTGATCAAGGATTCTTTTCAGGAATTCGGCATCTCGTTCGACGTATACGGACGCACCTCGTCGCCCACCCATCACAAGCTGGCCTCGGATTTCTTCCGCACGCTCTACGACAAAGGAGAATTCATCGAGAAGACCTCCGAACAATATTACGACGAAGAGGCCAAAACATTCCTGGCCGACCGCTACATCACCGGCGAATGCCCGCACTGCCATGCCGAGGGGGCTTACGGCGACCAGTGTGAGAAATGCGGCACATCGCTCTCGCCCACGGAACTGATCAATCCCAAGAGTGCCATCAGCGGCGCACAACCCGTGATGCGCGAGACCAAGCACTGGTATCTGCCGCTGGACAAGCACGAAAGCTGGTTGCGCGAATGGATCCTAGAGAACCATAAGGAATGGCGCCACAACGTGTACGGACAATGCAAAAGCTGGCTCGACATGGGCTTGCAACCGCGCGCCGTGAGCCGCGACCTGGACTGGGGCATCCCCGTACCGGTAGAAGGCGCAGAGGGCAAAGTGCTCTATGTATGGTTTGATGCCCCCATCGGCTACATCAGCAACACCAAGGAACTGCTGCCGGATTCGTGGGAGACATGGTGGAAGGACCCCGAGACGCGCCTGGTGCATTTCATCGGAAAAGACAACATCGTGTTCCACTGCATCGTGTTCCCTGCCATGCTGAAGGCGGAAGGCAGCTACATACTGCCCGACAACGTACCGAGCAACGAATTCCTGAATCTGGAAGGCGACAAGATATCCACCTCGCGCAACTGGGCCGTGTGGCTGCACGAATACCTGCACGACTTTCCGGGCAAACAGGACGTGCTGCGCTACGTGCTCACGGCCAACGCACCGGAAACCAAGGACAACGATTTTACGTGGAAAGACTTTCAGGCGCGCAACAACAACGAACTGGTAGCCGTATACGGCAATTTCGTGAACCGTGCCCTGCAACTCACGCAGAAATACTACGACGGCGAGGTTCCTACCGTAGGTGAACTGACGGACTACGACCGTCAGACACTGGCCGAGTTCAAGGACGTGAAACAGAAGGTAGAGGACTTGCTCGACGTGTTTAAATTACGCGACGCCCAGAAGGAGGCCATGAACTTGGCCCGCATCGGCAACAAATACATTGCCGACAGCGAACCGTGGAAGGTGATAAAGACAGATCCCGAACGGGTGAAGACCGTCATCAACATCTCGCTGCAACTGACAGCCAACCTGGCCGTCGCCTTCGAACCGTTCCTGCCGTTCAGTAGCGAAAAACTACGCCGGATGCTCAACATGACGTCGTTCGAATGGGAGCAGCTGGGACGCACCGACCTGCTACCGGCCGGTCATAAACTGGCCAAACCGGAACTGCTCTTCGAGAAGATCGAGGACGAGGCCATCGAAGCGCAGATCCAGAAACTGCTGGACACCAAGAAGGCCAACGAAGAAAGCCACTACCGCGCCAACCCCATCCGCGAGAACATCGCTTTCGAAGACTTCGAGAAACTGGACATCCGGGTGGGTACGGTATTGGAGTGCACCAAAGTGCCCAAAGCCGACAAATTGCTCTGCTTCAAGATAGCCGACGGACTGGAGAACCGCACCATCGTGAGCGGTATAGCCAAGCACTATAAACCGGAAGAGCTGGTGGGCAAACAGGTTTGCTTCATCGCCAATCTGGCACCGCGCAAATTGAAGGGCATCGAAAGCCAGGGCATGATCCTATCGGCGCTGAACGCCGACGGCACCCTGAGCGTGATCACTACCGACCGCGAGGTGAAACCCGGCTCGGAAGTGTGCTGACCTCCCATAAAGGGGCCGGTAAGACGGTTCCTGCAAGCGGGCATCGGAGCATCGGCTCCGGTGCCCGCTTTGTTTTTAAGCCTGAAAATTTGTGAAAAAGGACATCGAAAATCACAATTTACACCCCCGTAGCACTTGTTTTTCACTCAAAATTTGGAAATCCGGCAAATTATAACCTTATTTGTCGCTCCAACGCCGGCAACGGAACCGGACGGATAGAAAAAGCAAGTAATAACTCTAAAATAACCAAGACAATGAAAAAATCCATCTTTGCACTGATGACAGGATTGGCCATGTGCATAAGTCTGGAAGCCAGCGGATGCACCTCGGCCGACCAGAAAGCCTCGCAAAAAGAGAAGCCGAAGACGGAAGTCATCCACCTGAGCAAAGCGGACTTTCTGAAGAAAGTGGCCGACTACGAAAAGAACCCTGAAAAATGGGTATATCTGGGCAAGCAACCGGCCATCGTGGACTTCTACGCCGACTGGTGCGGTCCCTGCCGCCAGATCGCTCCGATACTGGAAGAGTTGGCAGGAGCGTACAAAGGAAAAATCGTAGTGTACAAAATCAATGTCGACCACGAAAAGGACCTGGCCGCAGCATTCGGCATCAGCAGCATTCCCACCCTGCTGTTCATCCCGATGGACGGCACACCGAAAGTAGTGATGGGAGCGCAACCGAAAGAGACCTTGAAAGCCACCATCGACAATTTCTTGCTCAAGAAAAAGTAAGCCGTCGGCGGCCCCGATATTTCCACGTGCCGGACAGTGAAACCATCTGTCCGGCACGTATTCGTCAAGAGCCGACGCACCCGGCAACCGTCTATAAAAAAATCCGGCATCCTTTCGGACACCGGATTTTTCTTTTTCCATCTTCTTTCTTATTTGATAACGCCCAGTTCTTTTCCCACTTTGATAAAAGCAGCAATCGCTTTGTCCAGATGTTCGG
>CAJUDC010000045.1 GCA_910584955.1 uncultured Paraprevotella sp. | reverse complement strand
CGGTTCTCGTTGGAACCTGCCATCTTGAGCAACTGGCCGCTGATTTTCTTGGCCAGGCCCGTTTGGAAAATGGCACCGCCTACCACAAAAAGCCCGATCATCATGATCACCACGGAATTGGAGAAACCGGAAAGGGCCTCTTCGGGGGTAAGGATATTGAACAGCAGCAACGAGGTCAGTGCACAAAGCGCCACGATATCGGAACGGAATTTTCCAATGGCAAAGCACACCGCCGAAAGAGCCAGGATTACAAGCGTTATCAGCATTTTGTCAAGAAATTATAGGTTGATATTGTATTTGTGCGCTTAAAGTTACGTAAAAACTTTCTGTTTTTAGAAAAGGGGGCTATGTATTTATATTTTTGTAACAAATAGAGAGGGCTTCGGTTGAGGTTGATCCGTTCCGCCTGTCTTACGAAGTGTATGCGGGATGCCGTTGCAGCCAGATGAGTGCATACGAGCATGTCGCTGCCGGTTGCCAGCCTTGACGGCGGGCGTAATCGAAAGCGGTTTTTACGAGTTCGGCAGCGATGCCGCGTCCGCCGATAGCTGGCGGGACGACGGTGTGAAGCACAAGAAGACGCCCGTTTTCTACGGTGTATTCCAAGTAGGCCGTATAGCCGTCTGCCGTTGTCTGGAACAATTGTTTGTCCGTGTAATGGGTAATGTTCATAAGCATAGGTTTTATGGGTGGGGCCACTTTGAAGGGATGGCCTTGATACGGATACAAAACTAGCGAATATGGGAAAATACGGCAAGGTCTTTTGTTTTTTTTAGTATCTTTGTAGATAGGCTAACACAAAGAGGAAAAGGCAGATGGCAGACGTTTTGGATGAGTACGATATGGAACGGATGGATCTCTCCGAACTGACACGGTTTATCCAGACACACGGGAAACGGAAAGAACTGGGTAAACGGGAACTGTTTATCCGGCAGGGGGAAGGAGCCGATGTGGCGGGATATGTGTCGAAGGGGATGTTGCGCCATACCCGCATTGATTCGGCAGGGAACGAACATGTGGTGGGCTATAGTTTCGAGGGCGCTCTGGTGGGCGAATATTCGGCTTGCCTGTGCCGGCGTCCTTCGTTGATCAATATACAGGCGATGACTTCTTCCACCTTATATATAATAAGGTATAGCGAATTGACGGCATGGTGGCATTCGTCGCCGGAACGGGAGCGCTTGGGACGCCGGTTAGCCGAGCAGTTGTTTGTAATGGCTTATCGGCGTCTGATGGACAGTTATTGCTGTACGCCCGAAGAGCGGTACCGGAGTCTGATGCGGCAATATCCGGCCTTGAAAGAGCAGGTGCCGTTGAAAGAAATAGCTTCCTTTATCGGGGTCACCCCCGAAACGGTGAGCATTATCCGTCGGCGTCTGCTTTCGGAAAACTCTTGAATTCGTTCAAGAAAAAATACGGTCGGACCGCTTATTTTTGCGGGTGTATAATTCAATGAGACGATTACGATGAAACGAGTGATTATTCTGGGGGCTACGTCCGGGATCGGAGAAGGACTGGCCCGATTGTATGCCGCACAGGGGCAAACCCGGGTCGGTGTGATGGGGCGCAGGAGCGAGCGGCTGGATGCTTTGTGTCGGGAACATCCCGATGTGGTTGTGGCGCAACCTTGCGATGTGGCGCAGAAAGAGATGGTAGCTTCTTGTCTGGACAAATTGGCCGGTCGCTTGGGCGGGGTGGATGTGCTGATTCTGTCGGCAGGAACCGGAGAGCTGAATCCCCGTCTGGATGTGGAGACGGAATGTCGCACGCTTGCCGTGAACGTGGAGGGCTGGACGCGGGTGACGGATTGGGCCGTGAACTATTTTGAACGACAAGGGCAGGGCCATCTGGCCGCGATTTCCTCCGTGGGCGGACTGCGCGGCAGTGGAGCGGCACCGGCATACAATGCCTCGAAAGCTTTTCAGATGAATTATCTGGAAGGACTGCGGCAACGGCTGCATAAAACCGGATTGCCGATAACGGTAACGGATATACGGCCCGGTTTTGTAGACACGGCGATGGCACAGGGAGAAGGGCTCTTCTGGATTGTTCCGGTGGATAAGGCCTGCCGCCGCATCCATCGGGCGATAGAGCGGCAGAAAGTGGTTTATGTCTCCCGGCGCTGGCGCTATGTGGCCTTGTTGCTGCGCTTGATGCCGGGTGAGTTGTGGTGTCGGATGTGATGCTCTCCTAAGAACGTTTGTGTGTGCCGAGCTTTTTGAATCTCAGGCGCAGGCTGTTGGTCACTATACTTACGCTGCTGAAAGCCATGGCTGCTCCGCCGATCATCGGATTCAGCAGGAAGCCGTTGAACGGGTAGAGCACACCCGCCGCAACCGGTATGGCTATCAGATTGTAGATAAAAGCCCAGAACAGATTCTGCCGGATGGTACGTACGGTGAGGACGGACAAGCGCACCATATCGGATAACTTGTGCAGGTCGGGTGAAAGAATCGTGACCATTGAGGTGCTTATGGCAATATCACTGCCTTGTCCCATGGCGATGCTCAGGTTGGCACAGGCCAGGGCGGCACTGTCGTTGATGCCGTCGCCCACCATGCCGACGACATGTCCGTCGTCCTGTAAACGTTTGATATATGCGGCTTTCTCTTGTGGTAAGGCCCTTGCTTTCCAGTGACGGATGCCGGTGTGGAAAGCCGTGGAACGGGCGGTGTTCTCGTTATCGCCTGTCAGCATGTGTACGGTGATGCCCAGGTGTTGCAGTTCACCGATCGCTTCGGCGGCGGTGCTCCTCAGGCGGTCGCTGACGGCCAGCAGGGCCAGTGCCCGATGAGTATCGGCCAGGCAGATGACGGTCCGGACTTCGTTTTCCCATGCAGCAGCTTGTTGCTGTTGGTCCTCGGTCAGGGAGATCCCTTTTTCGGAGAGGAGTTGCAGGCTGCCTGCGTAGTAAACGGTTCCGTTGACGGTACCGGTGATCCCCCGTCCCGGCAGGTTCTCGAAGCGGTCGACTGTGGGGAGCGCTTGTTCGTTCAGATAGTGTACTACGGCTTCGGCCAGCGGATGTTCGGACAGGCTCTCCAGTGCACAGAGTGTTTTCCGGTATGCGGGATTCTCTTTTAACCCTTGTTCGTTTGTCACTGTGGGATGTCCTTCGGTGAGGGTACCGGTCTTGTCCACTACGATGGTGTCGATTTTGCGGGCTGTTTCCAGACTGACGGCGTCTTTTATCAGGATTCCGTTCTCCGCTCCCTTGCCGATTCCCACCATGATGGCGGTCGGAGTGGCCAGTCCCAGCGCGCACGGGCAAGCGATGATGAGCACTGTGACAAGCGCCAGCAGACCGTAGGTGAACCCGTTGTCACCGCCCCATATATTCCATGCCATACATGCAAGAACGGCTAGTCCGCAAATGACGGGTACGAATACCGCCGCGATGCGGTCTACCGTCTGTTGCACGGGGGCTTTGCTTCCTTGGGCTTCCTGTACCAGGCGGATGATCTGTGCCAGGAGGGTGTCGGAGCCTGTTTTCTCGGCGTGGAAGTAAAGCGCGCCTTTTTGGTTGATGGTGCCGGCATATACCTGGGAACCGGTCTCTTTCAGAACAGGCACCGGTTCTCCGCTTAACAGGCTTTCGTCGACGTACGACCGTCCGTTTGCAATCCGTCCGTCTACGGCGATGCGTTCGCCGGGCTTCACAAGGAGCAAATCGCCCGGTTGAATCCGCTGTATCGGTACGACCGTTTCCTGTCCGTTCTTCAGGACGGTTGCGGTCTGCGGTTGCAGTCCCATTAATTTTTTTATGGCGCCGGAGGTTTGTTGTTTGGCTCGTTCCTCCAGCAGACGGCCCACGAGAATGAAAGCGATGATGAGCGAAGAAGCTTCGAAATAAAGATGAGGCCGGATGCCGCGTTCGAGCCAGAAATCGGGGAAAAGCAGGTTGAACAGACTGAACAGATAAGCAATGCCGGTGCTTCCGGCCACCAGCGTGTCCATGTTGGAAGTGCCTTGGCGAAGCTGGTCCCACGCCGTACGGAAGAAGGGAAACCCCAGACCGAACACCATCGGGGTGGAAAGCAGCCAAAGAAGGTAGCCGGCTCCGGGAGCATCCATGAAGAACATGCTTAGTATGAATATGGGAAGGGCTAGTACGACGGCGAGCAGTGTTCTCCGTTTCAGTCGGGTGTAGTTCTTGCGGCGGAGGTGCTCGGCTTCTTCTTCGGCCTGCCCGGCGGGTTCGATGAGTAGGTCGTATCCGGCCCGTTGCACGACCTGCTGCAACTGGGCCGGTGAGCAGGTCTGTGCGTCGTATTCTACCAAAGCCGTTGCGGCGGCAAGGTTTACCTGAGCGGTGATTACACCGTTCTGTTCATTCAATATCTTGTTTACCCGAGCGGCACATACGGCGCAATGCATGCCTGTAACGGGAAAAGTCTGTTTGACGGTTCGCATATCGTTTCTGTTTTATTCGGTTCTACGGAGACAAAGATACGCTGTCCGGGACAATCTTCCGTTACAGAATTATGGATAGATATTACATCTTTATACTTTGTCGAGCGGGAGCCGTTTGGCCCCTTTGTTCAGCTTGAACTGCCGGGGTGACAGTCCGGTGATGCTTTTGAACTGGGCGCTGAGATGGGCCGTGCTGGAATAATGCAGGCGGTCGGCAATCTGGTTGAGGGTCAGTTCGTCGTAGATCAATAACTCTTTGGCCCGTTCGATACGTTGGGCGATGTAGTACTTTTCGATACTGATGCCTTTGACGTCTGAAAATAGTTTGCTTAATGAACTGTAGTCTCGGTGGCAGGCCTGTTGCAGGTAGTAGGACAGTTTGGTGTTGAGCACGCAATCCTCCTGATGTACCAGGCGGATGACGGCATGCCGGATTTGCTCGATGAGTTGCATCCGCTTGTCGTCGATGAGTTCAAATCCGACGGTTTGCAAAGCCGTGCGGAGCGCTTCTCGTTCTTCTTGTTTCAAGGGGACGGTCAGCTTTACGGTGCCCAGACTGATTTCCTGCGCATGCAGACCGAGCCGCTGGAGGATGTCCGAGACGGCCATGATACAGCGCTGGCAGACCATGTTCTTGATATAAAGATGGGTGGTGTCGCTCATGGTTTTTGCAGGACTTGGAAATTGGTGAGTAAAGCGTGTGCGAAAGTCGTGCGGAATCCGAACCAGCCGGATGTGAGCGGATGTGCGTCGGTATAGTCGACCAGACACGTTCCGTTTATAAAATAGCGCACTTTCCCGTTTATACATTCCAGGCGGATATGATACCAGCGGTTCGGTTCCAGCAGGTGAGCGCTGTCGGTATATTCCTGAAGGATGCCGGGACGGAATTCCGGTTCACGGATACCCCGCTCGTTTCCGTCGTAACGGCGGAAACGCGTGGTGGTGTTATAATTACCCCCGTATCCCATGTAGTACATTCTCAGGGCATAGCAACGGTTGAAGATGCCTTGGCGTTCCGCCATCCGTTCCCATATATCTTTGGCTTGCGGATCCGAAGCCATCCAGAAACAATTCAGGTCGCTGGTACGCTCGCCCGCTTTTCCGGTGTTTACGATACAGGCATCGTATCGAATGACGACGTTGCCGGATATTTTCTCTTTATACCACAGTGTAAGTCCTTTAGGTGCGAATATTTCGACCGTGTCGCCCTTCCATACGATCCGGCTTTCCGGTGCCTCCGCCTCCGGTTGCCACAAATCGGTTTGTGCCGACAGTTCCACAGACTGTATCACACTGCCGGCAAGAAACAGAAATATTCGATGCCCTATTTTTCTTATGCTGTTCATAGTCGGATCTTTTTCAGAGCAAACGTTTTTATTGCCTTGGCAAAGATAACTTTTTCGGAGCAACGGCACGGCTCCTTTCTGCAATTATTTTATTTCGTGTCTGTCGTTTGAACGGCAACCGGTTGGCATCGGAGTTTGTTGTTAACAGGCGTATTTAAAAATTGAATCACACGAAAAGAAAAAAGATTTAAAAAACTTTTTTCTTTTTCTTTGGCGGCGGAATAGCTTTTTATTAAATTTGCAAATAACTGTGAAGATGATAAATACCCCTTTGTTATGAGTGTTCAGCCGTTTGTATATCGGAATGCAGGGTTTTGTGCTGCCGGAATGTTTTTGAGGCAGGCAAGGCCGGTTGCAGGTACGGCGAAAAGACAACTCGGAGAATACAGCAAAATACATAAAACCCTAAATATATTATTTATGACTTTAATCAAATCAATTTCCGGTATTCGCGGAACCATTGGCGGCAAGGCCGGCGATACGTTAAATCCGCTTGACATTGTAAAATTCACATCGGCTTATGCCACTTTGATCCGAAAGACGACAAAAGTTACAAGCAATAAGATTGTCGTGGGCCGTGATGCCCGCATTTCCGGTGAGATGGTGAAGAACGTAGTGTGCGGTACGCTCATGGGAATGGGTTTTGATGTGGTAAACATCGGATTGGCTTCTACTCCGACTACCGAAATTGCCGTGACGATGGAGGGAGCTTGCGGAGGTATCATCCTTACGGCTTCGCACAATCCCCGTATGTGGAATGCACTGAAACTGTTGAACGAGAAGGGCGAGTTCCTGAATAAGGAAGAAGGAAACGAAGTGTTGCGTATTGCCGAGGCCGAAGATTTCGACTACGCCGACGTAGACCATCTGGGTTCTTATACGGAAAACGATACCTACGACCAGAAACATATTGATATGGTTAAGGGCTTGGAGTTGGTAGATGTAGAGGCTATTCGCAAGGCCGGCTTCAAAGTGGCTATCGACTGTGTGAACTCCGTGGGCGGTATCATTCTGCCCAAATTGCTTGAGCAACTGGGTGTGGCTCAGGTGACGGGCCTGTTTACCGAGGCTACGGGCGATTTTCAGCATAATCCCGAACCGTTGGAAAAGAATCTTACGGACATTAAGGCGTTGATGCAGAAAGGCGAGCATGATATTGCCTTTGTCGTAGACCCGGATGTGGACCGTCTGGCTCTGTTCTGTGAGGACGGTACGATGTATGGCGAGGAGTATACCTTGGTTACCGTTGCCGATTATATCTTGCAGCATACGCCGGGAAATACTGTTTCCAACTTAAGCTCAACGCGCGCTTTGCGTGATGTGACACGTAAATACGGCTGCGAATACAATGCTTCCGCAGTAGGCGAGGTCAATGTGGTGACCAAGATGAAAGACACGCATGCCGTGATTGGCGGCGAAGGCAACGGCGGTGTGATTTATCCGGCGGCTCATTACGGTCGGGATGCGTTGGTGGGCATAGCCTTGATTCTGACCTATCTGGCTAAGAAAGGGATGAAGACCAGTGAACTGCGGGCTACTTATCCGCCGTATTTTATTGCCAAGAACCGTATCGACCTGACCCCGGAAACGGATGTGGATGCCATTTTGGCCAAAGTGAAAGAGATGTACAAGAACGAAGAAGTGAACGACATAGACGGTGTGAAGATAGACTTCCCCGATAAATGGGTTCACTTGCGTAAGAGCAACACCGAGCCGATTATCCGTGTTTATTCCGAGGCCGCCACGATGGAGGCCGCCGATGAGATCGGCAAGAAGATTATGGACGTGGTATACAGTTTTGCCCGTTGATAAATGAATGAATGCCGTTGTTTCCGGGGTATGGCTTTTGTGAGCGCGTCCCGGAAGCAACGGCTTTTTACTTTGCCTTGATGCACCATGAAGAGAAAACGAATCGTAGGGGTTTATGTGGCGTTGCTGACACTGTTGGTGACGGGATGCGGAACACGTCGTTGGATGGGGCAGGCACCGCCCATGCGCGATGCGCAGACCTTGGCGGCTTCTATCGGTATCGGGTGGAATGCCGGTAATTCGTTGGAGGCTTTTGCCGGTGATGCGGCGCATAGCGAGACGTCATGGGGTAATCCGCCTTTGACCCGTGCGCTGATCGATGCTGTGGCGACTGCGGGGTTCAATGCCGTGCGCCTTCCCGTTCGTTGGTATCCTCATTGCGGGGCCGATGGGGCAACGGTGGACGAGGCATGGATGCGCCGTGTGAAAGAAGTGGTGGACTGGTGTTTGGATAATGATCTGTTTGTGATTCTCAATACGCATCACGAATTGTGGATGGAGAGCTATCCTTTTTATGCCGATTCGGCTGCCGTGTATGCCCGGGAACGCCGGCTGTGGGAGCAAATAGCCACAGCCTTTCGTGCGTACGACGACCGGTTGATTTTTGCCGGTACCAACGAAGTGCACTTGCCTGACCATTGGGGCAAGCCCACGGCAGAAAACGCCGAGGTGCAGAACGGCTACAATCGTGTGTTTGTGGAAACGGTCCGTCGTACGGGCGGACGGAATGCCCGCCGGGCCTTGGTGGTGCAGACGTATGTGGCCAATCCTGATTTCGGTCCTTCGTTACTGACGTTGCCTGCGGACAGCGAACCCGGGCGGTTGCTGGTCGAGGTCCATTACTATGCGCCTTATCCCTATTGCATGGGGGCTACACAGCTTTATTGGGGGCAACCTTATCGGGAGCAGGGAGCGCCCGCCGGACAGGAAGAGGAACTTGAACGGGTCTTTGCCCGATTGAAGTCGTGCTATGCCGACCGGGGGATCCCCGTGGTGCTGGGGGAATTCGGTGCCGGTTGGACCGGAGCCGCCAGACCTGTCCCGGAAGAAGCGGACAGGCGTGCTTCGCGGGCCTATTATTATGGAAAAGTGGTGGAGACCGCGCGCCGGAACGGTGCCGTTCCTTTTGTGTGGGACAACGGCTATCTGTCGCGTCGGGGAGACGGTTTTGCCTTGTTTGACCGGCGGAACGAGGCGTATCCTTGTGATACGATGGTGATCGCCCGGATGCGGGAAGCCGCCCGGACGCCCTATCCGTTTGGCAAGAACGTCGGCCGGTAGAGCCGGCGTGGCTTGTAGAAATAAACCTTTCTATTTCGGAACTTGAGTGTTCCGGTTATGAGACAAAAATGAAGAGAAGTCTATTTTTTTTAACGGTTTGTCTGACGGCTTTTTGTTTGTATGCCGGCGGACGCCAGGAATATGTGTTCAAGAATCATTGGCGCTTTACGCGAGCCGACGATCCCGTATTTAGAAATCCTGAGTTTGATGACAGTCAATGGCAGCACGTTACCGTGCCGCACGACTGGGCTATATACGGCCCTTTCAGTATCAATAACGACAAACAGAATGTGGCCATTACACAAGACGGTCAGAAAGAGGCCATGGAACATGCCGGACGTACGGGCGGATTGCCTTTCGTGGGAACGGGATGGTACCGGCTTCATTTCGATGCGCCCGGTTTCGGTCCCGGCAAGCGCGCCGTGTTGATCTTCGACGGTGCCATGAGCCATGCCGAAGTCTATGTGAACGGTCGTAAAGCAGGCTATTGGCCCTACGGTTACAACTCGTTCCATCTGGATGTGACTTCGTATATGAAAGAAAAGGGGAATACGCTGGCCGTACGTCTGGAGAATCTTCCCGAGAGTTCGAGGTGGTATCCCGGAGCGGGACTTTATCGTAACGTGCATTTGATCGTGACGAATGAGGTGGCTGTGGACACTTGGGGTACCTATATCACCACACCGGTGGTGAAGGACGGTTATGCACAGGTGGATGTGCGCACGGAATTGGTATATCCGACCGGAACACCCGCAAGCGATATAGAGGTGGAAACCGTACTGTGGTCGCCGGAGGGTGAGAGGGTGGCTTCGGTTCGTTCGCCGTTAAGTCCGTACAACGACGGAACCGTCCGTCAGCAACTGGTGGTCCTGACGCCGGCTTTGTGGGATTGCGATCATCCTCATTTGTACAAGGCTTGCACCGGCGTATATTATAAAGGTGTGCTGACAGACGAATATACCACACCTTTCGGCATCCGTTCGTTGGAGGTGATCCCCGACAAGGGCTTCTTCCTGAACGGGCGGCGCACCGTGTTCCAAGGCACCTGCAACCATCATGATCTGGGTCCTTTGGGAGCAGCGGTGAACGAGGCCGCTATCCGTCGTCAGTTGCGTATACTGAAAGACATGGGATGTAATGCCTACCGCACTTCGCACAATATGCCGGCCCCCGAACTGATACGGGCCTGCAACGAGATGGGAATGATGGTGATGGCCGAAAGTTTCGACGAGTGGCAGGCCGGCAAGGTGGCCAACGGCTATCACCGCGACTTCCGCGATTGGGTGGAGAAGGATGTGGTGAATCTGGTGCGTCATTACCGCAACGATCCGTGTGTTGTCATGTGGTGTACGGGGAACGAGGTTCCCGACCAAGGGACGACCGGAGGCGGAAAGATCGGCCGCATGATTCAGGACATTTTCCATCGCGAAGACCCTACCCGCCCTTGTACACAGGGGATGGACCGTCCCGATGCCGTTATCAACAATAATTTTGCGGCGGTGATGGATGTGCCCGGTTTCAACTACCGGCCGTTCAAGTACGAGGAGGCGTACAAAAAGCTGCCCCAACAAATACTGGTGGGGAGCGAGACAGCTTCTACCGTCAGTTCCAGAGGGGTGTACAAGTTTCCCGTAGAACGTAAGTCGATGGCCAAATACGACGATCACCAAGCTTCCTCCTATGATGTGGAACACTGTTCGTGGAGCGATTTGCCGGAAGACAATTTTATCATGTACGAGGAACTGCCCTATGATATGGGTGAGTTTGTGTGGACGGGATTCGATTATCTGGGTGAACCGACCCCTTATTATACCGACTGGCCCAGCCATTCCTCGCTGTTCGGTATCATCGATCTGGCGGGTTTGCCCAAGGACAGGTATTATCTTTACCGCAGCCTTTGGAACAAACGGGCCGAGACGTTGCATATCCTGCCTCACTGGACTTGGTCGGGGCGTGAAGGCGAGGTGACCCCCGTTTTTGTTTATTCCAATTATCCCACGGTGGAACTGTTTATAAACGGCAAAAGCCAGGGTAAGCGCACCAAAGACACGTCGGTGAAGATAGAGGGGACCGACAATGCGGCGGCGAAAAAAGACTTTGTCCGTCAGAAACGCTACCGCCTGATGTGGCTCGATACCCGTTACGAGCCCGGTACGGTGACAGCCGTAGCCTATGATGAGGCCGGCAACAGGAAAACGGAGACTTCCGTACATACGGCAGGCGCGCCTCATCATATCGAGCTGATACCGGAGGAAAACCGGCCTTTGAAAGCCGGAACGGACGATCTGGCCTTTGTTACGGTGCGTGTGGTGGACCGCGAAGGCAATCTGTGTCCGCATGCGCAGCATTCCGTCCGTTTCAAGGTGAAGGGAGCCGGCAGTTATAAGGCCGGAGCCAACGGAGATCCCACCAGCCTGGAATCGTTTCAACGTCCGCAGATGAAAGTGTTCAACGGTATGATGACCGCTATCCTGACCGAGAACGGCCGTCCGGGCGAAGTGACGCTTGAGGCTTCCGCCAAGGGATTGCGCTCCGCCACGTTGAGATTGAAGGTCGTGGCCGGGGATGCGGTATCTCTTCCGGCCAACAACTGATAAACGTATTAAATAAACAAATATGAGAGAAAACGAAAACATGTGGCGGATGCTCGGCGGTTCCCTGCCTTTGGCAGCTATGGTACTGGGTGCATTGCCGGCGCGGGCCCAGCAACCCCGCTATAATATTGTGTATATTATGACGGACGATCATACGGCTCAGATGATGAGTTGCTATGACCGGCGTTATGTGGAAACGCCGAATCTGGACCGCATTGCCAACGACGGCGTGCGTTTTACCCGGAGTTTTGTGGCCAACTCGCTGTCGGGGCCCAGCCGTGCCTGTATGCTCACCGGTAAGCACAGCCATAAAAACGGTTTCACCAACAACGAACACGGGGTGTTCGACGGTACGCAGCAGACCATGCCCAAGTTGATGCGTCAGGCCGGTTATCAGACGGCCATTATCGGAAAATGGCATCTGGTGAGCCTCCCCACCGGCTTCGATTACTGGAATATCGTTCCCGAGCAGGGAGATTATTACAATCCCGATTTCATCACGATGAAGAATGATACGGTGCGCGAAACAGGGTATATCACCAACATCATCACCGATAAGAGCCTGGATTGGATGGAGCACCGGCGAGACCGTTCCCGGCCTTTTGCCCTCTTCATTCATCACAAAGCCTGTCATCGTTGCTGGCTCCCGGAGATGAAATACCTCACGGCGTATGAGGACAAGACATTCCCGTTGCCGGAAACGTTCTACGACGACTATGCCGGCCGCGAGGCGGCTGCGGCTCAGGAAATGAACGTAGACCGTGATATGGATATTATTTACGACACGAAGATGTATCTGCCGGGCATGACTAGCCGGCTGTCGCCCAATTACCTGCGCATGATCGGGCGTATGACCGTGGCCGAACAATTGCAGTACGATGCGGTGTACGGTCCCATGAGCCGCGCTTTCTACAGCAAACAGCCCAAAGGCCGCGAATTGGCCGAGTTCAAGTATCAGCGCTATATGCGCGATTATGCCAAAGTGTTGAAATCATTGGACGACAATGTGGGCCGTGTGCTTGATTATCTGCGCGATCGGGGCTTGCTGGACAGCACGTTGGTGGTGTATACTTCCGACCAGGGTTTTTACATGGGCGAGCACGGATGGTTTGACAAGCGCTTCATGTATGAAGAGTCGCTCAACACTCCGTTGGTCATGCGGCTGCCGGCTGGATTCGAGCGGCGCGGTGCGGTGGATGAGATGGTGCAGAATATCGATTATGCACCTACGTTCCTGGAACTGGCCGGAGCGCCTGTGCCCGCAGACATTCAGGGGCGGTCGTTGCTCCCTTTGCTGAAGAAAAACAAACCGGCCAAGAAGTGGCGCCGTTCCGTTTATTATCATTTCTACGAATATCCGGCCGAACACATGGTGAAACGTCATTACGGCGTGCGTACCGACCGGTACAAACTGATTCATTTCTACAACGACATCGACCGTTGGGAACTGTTCGATTTGCAGACCGATCCGACGGAGATGAAGAATATCTACGGACAGCCGGGCACGGAAAAGATCACCCGTGAACTGCTGAAAGAACTGAAACAGTTGCAAGAGGAGTACGACGATCCCATCCGGGAGCGGTTCCCCATCCGCCTGTAGCGGTCGCCCTTGAAAATGAAAACGTTTTAAAAAACCAATACTACAATGTTAACCCAAATTATTAATGCACGTATCCTTACCCCGCAAGGTTGGTTAAAGGATGGATCCGTTATCTTGCGCGACAACAAGATTCTGGAAGTGACAAACTGTGATCTGGCCGTAATCGGAGCCGAAGTGATTGACGCCAAAGGCATGTATGTGGTGCCCGGAGGGGTGGAAATGCACGTACACGGCGGTGGAGGCCGCGATTTCATGGAATGTACCGAAGAGGCGTTCCGTACGGCGATTGCCGCTCATGCCAAGCACGGTATGACGTCGATCTTCCCGACGCTGTCATCCTCTACCGTACCCATGATCGAGCAGGCGGTGGAGACCTGTACCAAGCTGATGGCCGAAAAGGACAGCCCGATCCTCGGACTGCACCTCGAAGGCCACTATCTGAATATCAAGAAGGCCGGCGGACAGTTGCCGGAGAATATCAAGGATCCCGACCCGAACGAGTATATTCCCATTGTGGAAAGGTCGGCCTGCCTGTCCCGCTGGGATGCGGCCCCCGAGCTTCCCGGAGCCATTCAGTTCGGTAAATACTGTGCGGAGAAGGGCATCTTGCCTTCCATCGCCCATACCCAGGCCGAGTACAACGATGTGCTGGCGGCTTTCAAGGCCGGTTTCACCCATGTGACCCATTTCTACAATGCCATGCCCGGTTTCCACAACAAGCGTGAGTACAAGTATGAGGGCACGGTAGAGAGTGTTTATCTGATCGATGACATGACGGTGGAATGCGTGGCCGACGGTATCCACGTGCCGCCTACCATCCTGCGTATGGCTTACAAGATGAAAGGCGTGGAGCGGATGGCGCTCATTACGGACGCACTCGCATGCGCAGCCAGCGACAGCCAGACGGCGTTCGATCCCCGCGTGGTGATCGAGGACGGTGTGTGCAAACTTTCCGACCGCTCGGCCTTGGCCGGCAGTATCGCCACGACCGACCGTCTGATTCGTACGATGGTGAAACAAGCCGAGATACCTCTGGAAGATGCCGTACGCATGGCTTCCGAGACACCGGCACGCATCATGGGAGTGGACGACCGCAAGGGATCGCTCCAACGGGGCAAAGATGCCGATATACTGGTGTTGGACGATAAACTGAATATCCGCTGCGTATGGCAGATGGGTAAGATTATAGAAAATTCTTTGTTCTGATTCGGACAGGCCGACGGACAAACCGGTCGGAGATGTTCATGCCGTCGGAAAAGGTGTTCGGGGGACCGAACTTCCTTTTCCGGCGGCTTTTCTTATGCGCTCCTGCCGGATAAGTTTGCGGCGATAGCCGGACAAACCGGTTTCATGCCGTTGTCTGTACACATCGTGTCGTGGTTTGCAAACTTCACGGTTTGATGGGTACGGAACAAGGTTTGTTCCGGTCTTTTTGTCGCGTTCGGAAAGATTTTGTTTCCCGGGAAGCGAATGAAAGGGAGCCGGTAAGGGAAGATTCGAAAGAAAAACCGTATCTTTGCTATCGGATAAAAAAAGGAGAAACCATGAGAAAAAGTCTATTAATCGGTTTATGTATGGCCTTGGCCGGGGCGGTGTGGGCCGGATGTATCGGGACCGGACGGACCGGCAGGGACGGCGGCGCAGCGGTCGAACAGCCTTCGAAAGTTTATTTCACGAAAAGCATTACACCCGAAGCCTTGGTGAAACTGTATAAGGCACTGGGGCGCCCGGTCGCCGGAAAGGTGGCGGTGAAGCTGAGTACGGGCGAGCCCGGCGGACATCATTTTCTGCAACCGGCTCTGATTGCTCCGCTGGTGAAGGAAGTGGACGGTACGATTGTGGAATGCAATACGGCCTACGGAGGCGGGCGGGCCCATACCGAAGCCCACTTGAAAGCCGCTGCCGATCATGGATTCACGGCCATAGCCCCTGTGGATATTATGGATGCCGAGGGAGACAGTGCCTTGCCGGTGCGGGGCGGTCGGCATTTGCAGGAAGACTTTGTGGGTTCGCATTACCTGAACTACGATTTCACGGTCGTGCTCTCCCATTTTAAAGGGCATGCTATGGGCGGATTCGGCGGCGCCATCAAGAATATCTCCATCGGTATCGCTTCTTCGAAGGGGAAAGCCTGGATCCATTCGGCGGGAAAGACGAGAAATGCACAGGAAATGTGGAAAAAGCTACCGGCGCAGGATGATTTTCTGGAGTCGATGGCCGAGGCGGCCAAAGCCGTAACGGACCATTGCGGGGACAGGATTCTGTATATTAATGTGATGAACAACCTGTCGGTGGATTGTGACTGCGACGCCCATCCGCAGGCACCTAAGATGGGAGATGTGGGCGTATTGGCTTCGCTGGACCCGGTGGCGTTGGATGAGGCTTGTGTGAAACTGGTCTATGCCTCTTCCGATCCCGGTAAGGTGCATCTGATAGAGCGTATGGAGTCCCGCCACGGGATTCATACGCTGGAACATGCGGAGGCTATCGGGGTAGGCTCACGAAAATACGAGTTAATAAGCCTGGATAAATAAGGATTCCCGGGAACGAAAAGAGGCGCCATACGGTGCCTCTTTTCGTTTTATAGGGATGATGTGTCCGTGTCATCGGTTTGTCTGCTTCGGGCCCAGGCCATCACATTGGCGGGCGGCCGTTGTTGTTGCAGTTCGTTTTTCATGAAATCCATATAGGGCGCCACGTGCCGGAAAAAACGATGGTATCCCGCGCACAGATAGTTAAGCCCTGGTTCTCCGTCGGATGTTTGTGCGAAGCGGTTTTTGGGACATTCGCCGTGACAGGCAAACAGGTAGTCGCAGGTCTGACACTGGCGGGGAAGAGCCGTCTTTTTGGCCCGTCCGAACGCCTGCTGGCGCTCTCCGTACATCATCTCCACCAGCGACTGTGTGTGAATGTTCCCCAGTTTGTATTCCGGGAACACGAAATGGTCGCAACTGTACACGTCACCGTTGAACTCCATGACCCCTGCATGGCCGCAGGTCTCGGCCATACTGCATACGCCCGGTGTCACTCCCATCCAATTGGCCAGTGTGGCGTCGAACAGCTGGATGAAATACGTGCCGACATCGTTCCGAACCCATTCGTCGAACAGGGTGCACAGGAAATGCCCCCACTGTTCCGGTCCGACGGAAAAATCGGCTGTCACAGCCTCGGCTCCGTCGGCAGGCGAAGCGAGTATGCGTCCGTCGGGATGTCGGAACAGCCGTTCAACCACGGGGGTGAACTGGATGTAGCGGCAGTCCAGATTCTTGAAGAAACGGTAAAACTCCAGCGGGTAGTCGCCGTTGAAATCGTTGACTACAGCCATGGCATTCCATTCCACACCGTGTTTGTTGAGCAGCTGGATGCCGCGAAGCACCTGTACGAACGACGGTTTGCCCGTCCGGCTGCGCCGGTACTCGTCGTGAAATTCCTGCGGTCCGTCTATCGACAGGCCTACGAGGAATTGGTTATCACGAAAGAAACGGCACCATTCGTCGTTGAGCAGTGTGCCGTTGGTCTGAATGGAATTTTCGATGCGTCGTCCCCGTGCGTAACGTTGCTGGAGCGCCACCGCTTTCTTATAAAAAGACAGCGGGCGCATCAATGTCTCTCCTCCGTGCCAGGTGAAGAGCACTTGCGGACCGGTCTGGCATTCGATGTATTCCTGTATGAAACGTTCCAACAGTTCGTCGCTCATAATCTGTCGGGGCTGTGCGGGATACAGTTTCCCTTTTTCCGTATAATAACAGTACCGGCAGGCCAGGTTGCAGAGTGATCCTACCGGTTTGGGCATGATGT
>CAJUDC010000044.1:2378-17475 GCA_910584955.1 uncultured Paraprevotella sp. | reverse complement strand
GTCGCGTGCAAGGGCGGCGCTTCGTGGGCATTGGGGGAAATCCTTTTTAATTTGGCTGGTGTATATGACAATGGCGCTGGCTGTGTTTTTTATAGTGGCCTTCATAGCTATGTGTATGGGGAATAAGAGTCCTTATGATAGCGACCTCGGTGAGCAGATGATTTCTTTTGTTGCCAATGTCTTGTTAATCCCGCTTGAATACGGGTTGGCCTCTTTCTTCTTGAGTGCAGTCCGTGGTGAAAGAACCTTGAAAATAAGTACTCTATTCTCCGGCTTCCGCGATTTTGGCCGTGTTTGCGGTACCTTGCTTTTGCGCTTTTTTTGTATTCTTGCGGGTACGTTGTGCTGTATCATTCCCGGTATTGTACTTACCTATCGGTACGCTATGACCCCGTTCATATTGTGTGATGAGCCTGAATTGAAATTTACCGGAGCGCTTAAGCGTAGCGGTCTGTTGATGAAAGGAAATAAGGCTGACTTGTTCTGGTGGGATTGCGCTCTGGGAGCTGTTTTTGCGTTCGTGACATTGCTATTTATCTTACCGTGTTTCCTATTTAAATCGTCAGCTGGGGAATTCCCTGTATACCTCATGATATTGTGTGGTTTGCTTTTTATGGCTGTATTCGGGGGCTATATGATTATAAAGAATGCTGTGTATGCAGAATTTTATGAAAAGGTAAAAGGAAAGTTCGAGGCGGAGCAAATGCAATCGGTAGCGGTGGAAGCAAATGATGGGGTTGCGGATACCCAAAAGGGAGAGTGAGCGTAGGCATCATTTGTTTCCGGCATGTTTGCGTATTCTTCTTTCCGTAACTGCTGTTGTTTTTTACCTATGCGTGAGAAATAGAAGAGCAGGGCGGGATAGATGCCTCCCAATGATTGTAGCTTGTTGTATGGGACAATAAATAGAATGGCGTAGTAATGAACGAACAACAGATGCAGGCAAAACCGGCCACGGCGGGCCTGGCCAAACGTGCATGGGGCGATTTGCGCCGACATTGGCTGCCGGCCATAGTGGCCGCTTGGCTGGTTTTATCGGGGGTGAGGATGCTCATCTATCCGGGTGTGATACGGGGCCTCAACTTCATGGAGACCGGAGAGACTGCCCCCACTTCTTGGCCTTTCATCTTGAGATATATCCTACGACCGTATATGGTGGACGGGATAATCTATTTGCTTCTTCTTCCATTGTCATACGGGCTGTCCGCATTCTTTTTGCGCGTGGTCTGTAGACACGAACCGTTGTTGAGTATAAGATGGCGGGATGTGACGGGCAACTTCCGGCGGTTTTTCGGCACGGCTTTGTTGCACGTGTTCCGCGTAGTGTGGGGATTGTTATGCGGTATAATCCCCGGTTTTGTCTACGGATATGCTTATGTCTTGGCACCGTATCTGCTCCATGATTCCCCCGGCTTGAAATACGGTGGGGCGCTGCGGGAGAGCCGTCGGCTGATGAAGGGGCGCAAGTTTTCCGTATTCCGTTGGGATGTGAGGTATTGGTCCTGCTGGTTAGTGCTTTGTGCTATTGAAGGTGTTTGTGCTATTTGGTTTCTTCGGGGTGCCTCACCACAAGTCGTGCCAGCGTACTGGAGTACATTTTCATGGGCTCTGGTTATTATCACATTCTGCTGGAATGTGTTCAGAGAAGTCTTGTATGCCGAATTTTACGAAGACTGCAAGACGGCGGATATATGCCGGAAGGGGATGACGGAGGTTTCGGTGCCTGTGGAAAGCGGAGCCGGTCGCGACGTCTCTGTTTCTGCGGCAGATAGGAACGTTGTGCCGGATACCTTATAATTTCGTGCTCTTCCGGGAGAAAGCCGGTGTGCTTTCTTGTATGTTCCGGTGCTCATTCTCATTTTTGTCGGTGCTCGCTCCTCGCGAGGATCATCGACTGTCCGGTGAGGGATATGGATGGTGCATTCGTTTGGCGTTTCCGCGCAAAGTGCGTATCTTTGCAGGCAAAGAACAATGATTTATGGGAAAAGGAAAGTTAGCGAAGTTCGCCGATATGGCGAATTACCCCCATGTGTTTGAGTGCCCTTTTGCGGCGGCGGACCATCCGCCTTTTGATATGAAAGGCCGTTGGCATACGGACTTTTTTCACAATACGAACCCCATCGTGCTGGAGCTTGGTTGCGGACGGGGCGAATACTCCGTCGGACTGGCCCGTCTCTATCCCGACAAGAACTTCATCGGGGTGGATATAAAAGGCGCCCGCATGTGGACGGGAGCTACCGAGGCCCTGGAAGAGGGTCTGAAGAATGTGGCTTTCCTGCGTACGCAGATCGAGATTATCGACCGTTTTTTTGCGCCCGGCGAGGTGGCGGAGATATGGCTGACATTCAGTGATCCGCAGATGAAAAAGGTGACGAAACGGCTCACTTCCACATTCTTCATGGAGCGATACCGTCGTTTCCTGCTCGACGGCGGACGCGTGCATCTGAAGACCGATTCCAACTTTCTCTATACCTACACCGATTTCATGGTGAAGAAAAACCATTTTCCCGTAGAATTCGCCACCGAAGATCTCTACCACAGCCCGCTGACAGAGCAGCCCGACACGGAAGAGGCGCGCATACTGGGCATCCGCACCTACTACGAACAGCAGTGGCTCGACCGGGGACTTAACATCCGCTACATGCGCTTCCGCCTGCCGCAACACGGTGAACTGGCGGAACCGGAGGTGGAGATAGAGCTGGACGATTACCGCAGTTACAACCGCAGCAAACGGAGCGGACTGGAGAAGAGCAAGTAGGCCGCAAGGCGGTCCGGTCAGCATCAGCCGTTGCCGTCGGCGCGAAGTTTTCCTCTGCCGGAGCGAGGCATTTCATTGCGTCATCCTCCTGATAGAGTGCTGGCAACAAGATAAGTATGAATTATAAATAGGTAAGCAAATGACATTATATCCCAAATTGATTATGGATGCACTGGCCACCGTGCGTTACCCCGGTACGGGAAAGAACGTAGTGGAGGCCGGTATGGTGGAAGACGACCTGCGCATCAGCGGTCTGCATGTGAGCTTTTCGCTGATATTCGATAAGCCCACCGATCCCTTTTTGCGCTCGTTGGTAAAAGCCTGCGAGGCCGCCATTCATGCGTATGTGGCCAAGGAAGTCGAGGTGGAGATCAACGTAAAGACGTTGCAGGCTCCGCGCCCCGAAGTGGGGAAACTGTTGCCGGGCGTGAAGAACATTATCGCCGTTTCGTCCGGCAAGGGCGGTGTGGGTAAATCCACCGTAGCGGCCAATCTGGCCGTGGCTTTGGCCCGGATGGGGCATCGCGTAGGACTGCTCGACGCCGATATCTTCGGCCCGAGTATGCCTAAGATGTTCCAGGTGGAGGAGGAGCGCCCGTATGCCGAACAGGTGGAGGGGCGCGACCTTATCGTGCCGATAGAGAAGTATGGCGTGAAGATGCTCTCCATCGGTTTCTTTGTCAACCCCGATCAAGCCACGTTGTGGCGGGGAGGCATGGCCAGCAACGCCTTGAAGCAGTTGATCGGCGATGCTGCCTGGGGGGATTTGGACTACTTCATTCTGGATACGCCTCCGGGAACGAGTGACATCCACCTTACGCTGGTGCAGACGTTGCCCATCACCGGCGCCGTCATCGTGAGCACCCCGCAGCAGGTGGCCTTGGCCGACGCCCGCAAGGGAATCAATATGTATCAGAACGATAAGGTGAACGTGCCTATCCTGGGACTGGTGGAAAATATGGCGTGGTTCACGCCAGCCGAACTGCCGGAGAACAAGTACTACTTGTTCGGTCGCGAAGGGGTGAAGCGACTGGCCGAGGAGATGCAGGTGCCTTTGCTCGGGCAGATCCCCATTGTGCAGAGCATCTGCGAGAACGGCGACAAGGGTACGCCCGAGGCGCTCGACCCGGCCAGCATCACGGGACAGGCATTCATGCAGTTGGCGGCGCGCGTGGTGACACAGACCGACCGTCGCAACCAGGAACTGGCGCCTACGCATATTGTAGAGGTAAAGAAAGGAAAGTAAATAGATACGCTCAACACCTCCCCTTGCCGGACGCCGAAAGAGGCGGCATTCATGTGCGCCCCGTTTGTAGTCCGGCAAGGGGAGGTGTCGTATTTGTGCGGGGAACCCCGCGTTGCGCATCTCGCAAACGGCCCTTTCCCTCTCGCAATACTCTCTAAAATCTTATAGAGAAAAGCGCTACGCTCCCGTCGTTCTGCGTCATTTTCTTTGTGGTAATCTCTTGCGGCGCTCTTCGCAAGCGTTCTTTCCCTCCTGCAATACTCTCTAAAATCTCATAGAGAAAAGCCCAGCGCTCCCGTCGTTCTGCGTCATTTTCTTTGTGGCAATCCCTTGCGGCGCTCTTCGCAAGCGTTCTTTCTCTCCTGCAATACTCTCTAAAATCTTATAGAGAAAAGCGCAACGCTCCTGCCGTTCTGTGCCACTTTCTTCGCGGAACCCCTTGCGGCGCTCTTCGCAAGCGTTCTTTCCCTCCAGCGCTACTTGCTAAAATCTTATAGAGAAAAGCCCAGCGCTCCTATCGCCCCGCACCACTTTCGTCGCGTCGTTCCCACAAAATTCCTCTCTATATATGTGTTTGTTTTGGGGAATGTTTGCTGCGGCGGGCACCAAAGATGGGCTAGGGTATTGGCGGGAAGAGAATGAGGACACCGGACTGATGCCGGCGGCGAGGCGCGGGTTGAGATTTGCCAATGCGGGAGCGGTTCCATGCCCTTGGGCCGGAGGGACAGCGTTCTCCTGTGCCCCTTAAAAAACATTTGGGGCGGGCAATCGGTTGTCCGCCCCAAAAAATGGTTTAGGGATGTGTGCACGGTTGCCGTTGCCCGTCGGGTGCCACGGCTATGACGGTCAGTTCGTCTACGGGGGCGCCGCAGAATGCGGGTACGGTAAACTCAGTGCGGGCGGACACGAAGACCACCTCCTTGCCGCGTCGGGCTTCGTAAGCCGCCGTGCCTTGCCCGCCGGACACGACCACCATGCCCGTCTGCAAGTCAATGCGCGCCGTCCCCGGCTGGAACGGTTCGGGATGTTTGTACAGGTGCAAGGTGTTGTCGGTGATGTATTCGGCGGCAGCCGTCAGTCGGGGCAGACCAAGTCCGTCGATGCGTGCGTTCAGTGCAGTCACCTCGTCGGCTGTCACCCGCAGCGTGTCTTTCCCGTAATAATCGTCGTAGATCCGCTCCACGGGGCGCAGCCATCCCCATCGTTCGAAGAACGGGCGTAGGTCGATGCCGGCGGCTTGGCAGCTATTGTACACAAATTCCAGTTGCAGCTGTCCGTTGGTCAGGCCGGGGCGCTCCGTCTTCAACCGGCGCGAGGCCTCGAACACATCTTTATAGAAATCCTCCTTTCCGGCAACCTCCATCAGATACAGGCGCAGTTGCCAGAACGGTACCAGCTTGTCGAACCAGTCGGCCAGTTCCGTATGTGCCCGCTTTTCTACAAAGGCCCCGTTTATGGCCTCCTCGTAGATGTCGGCATACATGTCTGGTCGCATCGGTTCGGTGTGCAGGCGCGACGGGCTCCCCCACAGACGCTGTATCTCCAGAGCCAGTATGTTGTTTGTCACCTCCGTCATCGCCGTCCATTTCAGGTAGGGCGACACTTGCAACATGTGTCCTAGCTCATGCGCCGGCCCCCAGCAGTGTGTCGTCTTCAGCCGGGCTACGTTCAGCAGTTCGGGCAGTAGGGTCTCGTCGAATCCGATGTGGTGATGTGTGGCAAACAGGTAGCCGCTGTACGACGTGTGTATGTACATACGGTTTTTCAGTTGTCGGTCGTATTTGAGCATTCCTTCGAACTCCTGTTCGTGGAGCAGCAACGTATCGTAGGCCGCTAACAATCGTTGTGCGTCGGGCACGAGCCGGCGGAAGTCGTCGCTGCGGAACGTCAGGTGCACATTCGGACTGAGCACGTCGAAATATTTGTCACCGGCCCGAGCCAGCAGTTCCTGATAGCGCGAAGTGCCGTCCGACCGCGTGTGGCGTGCACTGTCAAAGAAACCGTTCACCCGTCCTGTGGCGAAATGCAGGACGACGCCCGGTGCCGCGTCCGCTTCGTCGGCATGATACATCACGTAGATGAGACCGTCGGTTTGCGGCCTGATTACGTTGACGCCTTCGTGCAGCGGATACGCCTCGCCGCCATAGCCGTCGCTGCCGGTCGGGGCGCTCAGATTCTGGATGCGTATGCCTAAGCCGGGGGCGGAGCGGTCGGCCATGATTACCAGTGGTTCGCCCGTTACAGCTGCCATTCCCGTGGGATTGTCCAGCAGGCTGAACGGCATGTTGCTGTTCGCTTCGCCCTGTTTGTCGGGGTGCGGCCACGCCCGGAATGCGGCGATGCGAAATTCACGCGGATACGTCCCTTCCAGCATACTGAGCGCCAAGTTACGGAAAAACGGCGAGCGGCAATGGCGGATCTGCCGTTTGCTGATACCGCTTTTCAACCGGCTGCACGAAGCGTCGGTGAACAGTTCGGTGCAGGAACTGGGAACATGCGTCTTACGATAGAATTCCATTTCCGAGCAGCAGGCAAAACCTTTCCGTTCGCCGGTGCCTGAGTTGACGATCAGCCTCACGGCCTTCAGGCTCCGCTGTGTGTCGGGAAACTCAATTCGTCCCAAAGCGGCCTGCCCCTGCAGGTCGGTGGTGAGCAGGTGGCGGAAACCGGTGTCTTTGGCCGTCTGCACCCACACTTCCACTTCGCCGAACATGCCGTTTGTGCCCCCGTCCGTGCGCGGGTGATAGGCTACGTAGTCAATATCCTCGGGGTGCTTGAACCGATAAGTCAGTGTGATGGGGAAATAGTTGTCGGGCGAATTGTCCCACGCCGAGTGATAATGGGTGGTCGGAGCACCGTCGAACGAAAGGGCGAACTCCTGTCCGGGTTGAAAGGACGAAGCCTCGCCGTCGCAGGGCTGCACGGGCGTGTCTGCCAGTTCCTCCGCCCCAATGGGGTGGTAGGACGTATGCGGATATTGCCATACGGGCACTACGGCCTGCATGTCTGCGCCGCTTCCATCGATGCAGATGCTATCCCGACGGGTGCGGTCGGTGGGATTGGCTTCTGCACGAAACTCGTAGCGGATGTTGTTGCCGTCGGCCTCCGGGGTGCTGCTATGCAGGGAGATCCATGCGGGCAGACGGAAGTCGAGCGGCTCCGTCGTGCCCACGGTGAGTGCCAGTGTACAGGCCTCGTCCGTCAGACTGTATTCACGGTGGGAGAGCGGCATGTGTTCGTAGTCCTGTGTCACACGATAGTGCATCTGCTGCCCTTTGCCGTCGCTCAGGGTCAGAAGCATCATCCGTTGCTCCCGCGTGGGATTGGCGGTGACATATACCATGATGGCGTTGTCACCGTGTCGTTTGGCTATGGCCCAGTAGGCCGCTTCCGAATTTATGCTTATATTCCAGTCGGCAGCCAATCCGGCGGGCACCGGAAACCAGTTGCTTCCGGCGGTGTGGGCTACATTGAATTCCGCCGTCACCTCTTGTGCGCCTTGCTGGCTGACGGGGATGCGGACCTCCTTATTCTCGTCCCAGATGCGAATCACGGCTGTACGTTTCTCCGCTGATTCGTTGGCAGCGACCGACAGTTGGAAATTCTCGGCTTGGGTTTTCTCCACCCGTAGCCATCCGACGTCTTCGACTAGACCGATGTTCCAGTTGGCAGACGAGTTGTTTTGCACTGGGTAGCGACTTACGTTGGCATTGGTCGGAAGTCTTAGCGTGTCGGTATAGTGCACTTCCTGTGCGGTCGTACTTCCGATGGTCAGCCACAGCAGTATACAAACATGAAAAATGCGTTTTATCATACGTGTTAGGTTTAAGTAAAGTATTCAATAACGGGCGGTAAATGATTGCCTGTGCTTGATAAAGGACAAAAGTATGGAAAATAATTGTGGGGCGCTTTGAAATAGATCGGAAAACGCTTTGCCGATACCAAATAAACTATAATATGAAAAGAACGTAGCGTCTTGTAGGCTGCGATGGTTGGGGACCTATATCCTTAAGCAACGGGGTGAGCGCCGCGTTTTAAAAAGGTGTAGACCTTTTCCCAGAAAGGTGTACACCTTATTCCGAGAAGGTCTACACCTTTTTGGAGTGTCCCGCAGGGAGAAACGAAGCGGGAGGCAGGACACGCCGGAGGTTGTTGCAGAAACCGATGCCGCAGCAAGGAGAAAAAAACGGTCGTCGGGCGCGGGAGTGGGGGCCGTTCGGCTGTTGCTGTCCGAACCGGAGGCTGATTCTGAGGATTTTCCGATGAGGCTGTCTTTGGCCGTTAGGCTGTGACGGAGTGACATAGCCTGCTTGGGGCCGGCATGTATATCCATAAAAAAACTCCCGAAACGCCTGTAAGATGCGTTTCGGGAGCAGATAGGATGGCGCGGTGTCCGCCGGGCGTCTGCTGCGGTGAGCGGACGGAGGGCGGGACTTACGCCGGATGCGTTATTTCATTTCCGTGTAGGAAATCTTGTCCATATCACCGTAATCCAGGTTCTCGCCGGCCATACCCCAGATGAACATGTAGTTGCTGGTGCCTGCGGCAGCGTGGATAGACCACTCCGGCGACATGATGGCCTGTTCGTTCTGCAACCATACGAGGCGCTCTTCCTGCGGTTGGCCCATCAAATGGCAGATGGCGTTGCCCTCGGGTACGTTGAAGTAGAAATAAGCCTCTATCCGGCGGGAGTGCGTATGGGCCGGCATGGTGTTCCATACCGATCCCGGTTTCAGTTCCGTAAGTCCCATCTGCAACTGACAGGTGCCGCCGTTCTTGGCTTTTTCCAGTACGGGCTTAATCATCAGTTGGTTGATGACGCGGTCGTTGCTTTCCTCCATCTTGCCGGCCTTGAGTTGGTTGGCCTGTGTGGCTTTTTTGTTGGCCGGGTTACAACTCAGCAACTGCGTGGCGTAGCTGTGGTGTGCCGTAGCCGAATTAATGTAGAACTTGGCCGGTTTGGCGGGGTCGGCGCTGCGGAACGTCACGTCCTTATTGCCGCTACCCACGTAGAGCGCATCCTTGAAACCGAGGGCGTACTCCTTGCCGTCTACCGTCACTACGCCGTCGCCGCCGATGTTGATCACACCCAGCTCGCGTGCAAAGAGGAAGTAAGGCGCTTTCAGCGGATCGATGGTCTCCAGTTTCAGTGTCTGCTTCACGGGCATGGCACCGCCGAAGATGAAGCGGTCGTACATGGAATAGGTCACGTTAATCTCGTCGGCCACCATGACTTTCTCCATCACGAAAGCCTTGCGCAGGCGCTGTGTGTCGTAAGTCTTCACGTCGTCGGGATGGCAGGCGGTCTGCATGGTGTACTTCACTTGGGCGTTGCCCGTCAGGGCCGACAGGCCCATGAACAAGGCGATTGCTAATCTTTTCATGTTGTAGTCCTTTTATAATAATGTTTTTATTTACGGTTAATCACGCGGCGGTTCCACCACAGCAGGGCGGCTGTGGAGGCCACCAGCAGACAGGGACCTACGATCCGTATGCTGTGGGTGAGGTGGAAGATCGCCCAGGCCAGCGGACTGGAGGCGAAGTCGAGCGCGCCGCCCTGGAATCCGTCGGGGATGCGCACGGCCTTGTCCTGCGTACGGTTGAACACATCGGTGGCCGCACTGGTGAAGTAGGGGGCCAGGTTCGTTACGAAATAAAGCCCGACAATCATCAGGATGAGGCCGATGAGGAAGGTTTTCAGTACGTTGCCCCGTGTGATGGGCAATATCAGCGGGAACACGTAGAACATGCCCGCCAGTGAGGCCAGCGGCAGGAACATGTTGCCCGGCAATATGACAGCCAGGAACAGTGTTACGGGAATGAGCAGCAACGACACGACGAGCGTGGCCGGATGGCCGATGACGAGGGCGGGGCTCATACCGATGTAAAGGTTGGCTTTGTCGCCGAACTTACGGGCGATCATCTCACGGGTAGCGTCGGAGATGGGTCGCAGGCCCTCGATAAACAAGCTTGTAATGCGCGGGATCAGTTCCATCACCGCACCCATCTTGATGCCTAACCCCAGGATGGAAGGTATGCTGTCTACCAGTTCCTCACCGCTGCGGCAGGCCAGTGCACCGATGCCGCACCCCACCAGCACGCCCAGGAAGAGCGGTTCGCCCAACAGGCCGAACTTCTTTTTCATGCCTTCGGCGTCGATGTTCAGTTTGTCGAAGCCGGGGATGAGGTCGAGCACTTTGTTGATGAGCAGGGCGAAGGGGACGAAACCCTGGCAAAAAGGCTGCGGGATGGAGATGCCGTCCATCTTATCGTAGAAGCGCTGGAACATGGGCGCTGTGTAGTCGGCGGCAATCAGCGTGAGCACGTAGCAGATGATGGCGGCGAAAAAGCCCCACGCGATGCTGTCGGTCGTGTAGAACACCACGGCGCCGATGAAGGCGAAATGCCAGTAGTTCCACAGGTCGATGTTCACGGTGCGGGTACAGCGGGTGAGCAGCAGCACCAGGTTGACGGCCAGACATACGGGAATGATGAAGGCGCCTACCGATGTGTTGTAGGCTACCGCAGCGGCGGCAGGCCATCCCATATCGAAAACGCCTAAGTTCAGGTCGTAGATTTCCACCACTTGTTTCAGGGCGGGGCTCAGGCTGTCGGTTAGAAGGCCGGTAATGACGGAGAGGCCTACAAATCCCACTCCCACATACAGTCCGCTCTTTAGTGCTTTAGAAAATTTGATTCCGATGCATACTCCTAAAATGGTGAAGATGATAGGCATCATGACGGCTGCGCCCAATCCGATGATGTAACTGAATACGGCTTCCATTGTTTTTGATAACTATACTTTTGATTGATAAAAAAATGTTTGTTTCCTGTATCAGATGTGATTAAAACGGTGGCGAATTTAGTTATTTTTATTGGTTGCTCAAATTAATTTTTATACAAATCATGCTTTTCCGACTTAAAAAAGGCGGTTTTCGTTTGCGCACACAGTCGGAATGTGCCATCGGCGGAAGGGATAAAAAAAGCGGTCGGCGAGAAGCAGGATTGTGGGAATATCCGTATCTTTGTTCCCGTAAACCGTTTTTTATGAACCATACAGCTTTATTAGCGCCTGAGACGGATCCGATGGGAGCGGCGGTCTCTGATTATTATGCCAACGGGCGCGCCTCCCGTTTACGGGTGTTCTCTACGTTGTTTGACGAAGACGAACTGCCGGTGGAAACCCTGTTCAGGACGTGGGACGCTATGCCCGGAATCGAACGCAAGGCGCTGGCGGCGTGTCGCGGCAGGGTGTTGGATGTGGGAGCCGGTGCCGGTTGCCATTCGCTGGTGCTTCAGGAGCGGGGATTTGAAGTGACGGCTGTCGACGTTTCGCCTCTTCTGGTAGACGTGATGCGGCGGCGCGGAGTACGTGATGTCCGCCACGCGGATGTGTTCGATCCTTCGTTCGTGGATGCTTACGATACAGTGCTGATGCTGATGAACGGTTCCGGTATTATCGGTCGGATAGAGCGTATGCCGGAGTTTTTCCGGCGTATGAAGTTGCTGTTGCGTCCCGGTGGCTGCATTATCATGGACTCCAGCGATCTGCGTTATGTTTTTGAAGACGAGGACGGTGTGTTGGACATCGACTTGAATGCCGGTTATTACGGTGAAGTGGATTTTCGGATGAAATATAAATCGGTAGAAGGGCCGTCTTTCGATTGGCTGTATGTAGATTTCGATACGCTGGCTTATCATGCGTCGGAAAACGGCTTTACGGCGGAACGACTTGCACAAGGCGGACACTACGATTATCTGGCCGTGTTGAAACCTAGGAAATAAGTGCGGAGGAACCGTTTTCGAACGACATACGAAAAAACGATGGATACTTCTCTAGAGAGAGCTATCCATCGTTTTTTATAGGCGGGGTGGCGTCCTCGTAGCGGCGACGCCTGCCGTATGTTATTTTTCGTAGGTGAACGACGTGTTGCCGATATTATGACCGTCGGCAAAGATACTTACCCGGTAGGTGCCGGCGCTCAGGAACTCGGTTACATCCCAGTACATGGTTACGGCCTGTTCCTCACCGGTGTATTCAATATCTTTCTTCATGGAGTATTCCAGGTGACGGTTTTCATATTCGAATGTGCCGCCCTTGGTCAGCACTTCGTTGGTAGGCTTGGTGATGCGTACATAGACCGATCGGTTGCCCGTTTGTGCAGTGATGTTTCGTGCGATGACAAAGCTAACCGCGAAGTTCTTCACGTCCTTGATTTTTTTGGCCGCTTTACCTCGTTTGTTTTTGCCTATGACAGAGATGGAAGTGGCGTCCAACTGTGAAGCGATGGCCACCTTGTCACTCAACGATTCTTTCTCCGTCGTCAGATTGGATATATGCTGCTGCGCTTCGCTGTATTGGGCTTTCACGCGCTGGTTCTCGTCGGTCAACGCTTGATTCAGCCGGTTCAGCGAGTCGATTTCCAATATGTAACTGCGCATGACGGCACGCACTGTGGCCAGCTCTTTTTTCAGGCGGGATATTTCGGCGGCGTCGTTCGACTTTACGCGTTTCAGTTCCTCAAGCAACATTTCCGTGCGCTGCTGCTCCCGGTCGAGCTGTGCAATCAGGGAATCGTTGTTGATCTGTGTTTTCATTTCATTATATTGCAGCGCGAACTGTGCATATTCGTTTTCCATTTCCTTCTTGTCCATTTCGGCCAGTTTCAGCATCTCCGCGTTTTCTGCATTCTTTTGATGCAGGGAATAAAGCAGAAACCCCACACAAATGCACAGGAGCAAGCCGGCTGCACTTGCTGCTGCAATGATTTTCTTGTTGCCCATATCGAAATTAATTCTTAGTGGCACAAAGATAAGTTTTTTCCTTTATATCATGAAGTGATTGGCTTTTTTTTAGGTTTTTATGCAGAGCATCACACAATCGGTTGTCCCTTTTATATATAGGTGGTGAAAGAGTGATTGGAGCCTATTCGAATGTAAATATTTGTTTTTATGGGGCATTTGTGTAATTTGTTCCGGTCTGATTGAAAGTATTCCGTTTTTTATTTGTATTTTTGAACACCTTATTAAAAGGTGACATCTAGGAAAAACGCTTTAATTAATCAAATAACCTAAATTTAACTTTTTACAGACATGAAGAATTTGATGGGTAGAAAGAATCGAAACCGAGCGGTGTGGCTTGCCATGGCATGGCCGTTGGCGTGTGCGCCGGTGGAAGCAGGGGCTTTGCCTGTATGCACATCGGTTCAGAACGCAGTGCAGCAGGTGCAGGCTGTCCGGGAGGCTCGGATGATTAACCCGACTACGGTGGAAGTGGTGCTTGCCAACGGTCAGTGCTTGACTTTCGACTTCTACGGAGAAAACATTTTCCGCCTTTTCCGTGATAACCAGGGAGGTATCGTTCGCGATCCGAAGGCGTCGCCCGAAGCTCAGATCCTGGTGAAGAACCCGCGCAAGGCGGTTCAGTCGTTAAGCCTGTCGGAAAATGGAAAGAGTGTAGTGATGACGACCGACCGTATTAAACTGGAATTGGATAGGGCATCTTCTTTGCTGAAGGTGACCAATCTGAAGACGGGTGCGGTAGTGATTGAAGAAACCGCTCCGGCGCAATTTGAGAAAGGGAGAGTAACGCTCACCTTGAAAGAGGCGCCGCAAGAGTATTTCTATGGCGGTGGGGTGCAGAACGGTCGTTTCTCTCATAAGGGTAAGGCCATAGCCATAGAGAACACCAATAATTGGACGGACGGAGGTGTGGCATCGCCTACACCTTATTACTGGTCGACGGGCGGTTACGGTATGATGTGGTATACTTTCCGTCCCGGACGTTATGATTTCGGAGCGCAGCAAGCCGGTACGGTGAAGCTGTCTCACGAGACCGACTATCTGGATGTCTTTTTCATGGTGAACGATGGGGCTGTGCCTCTGCTGAACGATTTTTACCAACTGACGGGAAATCCCGTGCTGTTGCCTAAATTCGGATTCTATGAAGGACATCTGAACGCTTATAACCGCGATTACTGGAAAGAGGTGAACGAGGGCGGTGTGTTGTTCGAAGACGGCAAGCGCTACAAGGAAGACCAGAAAGACAACGGCGGAACCAAGGAATCGCTCAACGGGGAGAAGAATAATTATCAGTTCTCCGCCCGGGCTGTTATCGACCGTTACAAGGCACACGATATGCCGTTGGGCTGGGTGCTGCCGAATGACGGGTATGGTGCCGGATACGGACAGACGGAAACGTTGGATGGCAACGTGCAGAACCTTAAGGAATTCGGTGAATACGCCCGTCAGCATGGCGTGGAAATCGGTCTGTGGACACAGTCGGATTTGCATCCCAAGAAGGATGTGGAAGCACTGCTTCAGCGCGACATCGTGAAGGAAGTGCGGGATGCCGGTGTTCGTGTGCTCAAGACTGACGTAGCTTGGGTGGGCGCCGGCTATTCGTTCGGATTGAACGGCGTGGCCGATGTGGGCGAGATCATGCCTTACTATGGTAACAACGCCCGTCCGTTCATTATCTCGCTCGACGGTTGGGCCGGTACGCAACGCTATGCCGGAATCTGGTCGGGCGACCAGACGGGCGGCGAGTGGGAATACATTCGTTTCCATATCCCGACGTATATCGGCTCGGGCTTGTCCGGTCAGCCGAACATCTCTTCGGATATGGACGGTATCTTCGGAGGAAAGAATGTACCGGTAAATGTACGTGACTTCCAATGGAAGACGTTTACTCCCATGCAGTTGAATATGGACGGATGGGGAGCCAATCCCAAATATCCGCACATCTTGGGCGAACCGGCCGCTTCCATCAACCGCTGGTATCTGAAGATGAAATCCGAATGGATGCCTTATACCTACAGTCTGGCCCGTGAGGCCGTGGACGGGAAACCGATGATACGTGCCATGTTCCTGGACTATCCGAATGCCTATACGCTGGGAGTAGCTACACAATATCAGTTCCTGTACGGCCCTTATGTGTTGGTGGCTCCTATATATAAGGAAACGAAAATGGATGCGGAGGGTAACGACCGGCGCAACGGTATCTACCTGCCCGAAGGACAGTGGGTGGACTATTTTACCGGGGCTGTATATGAAGGAGGCTGTGTGCTGAACAACTTTGATGCCCCTTTGTG
>CAJUDC010000044.1:0-2347 GCA_910584955.1 uncultured Paraprevotella sp. | reverse complement strand
TTACGAATCCGAACAATAACGTGACCGAGATAAACAAGCATCTGCGTATCTATGAATTGTATCCCTGCGGTGAGACTTCCTTTACCGAATACGACGACGACGGGGTAACAGAGGCTTATAAAGCAGGAGCCGGGGTGAGCACGCGTATTACATCGGTGGTAGATAAGAAAAATACCGCCACCGTCACCGTGGAACCGGCTTCCGGTACATTCAAAGGCTTTGAGAAGAACAAGGTGACGGAGTTCCGTGTAAATACCACAGCACGTCCCAAGAGCGTGACTGCCCGTGTAGGAGGCAAGAAAGTGAAACTGACCGAGGTGAACACGTTGAATGATTTGCAGGCCGGTGAGAATGTGTTCTTCTACGACGAAGCACCGGATATGAACCGTTTCGCTACGAAGGGTACACCTTTTGCCGAGAAGAAGATAGTCAAGAATCCCGTGCTTTATGTCCGTTTGGCTTCGGCGGATATAACGGCGGTGACTACCATATTGACTGTACAGGGATATGCGTATGATACGACCGACCGCTTGCGGGTGTCGACGGGAGCGTTGACGGTCCCCAACTCGGTGGTAACGGACGAACACACGCAAGCCTACACCCTGACGCCGTCATGGCCGGCGGTGAGCGGAGCCGACTATTATGAAGTGGAATTTAACGGGATGGTTTATACCACAGTTAAAGATACCGAACTGCTGTTCGAGGATCTGGTTCCCGAAACGTCTTATACGTTCAAAGTGAGAGCGGTAAACAAAGACGGACGTTCCGATTGGGCTTCCGTATCGGCTACGACGAAAGCCAACCCGCTGGAGTTCGCTATCCAGGGTGTCCGGGCCGAGACGACTTGCGACAACCAGGGCGGTCAAGGCGTCAACAAACTCTTCGACTTCGATGAGAGCAAGCAATGGCATACCGCATGGAGCAAGAAGGCGTTGCCGTTCCAGATGATCATTGATCTGCGTACAGTGAATGTACTCGACAAGTTCCATTATCTGCCTCGCCTCGATGCCGGAAACGGCACGTTGTTGAAAGGCTCCGTTGCCTATAGCATGGACAAGGAGACATGGACGGAGGCCGGTGCTTTCGACTGGGCAAGAGACGGTGAGACGAAGGTGTTCACCTTTAAAGAGCAGCCTACGGCACGTTACATTCGTCTCTCTGTAACAGACGGTGTGGGAGGCTTCGGTTCCGGTCGCGAACTGTATGTATTCAAGGTGCCCGGTTCGGAAAGCTATCTGCCCGGTGACATCAACCACGACGGTAAGATAGATGAAAACGACCTTACTTCGTATATGAATTATACGGGCCTGCGCAAGGGAGATTCCGATTACGAAGGTTACATCAGTAAAGGCGATTTGAACAACAACGGTTTGATCGATGCTTACGACATTTCTGCGGTAGCTATCGAGCTGGAAACGGGCGTGAGCAGCCGTAAGGTGCCCGCTGTACAGGGTAAACTGACATTCGGCACGCCGAAAACGGCTTACAACGCCGGAGAAACGGTTGAACTGACAGTGAAAGGCAACGGGCTGGTAAGTGTGAATGCACTGAGCTTCGCTCTGCCTTACGATGTCAACGACTATGAGTTTGTAGGTGTGGAGACAACGGGTACGAAGGAGATGCGAAATCTCACATACGACCGTCTGCACAAGAACGGACAGAAAGCGTTGTATCCTACGTTTGTCAACCTCGGTGAGAAACCTTACCTCGAAGGCGACGGTGAACTTTTCGTCATCAAACTCAAAGCTAAACGTAAAGTGCGTTTCGATTTGAAACCGATCGACGGTATGTTGCTCGACAAGTATTTGAATAGTGTCAAGTTCTAATACGCCAGTCTAAGAAGCAGCCGGGAAGTTTGTATGAACTTTCCGGCTGTTTTTGTTTCTGTCTGTTTGGGACAGCTTTTGTCGGGTGCCATTTGTTTTTTCTTGAAAACGGTGGGTGGCTGCGCTTCCTGTTTCTGTTTTCTTTCTTTGCCGTTTGCTTCCCGTCTCGTCTTCACCTTACTATATTATAGTACGTTCCCATCCTGCCTTTTCGGCGTGCTTTTGAATGAGACTTTCCGTCGTTGGTGACTGTTGAGGCTTTGGCGTAGATAGGGGTCGGATAGGGGCGTAGCGTTTGTTGAACACATTCCGGCTTGTCTTCCCTTTCCATTCCATGAGCAAACGAGGGACGTTTCGGTAGTTCCCTGAATGTTCCTTTCTTCTCTCGTTCTGTGGAGGTTGCTTTCCTTTCGTCCCTGCCTTGTTGGGCGAGGAGGGGCGTTGCGATGTTTATCCCTCGTAGTCTTGAGTTTAGGAATCTCCGCTTTTATATGTCTCCGCCCCGCTTGTGCAGGGTGGAG
>CAJUDC010000043.1 GCA_910584955.1 uncultured Paraprevotella sp. | reverse complement strand
GTCCGGGAAAATGGGATAACCCATCCAACAATGCAAAATACTCGAAAGCCATTCACCGGATAGTTTTCCCCGACGACGTACTCGGCTACACGCCACCGCAGGAATCTTGGGTGTCTGTCGGTACGGGGCACTTCGTGGACCCGTTCTTTCAGTTCACGGAAGGCGGAGTCGCTGAAGCGGATGTCACGGTTTATAAAAGCACAACGCGCAAGGATGTCTATAAACTCTCTCCACACTATCTGAATTCGGACGTGTATCTCCATGCCGAAGACCCTGACAAAGTTTATATAGATACCTATTCTGTCAAGTCTGGAGATTATACTTACGAGTTCACTCAGCAATGTCCGGAAAACGGCTCCACTTTATCTCAATACGGAAAGTTGCAGGACGGTGTTGTGGAAATACCATCAGAATATTTCGTGGCGAGAATTCTAGAAACATCAGAATCGGCCACACTATCCACCGACCGAAAATGTGTCATCACGCTACCCGAAGGCTACAGCAAGCCCATCGAAGAAGACCATGGAATATACATGGGCCTCATTGCGTTTAACGATCAGTTGCAGAACAAGCCCATCGCACTGCTGGACGAGACAAGCAAAGATGAATTCACAGATTTCATAGATAATATGCAAATGGGAAATGCCACGCTGCTTTACTATGCCGTAGACCAGGCTATAACGACAATGACGGCCAGTACGTATCCGGAGAACCTGAACAATGCCGTTCTCATTACCTTCACCGACGGACTCGACCAAGGTTCGCTGGCCATGGCACCGGAACACCGCACTTCACGCAACTATGCAGCCTATCTGTCGGAACGCATCGGAAGCACAAGTGTGCAGGAACATAAGTTGAAAGCCTATGCCATCGGCCTGAAGAGCAACGATGTGGCCGACGATGAACTGTTCATGCTTAATCTTGAAGCACTTTCATCGGACACGACGGTACACCCCGTCAGCGACATCACCGAAGTACAGGAAGAACTCAGCCGACTATATGAAGAACTTAGCCGGCAAACATCCAAGCGAACCATATCCGTCAGCGTACCGATGATGTCACACGACGATACCTACCGTTTCACATTCGACCATGTATCCGACAACATAGAAAACTCAACTCTGTATCTTGAAGGCGTATTCAATATAGATGACTTGTCGCTTGATAATGTCACATACCATGGTTTCACCTCTACTTCCGGTAAAAAAATCATAGCCGAACGCGACGGTGTCTATCTCAAATTTACGTTTGATGACTGCCGCAACCTCGAGGAAGACATTCTTGAGGTAGAAAAAGACGACATTGACCAGTGGACCTACATCGCTTCACGCGACACGTGGCAACATAACGTTGAGAACGACAAAGATGGAAAGATTAATATTGAAGACATCAAGAATTCCGCTGTCATTATGTTCGCACTCGACTGCTCCAGTTCCTTGAACGGATTGTTCCCGACGCTCAAGGAGACAGCCAAGTCGTTCATAAGCCGACTGGCCGGCAGTGACGATACGGACACGGGGATTGAAGAAACATCCATCGGTAATGTCCAAGACAACGCTCCTGCGAGATACTATAATCTGCAAGGCATAGAAGTGAAAAATCCCCACGGCGGGCTATTTATTGAAGTGAAAGGAGGGAAGAGTAGAAAGGTTCTCATCCGATAAACTGACAATGCTATGACCGGGTACATCCCGGCTATCATCTGAGTGACTGCATCATAATAAAGTGCACCCCGAAAGTTTTATTGTCCTTTTCGAAACAAAAAATCGTTCGGGATAAACGATTAAAGACACCCAGATATTTCAGAAAAAAATGCCACGGCGATTCATTTCATTCGCCGCGGCATTTTTTTCTGAAAGAAAGGAAGAGCATTTTACTGTTCCTATAGTTGTGATTTCCTCATCTTGCCGTTGTTCTTCTCAACGACTATGATACAGATGCTCCCCCTGGTGGGTGTTTCTTCTTTCTGATGTGCATTTTCGTTACATATCACTCATTCTAGGATGACAGTAAATTACCGAAACTTTGACTTAACCGTTAGATAGCTATAAAGATTGTATCAAACCATTGAAAACATAAACTATATAGATATAAAAATAACGACAGTTCAATTCCAAAACAAAATTAAACTATCGTAATCACGTAGCGCCTACGGGAATCGAACCCGTGTTCCATGCGTGAGAGGCATGTGTCCTAGCCGCTAGACGAAAGCGCCGGCCATTCACTTTTTCGTGCGGAAGCTGGGGGATTCGAACCCCCGGTACGGAATCCCGTACGTCAGTTTAGCAAACTGGTGGTTTCAGCCACTCACCCAAACTTCCTTACATGAGGGATGAATTTTCTAATTCTCCTCCCTAAATGCGTTGCAAAGGTAGGGCTATTTTTCCTAAATTCCAAATAAAAGAAACACTTTTTTCTCATTCTTTATAAAAAGCATCTAAAATACATAAGCCTATCTCCACCATCACCACATGCTCCCGGCTCATTCCTCCAAACCAATCCCCTCTACTATTTCCTCTCTCTTTAAAAAAGAGTTGTCAACAGCATGCCGGCGGCAAAAAACAAATATTAGACACACATTATATGGATATGTGGAAGCTATTTTGTAGATTTGCAATATCTTAAACCAACTGATTAAGAAAAGAGCCTTATGAAATATACTCCCCTGCTTCTTTTGCTGCTACTGACCGGACATCGGGCCGGGCAAGCGGAAGACCGTATTTACTTGATCCATAAAAATCTTCCTTGTCAAACCATTGACGGTTTCGGAGCTTCGGACGCCTGGAGCATGCAGAAAGTCGGCCTATGGTCACCTAAGGAACAGCAACGGATTGCCGACCGATTATTTAGCACCGCACTCGATGAAAACGGTTGCCCGAAAGGAATCGGCCTCAGTATCTGGCGCTTCAATATCGGTGCAGGGAGTGCGGAACAGGGAGATTCCAGTTACATAAACCCAGGTACCCGCACAGAATGTTTCCTACAAGCCGACGGAACATACAATTGGAACAAGCAGAGCGGACAACGCCGTTTTCTACAACTGGCTAAAGAACGGGGAGTACCCTGTTTGATCGGTTTCCTGAACTCGCCGCCGGTTTTCTTTACCCAAAACGGGCTGGCCACGAATACCGGGCGAAATTCCGGTACGCTGAATTTAAAAGAGGAATGTTACGAAGATTTCGCACGCTTCCTGACCACGGTCATTACCGGACTGGAGCAACACGAAGGCATACGAATCGATTATCTCTGTCCTGTGAACGAACCGGACGGACACTGGAACTGGACCGGGCCCAAACAAGAAGGCACCCCGGCTACCAAACAGGAAATAGCCCGTATCGTAAGATGCCTTTCCAAAGAGTTTGTCCGGGAGAACTTATCCACCCGTCTGTTAATAAGCGAATCATCCGACTACCGTTGCATGATGCGCACACACATGACAGACAGCCGACGCGGTTATCAAATTCAGTCGTTTTTCTGCCCGGACAGCAGTGATACCTATGTGGGAAATTTACCCAATGTTCCCCGTCTGATTGCCGGACACAGCTACTGGACCAATACCCCGCTGAGCAAGCTGCGTGACTATCGGAAGGAACTACGCGACACCTTGGCTAAATACAAGGTGGATTTTTGGCAGACGGAAACCTGTATTATGGGTAATGATACCGAGATCGGAGGCGGAGGCGGTTATGACTTCGGCATGAAAACCGCCCTTTATGTGGCCCGCATCATCCATCACGATCTGGTTGTGGCCGGCGCGCGAAGCTGGCAATGGTGGCGGGCGCTGGGCGGCGACTACAAAGACGGTCTTCTCCGCATGTACGACAATCCTCAACACCCGGATTACGGGACGACACGTGACTCCAAACTGCTGTGGGCACTGGGGAACTACAGTCGTTTCATACGTCCGGGAGCCGTGCGAATGAGCGTATCGGCTTTCAATCCATTGGGCCTTCCCCTTCCCGAAGGAGACACCGATCCGACGGGCATCATGTGCTCCGCCTACCGGAATACGGACGGCAAATGGGTCGTCGTGGCCATCAACTATGCCGAGGATGCCCGTACCTTTTCCTTTACTACAGAAGACAAGGCCAAGCGCCATTGGCAGCTCTACCGCACTTCGGAACAGTCGGACGAGAATCTCTCCCCCGTGAAACGCATCAAGGGGAAGCAGGTAAAAACCTCACTTCCCCCTCGTTCCATCACAACCTTCGTGTCCCGATAAGCGGCTCTCCCAAAGAAAACCGCTTATCGGAACCACCGCCGCTTCTTATTGCTGGAAGCGGCGATTGGCACGCAGCAAATGCCGCAAATGACTGATTAACTCTTGTGTTTCCTGCAACATACTCAGATACAGGAACTCCACCTTAAGCATACTCTCATCCGTCCCTTTCGTAATGCGGTTCTGCTGTATCTTGCGTACGGAAGAGAGTTTGTTTTTCATCTTGTCTCCCCTCTCCCGCAACAGGATGGAATCCTCGTAATTCCCCGACAGGATCATCTCTCTGGTATCCTCCATAATCGATTCCACTTCGTTGCGGATCGGCGTAAATTCTTCCGCATATTCCTCCGGCAAGGGATTGAAATTATTATCCACATGCTCCAGCGTAGGCTCACACATACGCTTCAGGCAATACAAACTCTGCTCGGCACTGTTATTCCCCAGATGGAACCATGTATTTTTCTCCACCGCCAACAACGGTTCTATCTTGCGCATACCCAAAATTTCCTTTCTGCGCATCACTTTCCAGTTCTTTTTCTCTTCATCCAGGCTATTCAAAGCACGCCGCAACTGCTTCACATCCTCATTCACCAATCCTTCGGTGATCTCCTTGTAAGCACCGGCTATAAAACGCACCACTCCTGCCTGAGAATCGCGCACATGCCGGCTGAGCAAGGGCCAGGCCGCTTTCCGGTTATACGTCTGCATCAGTTCCGTGAAGACCTCGTCTTTCTTCACCGACGCCATTTTCTTCTTATAATTACGGTTATTGTTGATCAGCATGAAAACAACCAGACAGATCAACAGTCCCATGGCAATCACCCCGCCGTAATGCAACAGCATCGTCACGACAAAACAAAGGAAAAAAGCCGCTCCGGCCGTCATAAACCATCCGCCGATAACCGAGATAACCCCCGTCACACGGAATACGGCACTCTCCCGTCCCCATGCCCGGTCGGCCAGGGAAGAGCCCATTCCCACCATAAAAGCCACATAAGTCGTAGACAACGGCAGACGCAACGATGTACCCACCACGATCAGCAAGCCGGCCATCACCAGATTTACCGAAGCACGCACCTGGTCGAAAGCCGCCCCCTGCGGCAAGATGGCCTCGTCCTGATTGAAACGGGAGTTGATCCAGTCTTTCACACATTGCGGAACATGCGACACCACATATTCGGTGGAGTTTAGGACACTCCGCACCAGGCTACGGGCAAAACGCGACGAACCGAACATTTCGTCTCCCGCCGTCTGACGAGACAAATCAACCGAAGTCTTTACCACGCTTTGTGCCTTTTTGGAGGTGGCCAAGGCCCATACCATCACCACGCCTGCACCGGCCAGAAAATAAAACGGCGTGGTAGCGCTTTCATTCAGGAACTCCATCGTAAAGGTAGCCGGGTTAGCCCCCGGATGTGACATGAATTCCTGACAGGACGAGAAGCCCGCCAGCGTCACACCGATGAAGTTTACCAAGTCGTTTCCTGCAAAAGCCATCGCTAGGGAGAACGTACCGAACAGCACGATGATGCGGAAAACATTAACACGGCACCAATGCAACACTTGCATCAATACCGTGAAACAAATCAGGAAAGCGATAAGAATGGAGGATGTGTTTTCGGCAATCCATATCCGGCCTGCATCGGTCATGAACGAAGCCGTTCCGATTCCTTTCACCATCAGGAAATAGGCAATGGAAGAAATGGAGAGCCCCCCGAAAATACCGATCGTATACTTCAGGTGCCGGGTGTAATGGAAAGTAAAGATCACACGGGCGATCCACTGCACAATCAGACCGAACACAAAAGCAATGGCCACCGACAGGAAAATAGCCAGAATCACGGACAGCGCCTTGTCCGTATTGATAAGCTCGGCATACGTCAGCGAGGGATTGTGCATCATCTTCACCAGTGCCAGTGCCGTACTGCCGCCCAACAGTTCAAACACCATCGACACCGTCGTAGACGTAGGCATACCCATCGTGTTAAAGATATCAAGCAGAATGACATCGGAGGCCACCACCGCCAGAAACACGCACATCAGCTCTTCAAAATAAAATTGCTCGGGACGGAAGATTCCGTGCCGGGCAATATCCATCATTCCGCTACTCGTAACCGCTCCCACCAGCACGCCGGCTGCCGCGACAGTCAGAATCACTTTAAAGCGGGCCGCTTTCGAACCGATGGCCGAGCTAAGAAAATTTACGGCGTCGTTACTGACACCCACAGAAAGATCAAAGGTAGATAACGCAAAAAGGAATACAACAATTCCCCAATACACATATTCCATAAAATAGATTTATTTGCCTACAAAGATAATGATTATTTGTGGCCCGCCTAGCATACTGCCGAAACATTTTTTAATCATTGTAACAAATAATTGCATTTCAAAAGCCTCGGGGTCTCCGTTCCTTGCCGGCCTCTTCGCCTTGTTTCCCGCAACGCCGGCAAGGCCCTCCCCCGTTCTACTCAAACCGGATGGAAGAAGCCGGACTTATCTTCGAAACCAGCAGACTGGGCACCAGCAGAACGGCCACGGAAATGCACAGCGTCGCTACATTAATCGCTGCCAGATAACCGAGATGGATATACACCGGCACGGTATCCACATAATAAGTAGCCGGATCCAGACGCACCCAGCCGAAAGTTTTTTGCGACAGCATCAGCCCTATACCTATTATATTACCCCACAGCAATCCCTTGCCGATCACAAACACCGAAAAATACAGGAAAATGCGCCGCACCGCCGCATTGGAGGATCCCAGCGCTTTCATGATACCGATAAACGGGGTACGTTCCAGCATGATGATAAGCAGGCCGGACACCATCGTGAACCCCGCCACAGACATCATCAGTATCAATATCACCCATACGTTGGTATCAAGCAATCCCAGCCAGGCGAAGATCTGGGGATACAGTTCTTTAATCGTCGGCGACGTATAAGAAGCTCCGTATTTGTCGGTATGCCGGTTCACCAGATTGACAATACGGTATGAAGCTTCGTCCAACCGGTCGAAATCTTTCAGCTCCACCTCCACTCCGCTGTATTGGTCGGGCTGCCAGTTGTTCAGCCGGTTGCAGGTATAAAGATCCGTAAATACCAGACTGTTGTCAAAGTCGGTCAGATGCGTGCGGTAAATACCGCATACGGTGAACCGACGCGCCCGGACACTATTGTCGAAAAAGTAGGCGAAAACTTTCGTCCCCACCGACAGGTGAAGCTCGGCTGCCGTCTGTTCGGACAGCAGAACCTGTTGGGAAGCCGCCGTATCGGAGAACACGGGTATCGTCCCCTCCACCAGATGTTTTTTCAGAAAAGAAGCGTCGAACTCCGGGCCTACTCCCCGCAACAGCACGCCCTTGAACGCTTCGTCCGTTTTCAGCATACCGGCTTTCTGGCAAAAGCGCTGCACATGCTTCACTTCCGGTATGCCCGACAAGAGGTTCAGCAAACTGTCGTTCACCACAACCGGCAACGACTCCGCCGAAAAGAGCGATTCGTAATTCATCACCTGAATGTGCGAACCGAATCCGATCACTTTCGAACGGATCTCTCCCTTGAAGCCCAGCACCACACTGACGGAGATAATCATCACGGCCAGCCCTACGGCCACACCGGCCGTGGCGATGCGTATCGCCGAACGCGACACTCCCTTTGCATCGCCTTGGTGATCATGCAGACGTTTGGCTATAAACAGCGTATAGTTCATCGGCGTTTCGGACTACAAGGATTTTCCGCGTTTATTCTTCCGCTTTCTTACCGGGATAGGCTTCCAGCGCCTTGCGGAGCACGAACAATGCCCGCACCAGGTCTTCTTTCTTCAGCACATAAGCGATACGAACCTGATCCTTTCCGGCGCCCGGTGTGGTATAAAATCCGGCGGCGGGCGCCATCATCACCGTCTCGCCTTCGTAGTTGAAATCGCGCAGGCACCACGCACAAAAATCCTCCGCATCGTCCACCGGCAGTTTGGCCACCGTATAAAACGCTCCCATCGGAATGGGAGAATACACACCGGGGATACGGTTCAGTCCGTCTATCAGGCACTTGCGCCGTTCCACATACTCGTCGTATATTTCACGGCTGTACTCCTCGGGAGCGTCCAGCGACGCTTCCGCCGCAATCTGCCCGATAAGCGGCGGGCTCAGGCGGGCCTGACAAAACTTCATCACGGCCTTTCTCACCTCCACATTTTTGGTAATCAGCGCACCGATGCGCAGTCCGCATTCGCTGTAACGCTTCGACACGGAATCGATCAGCACCACGTTGTTTTCAATACCTTCCAGATGGCAGGCCGATATATAGGGCGACCCCGTATAGATGAATTCGCGGTACACCTCGTCCGAAAACAGGTAAAGGTCGTATTTCTTCACCAGGTCGCGAATCTGGTTCATCTCCCGCCGGGTATACAGGTAACCGGTGGGGTTGTTCGGATTACAGATCAGGATAGCCCGTGTACGCTCGTTGATCAACTCCTCGAACTTCTCCACTTTAGGCAGCGAGAAGCCTTCCTCTATCGTTGTGGCGATGGTACGGATCACCGCTCCCGCCGAGATGGCGAAAGCCATATAATTGGCATAGGCGGGTTCCGGCACGATAATCTCGTCGCCCGGATTCAGACAGGACAGGAAAGCGAACAGCACGGCTTCCGAACCGCCCGACGTAACGATAATATCGTCTGCATCCAGCCGGATATTGTATTTGGCATAATAGCCCACTAGCTTGCGCCGGTAGCTCAGATAGCCCTGGCTGGGAGAATATTCCAGCACCCGGCGGTCGATATGCCGGATGGCGTTCAGCGCCGCTTCCGGTGTCGGCAGGTCGGGCTGTCCGATATTCAGATGATACACATGGATTCCTCTTTCCTTGGCTTCATACGCCAGCGGAGCCAGTTTACGTATGGGAGATTCCGGCATTTCGTGACCGCGAACCGATATGTTTGGCATTACAATTAGTTTTAATTTTTAGACGTTACGTATATAAAACGAATATGCAAAGATACGATTTAGCCGCCTATCGTACAAAAAAAAGCGGAATTAATTACGCCCTGTCAATCTTAATGAGCGGATCACATGGCCGAACCAAAATAAATCCGTAAGTTTGCCCGACTAAAAAACACAGGACAATATGATGAACGAATGGTTTGAATGCAAAGTCAGATACGAAAAGACACTGGAGAACGGTCTGCTGAAAAAGGTAACGGAGCCGTACCTGGTAGACGCCCTAAGCTTTACGGAGGCCGAAAGGCGTTTTCTGGAGGAAATAGAACCCTTTATGTCGGGCGAATTTCAAGTCACCGACATCAAACGGGCCAAGCTGGCCGAATTGTTTGAATGCGAGGATGATGCCGCCGACAAATGGTTCAAGGCCAAAGTGGCTTTCATCACCCTCGACGAAAAAAGCGGAGTGGAGAAAAAAAGTTCGCAGACCATGCTGGTGCAGGCTTCCGACCTGCGCGATGCCGTGAAGCGGCTGGACAAAGGCATGGAAGGCACCCTGGCGGACTACGAGATAGCCTCGATAGCGGAAACGCCCATCATGGACGTGTTTCATTATAAGGCTGCCGATGACGAACAGCCGGAGTTCGCGGAGGCGGCACAAGGATAATCCGGCATCATCAACTGTCAACCGCATGGAAACGAAACATATACAGGAAGAGATTCGGGCGTTCCGTTCATCGCTTCCGGCAGGGGTGCGCCTGGTAGCCGTGTCCAAGTATCATCCGGCGGAAGCCGTCAGAGCCGCTTATGAGGCGGGCCAGCGCATTTTCGGCGAAAGCCACGTTCAGGAGTTACAGGAGAAGCACCGGACACTGCCCCCCGACATCGAATGGCATTTCATCGGCCATCTGCAAACCAACAAAGTGAAATACATCGCCCCGTATGTCAGCCTGATACACGCAGTGGACTCCTGGCGCCTGCTGCAGGAAATCGACAAGCAGGCGGCCAGGAACAACCGGGTGATAGACTGCCTGCTGCAACTGCATGTCGCACAGGAAGCCACTAAATTCGGATTCACGACGGAGGAATGCCGGGCGTTGCTTGCCGAAGGGGCGTGGCGGACGCTGGCCCACGTACGCATCGCCGGGGTGATGTGCATGGCTTCCAATGTCGACGACCCGGAGCAGATACGGCGGGAGTTCCACCGGGCTTTCGAATTCTTCCGGCAGGCACGGGCCGACTTTTTCGCCGACAGCCCTTCTTTCCGCGAATGTTCCTGGGGCATGAGCGACGATTATCCGCTTGCCCTGCAGGAAGGAAGCACCCTTATCCGGGTAGGAAGCCGCATTTTCGGCGAACGAAAGTATTAAACTATCCAAATAGCTTGGTATTGTAAGGAAAAGGACTTACTTTTGCACATTAAAAACATTTTTGTGCAATGAATATTCCAAGTTTTAACGAACAAGTCAGTCAAAGCATCCGGGACAACTGGGACCTGGACGCCTTGACCGATTATAACAGTAGCACACTGCAATACAAAGATGTGGCGCGCATCATTGAAAAGCTCCACATCATCTTTGAATACAGCGGTATAGAGAAAGGAGACAAAATTGCCCTCTGCGGACGCAACTCCGCCCGCTGGGGAGCGGCTTTTTTCGCCATACTCACCTACGGAGCCGTAGCCGTCCCGGTGCTTCATGAGTTCCGCCCCGAGCAGATTCACGACATCGTGAACCACAGCGAGGCCAAACTGCTCTTTGCGGGCGACCAGATATGGCCGAACCTTTCGGCCGACCGTATGCCGCATCTGGAAGGCATCATCAGCATAGCGGATTACTCGCTGCTGCTCAGCCGCACGGACAAAGTGACGTATGCCCGCGAGCATCTGAACCAGCTGTTCGGCGAACGCTACCCCATGAACTTCCGTCCCCACCACATTGCCTACCACCGGGACACGGCAGACGAACTGGCCGTCATCAACTACACCTCCGGCACCACCAGCAATTCCAAAGGCGTGATGATTCCTTACCGGGCCTTGTGGTCGAACCTGGAGTTCGCCCGCGAAGCGCTTGGCGACCGGATGAAAGCCGGCGACAACATCATTTCCATCCTGCCCATGGCCCACATGTACGGCATGGCGTTCGAATTTATCTTCGAGTTCTGCACGGGATGCCACATTTTCTTCCTCGGCAAGATTCCCAGTCCGGTGATCCTGTTCAAGGCGTTTGCGGAAATCAAACCGGTCATCATCATCGCCGTACCCCTCGTCATCGAGAAAATCATCCGCAAGGCCATCCTGCCCAAACTGCAAAGCCCTAAAATCAAGATGTTGCTCAAATTGCCTGTCATCAGCCAGAAGATCAAGGACAAGATCTGTCAGCAGCTGCGGGCGGCTTTCGGCGGACAATACTACGAAGTCATCGTGGGCGGAGCCGCCTTCAACCGCGAGATAGAGGATTTCCTGCACGACATCGGCTTCAATTACACGGTGGGCTACGGCTCCACGGAGTGCGCCCCCATCATCGCTTACGAGGACTGGCAGCGTTTCCGCCCGGGTTCGTGCGGCAAGGCGGCCCCGCGCATGGAGATACGCATCAACAGCAGCGACCCGCAACACGAAGTGGGCGAGATACTGGTACGGGGCACCAACGTGATGCTGGGGTATTACAAAAACGAAACGGCTACCCGCGAAACCATCGACAGCGACGGATGGTACCACACCGGCGACCTGGGTGTGATGGACAGCGAAGGCAATCTCTTCATCAAGGGAAGGAGCAAGAACATGCTGCTGGGAGCCAGCGGGCAGAACATCTACCCCGAGGAGATCGAAGACCGGCTCAACAGCCTGACGCTGGTCAACGAAAGCATCGTCATCCAGAAAGGCGAGAAACTGTATGCACTGGTCTACCCGGATTTCGACGCCGCCCGCAAAATCGGATTGCAGGACAGCGATCTGATCGGCGTCATGGAGGACAACCGGCAGCAGCTCAATGCCCAGCTCCCCGCCTACTCGCAGCTGTCGGGCATCAAGATCTACGAGGAAGAATTTGAAAAGACACCTAAGAAAAGCATCAAACGGTTCCTGTATACCGACGTGGAGATCTGACGGGAAACGAGTATGTCCTGACAGTACGAACCGCTCACAGCACAAACCCGACGGCGGCGAAAATCCACTGGGATTTTCGCCGCCGTCGCTATTTCTTACAAACTGCCCCGTAGCCCGGAAATGCCTTCGTCCTTGTCCTTTATCGTTTCCTCCGCCACATGAGCGGCCCGCACCCGACTGAGCGTCTCGGGCGACATCTGCAAGTAAGAGGCCACATGCAGCATGGGAGCCCGCAGCACGATCTCGGGTTTGGTGCGCAGCAGGCGCAGATAGCGCTCCGTAGCGTTCTCGAAACGCTGGCTGTCGGCATGCACCTGCGAACTGATCAGGGCATGCTCCAGAATTCTGCGGAACAGCAGTTCGATCTCCTGGTTACGCACGGCCAGCGTGTGCAGGTCGTCGTAGGGAATGGCATAGAGCACCGTATTCTCCAGCGCCTCCACAATCAGGCGCGACGGTTCCTGCTTCAGAAAACTCTCGATACAGATCACGATGCGCCCTTCGTATGAGAAATGCTCCGTCACATCCTTGCCGTTCTTGTAATAGTACTGGCGAACCATTCCTTTGTCCACGAAGTACATCGCCCGGCATACCTTCCCCTCGGGAAGCACCACGTCGTTCTTCGAATACTTACACGGCACCAGTATTTTCGACAGCACCTCCACCCCCATCGGCGTCAGCGTGCAGTAGATGCGGGCTATTTCCCGGGCTATATCTCTTCTTCGGTCCATGTGTCAATCGTTTTTCGTGTGGGTGCGCAAAGGGGTCAATCCAGTTTCAGCACCGCCAGGAACGCCTTTTGCGGCACCTGCACGTTGCCTATCTGTTTCATCCGCTTTTTGCCTTTCTTCTGTTTCTCCAGCAGTTTACGCTTTCGGCTGATGTCACCGCCGTAGCATTTGGCCGTCACGTCCTTGCGCACCTGCTTCACGGTTTCGCGCGCAATGATTTTCGCACCGATGGCCGCCTGGATGGCGATGTCGAACTGCTGGCGGGGCAGCAGGTCTTTCAGTTTCTCGCACATCCGCCGCCCGAAGTCCGTGGCGTTGTCGAAATGGGTCAGCGTAGACAGGGCGTCCACCGGCTCGCCGTTGAGCAGGATGTCCAGCTTCACCAGCTTCGAAGGCCGAAACCCGTCCTGATGGTAATCGAACGAGGCATAGCCTTTGGATATGCTTTTCAGTTTGTCGTAGAAGTCGATCACGATCTCTCCCAACGGCATGTTGTAATGCAGCTCCACGCGGTTGCCGCTGATATATTCCTGCTTCACCAGCTCTCCCCGCTTGCCCAGACACAGGCTCATGATGGGACCGATGAAGTTGGTCGTGGTGATGATCGTGGATTTTATATACGGTTCTTCGATATGGTCGATCAGCGTCACGTCGGGCATTCCGGCCGGATTGTGCACCTCCTTCACCTCGCCCTGCTTGTCGTAGACCAGATAGGACACGTTGGGCACCGTGGTGATCACATCCATATTGAATTCGCGGTCGAGCCGTTCCTGGATGATCTCCATGTGGAGCAGTCCCAGGAATCCGCAACGGAAACCGAAGCCCAGCGCCACCGACGATTCGGGCTGAAACGTCAGCGAGGCGTCGTTCAGCTGCAATTTTTCCAGCGAGGCGCGCAGGTTCTCGAAGTCCTCCGTCTCGATGGGATAGACACCGGCGAACACCATCGGCTTCACCTCCTCGAATCCGGCAATGGCCTTGTCGCACGGACGGGCCACATGCGTAATCGTATCACCCACCTTCACCTCCGTCGCCGTCTTGATGCCGGACACGATGTATCCCACATCCCCGCAACGCAGTTCCCGGCGGGGCACCATATCCATCTTCAGCACACCGATCTCGTCGGCCTTGTATTCCTTGCCCGTGTTGAGGAACACCACCTCGTCGCCTGACTTGATGCTGCCGTTCACTATCTTGAAATACGCGATGATGCCCCGGAACGAATTGAACACCGAATCGAAGATCAACGCCTGCAACGGAGCCTCAGGGTCGCCCGTAGGCGCCGGAATGCGTTCCACCACCGCTTTCAGAATGTCCTCTACGCCCTGTCCGGTCTTTCCCGAAGCGCGCAGGATGTCCTCGCGCCGGCATCCCAGCAAGTCCACAATCTCGTCTTCCACCTCCTCGGGCATGGCGTTCACCATGTCGCATTTGTTGATCACGGGAATGATCTCCAGGTCGTGGTCGATGGCCATATACAGGTTGGAGATGGTCTGTGCCTGCACGCCCTGTGTGGCGTCCACCACCAGCAAGGCGCCCTCGCAGGCGGCAATGGAGCGCGACACCTCGTAGGAGAAGTCCACGTGTCCCGGCGTGTCGATCAAGTTCAGCACGTACTTCTCTCCGCCGTACATATATTCCATCTGTATGGCATGGCTCTTGATGGTAATGCCGCGTTCACGCTCCAGGTCCATGTCGTCGAGCATCTGCCCTTCCGTCACCTTTATCGTGTCGGTGTATTCCAGCAGACGGTCTGCCAGCGTGGATTTCCCATGATCGATATGGGCTATGATACAGAAATTTCGGATATGCTGCATATAATGTTCGTCTCTATCTTTGGCGCAAAGATAATATAAATTAGTCGATTTTAAAAATTCCCCCGTATAGAATCCGGTCCGGCCCCGGCAGAAAAACATCGGCACGGTCGTCGGATAAGCCGGTGGCGACCGCCCATACGACACATCGTGGCGTGATCTGTGCAGATCACGCCACGATGTATACAAATCAAGCCCCGGTTTTTGCAAACCGAGGCTTGAAAGGAAGTTTACCGGCGCAAAGCGACGGTTTTATGGGTTCGAAACCGTGTTATCGGATGCGCTTCTGGCGTACTTTCGCCATCGGACGGGCCAAGCGCTTGGCCTGCATAAGGCTCTTCAATCGGGCCTCCTGCTGTTCATTCTCTTCCACTGCGTCCATCTTCATTAATGTAGGATACTGCATAATCTCCAGATAACCCAGGAAGTCGCCGGTTGAAGTCAACGGAGCCTGCGAACATGCCATCAGATAAACGGCATTGATTTCCTGTCCTTCGATGCTTCCGACAAAATCGGCATAGGTACCGCCCATCGCCACATCGTAGGCAAACGAAGCCGTCAAAGGTATGTCCTGACTAATGCTCGACCAATAGTCATCCGTATAATAAATATTGAAGACCTGCCAATTACCGTACACACCCAAATGCTGACCGCTCATCCATGTCAAAGTGGACGTCTTGTCATCCCACTGAAGCGCCGTACTCATCACAACACGACCGCCCAGCAAGAAGCGCATAGCTATTTCTCCACTCTCCGTACGACCGATGACAGCCGGAGTCACATCCAGTTGTCCGTCAGAGTTATAATAAGCCATGTAGTAATCACCCAGTATATCCTTATCGAAATCAAACTGTGTCAAAGATACGATCGTTTCTCCGTTCGAATTGGAAATAATCAGATTACCCGTACGGGCACGTCCGTCGTTATTGGCCAGCACATTCAATGTAAGCATATTATCGGCATATTCCACTTTTATCCAGTCCACATCACTCGTATAGGTATACTGCTCTCCATGGGGAATGGTGTAAGTGAATACCGCTGCATCGTCATTCATACTGATAGCGCTCTTACCGATATAACGCAGCACATTGACCGGTTCGAAAACAGGCACAAATGTCACATCCTCACCACCGGCATTCGTGCATTTCAGCATATCGGTGCCCTCCACCGCTCTAAAACTAGTAAGTTCCTTACCGGCCATACGGATGGGATTCGGCACTACAAAACCATCGCGCAACAGACTGTACGGAGCCTCCTCCGCCTCGGTCTCAGTAGAAAATACCGCCCGATGATTATCGAAATCCAACGCTACGCGGCCTTTCGTCTGGCCACCCACTTGCATGGCATAAGTATATACCATATTGTTATCAAAAGCCACCGCATCGGTCAGGTAAGCCTCCCAGTCGGTCCCTTCGGGCAAACGCTCCAGCACCATCTTATTCCCCCATTTCTTACCGGTCAGGTAGATTTTGTCGGCTTCGGTCTTCATGACCACGAATTCGAAATCGCCCTGCATGCCGTCTACAGGTTTCTGCATCGGCTGTGCCAGGTAATGGAAAATCTCGTTATAGGTGTTGAACGTGAGCACAGGACCCTGGTCCGTCACCACGTCGTAGTCGGAGGAGCTGACCATGTCCACGGGAGCAATATCGCCGGACACATAGGCCTTGCCGTTCTGGAAACGCATCAGGAACGTACAGCCCACACCGGTGTACTCCTCTCCGGCATAATAGTGCATCACCCACCCCGCCGGCGAAGATTCCAGCAAGGCTTTGGTTTCGGACACGCTCTTCTGCATGCGCACGGCTGCCGATTCGCTGAATACCTCATCGTCGTCGTGCAGACAGGACTGTACGGAAAAGGCTGCAGCGACGAGCATCATATATACAAATATTCTTTTCATAATTCAACTCATTTTAAGTGTTCCAAATCCAATGAACCCAAATCCTGTCCGCGACGGATCACGGCACGGTGCAACTCGTCGATGTCAAGCCCCCAGGAATCCCGGAAATATTTACGGATCATCTTCAGTTTCTGGTTAATAATGGTGGCACCTTCAGCACCATCGGAACCGGCCACTCTCAATTTTTCGGCCCACACGTCGTCGGGATTGGTGATGTACTGCGAGGCCGTCTCGGCAAAGTCTTCACGGCCCTCCGCCATAGCATAACCACGGACAAATCCTTTACGCAAAGCCTCAATCATCTTCGCTTCACTCATTTCCCATTGATACCAGTCTCCGCTTACATAGTCGCTCATCGAAATCAGGTCGAACGAAGCGTCGTAAGGTTTCTTCTGATTCAGAATGTGGGTGAACTCATGGTGCATGGTGGTGAAGTAGTAAGTGGTCAGCGTCTCGTAATCGGCCAATACCTCGGGGGTTAGCCGATTCACCATATATAACGTCACACGATAACCGCCTTCGGCCGTACCTAGCACCATAGTGCCCTCGCTGTTGTAAGCCGGAGATCCGATCAAGGTGATGATGCGGGGAGCGCTCTCTTTCAGGAAGTCGGCCCCTATCACCTCGTCGTAAGCGTCGAACCAAAGATGTTTGATAATAATAGCCAGTTTGGCGCTCTTGGCGGAATCGGCCGGTACCAGCGTGTACTTCTTATCGCTCTCGATGTCGGAGAATTTGTACTGGAAGTCCACGTTGTAGGGTTCCACATAGTTCTTAATCAGCCATTTGTCGAACTTTGTGGGCTGTGTCGCGATGGAAATGCCGTTGTATGAGGACAATTCGTCAAAGACGGACTGTTCGGAAAGCGGGTCGCCGGCACAAGCCGTAAAACCCGCTGCGGCCATCAGCGCGCACAAGGATACATATATTTTTTTCATTTTTGCTTTACTTTAAATGATACGGTTCCTTAATTTCTCGGATTGGCAGCCAGACCAGCCGAAATCACATCCTGCGGCAGCTGAACGGCACGGCGCGGATCGTTGACGGGCATCTCGTCGGTAACGGCAACCACATCCTTGTTCTTGTTGATCGTACGACGGTAAATCTCCATACCGTAGCGTTTCACGTCCTGCATACGCAGTCCTTCGTGCAACGTCACGAGGCGGCGCAGATGCAGCACGCACTGCAACAACGGCTCCTGCACTTCGGGCTCGATGGCAAACGTGGTGTTGAACTTCTTCTTCACCGTAGGCTCGGTCGGCGTGTAATACTCCACACCGTTGTAGAACGCTGCGATGCTTTCCAGCGTCAAAGCCGTCGCCCCCCGGCTGATCCGGGCCAGCTCCGTATTGAGATCGTTCACGGCATCCTGATAGTTCCCCTGCAAAGCATGGGCCTCGGCCCGTACCATCAGCGTCTCGTCGCCGTTGAACACGGAATAAATCGCATGCGGGTAGCCGATATTGGCCTGTACGTCGCTGTATTCGAAGAGGTAAGGCACCTTACGCAGGAAATAAGAGGCCATCGCGCTGTTGGAGAAAGCCTTGAAATAGAAGTTCGTCGTACTGCCCCACGGGCCGGAAGCTTTCAGCGTTTCGGTTGCGGCCAGGTATTCGCCGCAGGTGTAGCGCTCACCGGCTGAATAAGGTCCGCAGGCCACACCAAATTCAGATTGTACAGCCTGAAGCAAGAAATTGGCTTTTTCGTCTGTACTAGTATAAGCCTGGGGCTGCACCTGTTGGTTGGCACTGAGGGTGTACCAGGAAGCCCAGTCGCGCAGTTTGTCGGTAGGATTGGCACCCAGCGCTTTGGTAGCGTAGTTCACTGCCAGATCGTACTTATGCTAATACAAGTAGAAACGAGTGGCAAAAGCATAGGCGGCATCCGCATTGAAATGGTATTTGGGATGGTCGTATGC
>CAJUDC010000042.1:17658-18660 GCA_910584955.1 uncultured Paraprevotella sp. | reverse complement strand
GTGGGAACCGGCCCTACCGATCTGTATGCCGGACTGACGGCCAGCGGTGATACGGCCAATATCTGGGCGGAGAAGGATTTTTACCTGTTGAAACCCAACGAGGAGGAAAACCTGCTTACTTTTGTAATGGAAGCCGACACCTCTTTTTATCCGGGAGATTCGTTTATGTGGCGTTTCGACCCCCGCTTTATCTGTCAGGAAGGGAGCGGAGAAGCCTATGTCGCTTTATCGGTGCGTTTTTCCAACGATTCCGTGGTCTCGTCACAGCATCGCCTGGGGGGAAACTACAAGGCTGAAATATCCGTAAAGCCTCGTGGTAATGAGGTGGTGAAGGAGGTGAGCGGATTTGTGTATGTTCCTCCGGCCGAGACGAGCCATTCGTACCGGCTCTTTGTGCTCAGCCGCCCCGCGTTGATTCGTTTTCATAAGCCGCATCGGAACCCCGCCGATAGCGTTCTGTCGAGAGATTCTTTGCGGAGGGTGGAGACCGATCGTGTACCGTCCGACAGCGGTATGCCGGTGTCTCGTCCGTCCGACCATCGTGTCACTCCGCGCGAATTACGTGAGGAGACGCAACCTTCCGAGCGTACCATTCATGTGGTGAAGTCCAAACCGTATCGTGCATTACCGGCCCGGCCGGGACAGCGCCGTCGTACCCGTTAAGGCCTCCCGATGAAAAAAATAGCTTGTCATACGTTGTATTTGCCCTCCGGCATCCGTTTGTCCGGTGTGGTGATGGAACTGGATGCCGACGGGTATTTGTCCGGTTGGCATCCTCTTGTTGCCGAAGAACCTTTCGTGGAATGGCGAAGCGGTGTGTGTGTGGTATTGCCTTTCGGCGATTGTCCCGAAAGACATATGCCCGGATTGGGAGCCTATCTGGACCGGTTGCCTCCGATGAAACTGGGAGAGGCGTATGTCGTGTGGTACGCAGACGGCATGGCGGCGGATGAAGAAAAAAACTTTACAGGCGCTTTCTTTGAGAAATGGGGCTAAACGCCT
>CAJUDC010000042.1:9351-17635 GCA_910584955.1 uncultured Paraprevotella sp. | reverse complement strand
ATGGTTGAGAATAAGCTTCTTATAAAGACGAAAACGGGGCGCTCATCACAGTAAAATGTCGCCTAGGCCGCGTTTGAATGCGGTGAGCATGACTTTTTACTGTGGCGAGCGCCCCGTTTCAATGTTTTCTGCGGGCGGTTTTTCCCGTTTTCTATTCGGCTTGCAATCTTAACACCTTACTAGCAAATTCGCCGCCCATATAAAGTTCCAATCCGTTTTCCATCAGGAATTTTCCGCTGAACGTTTTTCCTTCGAATCCGGCGGGGTTACCGGTGCGGTTCAGTTCGGTGATCCGGTAGTTGCGAGCCGGATCCAGCCCGTCCATGCGGAACCGGGGCGTGAACTGATTCACAAAGTTTTCCATCTTATAAGCAAAGAACACCGCTTCCGATTTGTCGGGGGCGCTATACAGTTCGCTGCAAAAACCGCTGTTGCCGTAAGGCGAAAGGATGCGGTATTGGTCGCCTTGTTGAATGACGGGGCGTATTTCTTTGTAGGTGGCGATAGCTTGACGGGTAAATTCTTTTTCTTGGTCGTTCATGGTTTTGGGCTGCATTTCCATACCCAGTCGACCGGTCATGGCCACATCGAACCGGAATTTGAGCGGAATGCGCCGTCCGGTCTGATGGTTGGGCGATGCACTTACGTGCTGTGCCATGGCACAGGAAGGGTAGAAGTACGATGTGCCCCATTGGATGAAGAGCCGTTGCAAGGCATCCGTGTTGTCGCTCACCCAGAATTCTTCGAAGTAGGGCATGAGGCCGTAAGTGGCCCGGCCGCCGCCGCTGGCACAGGCCTGCATGACCAGTTTCGGATATTTGTTGCGGATGCGTTCCAACACCTTGCGCAGCCCCAGGTGGAAGTCTACGTACAGGTGCGACTGCCGGTCGGCTGTCAGATAATGCGATCCGTAGTTCATGATGCTCATGTTGCAGTCCCATTTGATGTAATACAGCGACGGGTTTTCCTGCATCAGATGGTCTACTACGCCAAAGATGAAGTCCTGCACTTTCGGATTGGACACATCCAGTACCAGCTGGCTGCCTCCCCGTCCGTGAATCGGATTCCGTTGCGGCGGACATACGATCCAGTCGGGATGTTTCTCATACAGCTCACTCTTGCTGTTGGTCATTTCCGGTTCGATCCAGATGCCGAATTTCACTCCGTGTTTTTCGGCTGCTTTGACCAGTGCGGGCACGCCCTGCGGCAGTTTCACCGTGTCGGTCATCCAGTCGCCCAGCGACGAGTTGTCCTTCACTCTGCGGTACTTCTCGCCGAACCAGCCGTCGTCCATTACGAACAGTTCGCCGCCCAATGCCGAGAAGTCGCGCATCATTTCTTCCATGTTTTCCTGGTTCACATTGAGGTACACGCCCTCCCAGCTGTTCAGCAGAATGTCGCGCAGTGCCGTTCCGTTGTGCACCTTCCCGTTGCGTGCCCACCGGTGGAAGGCCCGGCTGGCTCCGCCCAGTCCTTCTTCGCTGTATGTCAGCGCCAGTTCGGGCGTGGTGAAGCGCTGTCCCGGTTTCAGTTCGTATTCGGAATGTTCCTCGTTGATACCGGCAAAGAAATAGTGCAGGTGTTTGCCGCGTGTGTCGACGCGCAACTTGTAGTTTCCGCTCCAACACAGCGCTGCTCCGATGACCCGTCCCCGGTTTTCTTCCGGTCTTCCGTCCAGGGAAATCATGATTTCGGGGTGGTCGGTTTGCGTGTTCCGTGCTCCGTCCGTGTTTTTGATTACTTTCAGTCCCGGTTGCAACGGCTCTGCGGTGAGTTCCGCTTCCGCACCCCAGTTGCCGTGCAGGTGAGAGATCCATACGTCTCCGATGCGAACGGGCAGAAAGCCCGAGGCATACTGTTGCAGGCGGACGTTTTTCTTTTCGTTGTGGCTGATGACGGTCCAGGTCTCTATTACATCCGAGTTTTTGTAGGCACGGTAACATACGTCTACCGTGAAGGGATAGAGACGGTCTTTCAGGGTAACGGTGGTCAGCGTGGCGTTTGCCTCTTCCGCAACGGTGCTGCCCTGTACGGCCATATCCAGCGTCATGTTGCCGTCGGCATGGCGTACGCTCAGTGCCGTTTCGTCCTGGCAACCGGCGCCGAAGGCCGGGTAAGCGCTCCGGTTGAGTGCGCCGGCCGCATATACGGCTGCCACGTCGGATGCTTCAATGCGGCTGCCGTAGTAAGCCACCCGCAGGTCGTGCCCTTCGTGGGCCTGTAAGAGTAACGTGGTCCGTGGGGTGTTTATCAACAGATCTTTGGCGTGAGCCGGATAAACATACATGATTCCAAGCCCTATCAGGGCCGGTAAAAAAACTATTTTCTTCATAGAGACGAGATTAAGATTAAGTTCGGATACAAAGGTACGTGAAAAAGTAGGGTAAACCTAATTCTTAGGTCGTTTTTATGCAGATTGGTGTGAGGAAAAAAGCTATCTTTGCGGGAGAATAACATACCTTTAGCTATATGAAGAACAGGATACGAATAATGAAGAAAGTAATGCGGGCTTTGGCGGCAGTTGTCGTGGCAGGATGCCCGGTCCGTCCGGTAGCCGCTGCGGTGGCTTCGGATACGTTGCACTGCTATGTGTCGCCCGCTCAGCGCCGTCAGACGGTAGAAGGCTGGGGCGTTTCGCTTTGTTGGTGGGCCAATATGTGCGGGCGGTGGTCGGACGATCGTATTGAAAGTCTGGTAAAACTGCTGGTAGATCCGAATGGTTTGAACTATAACGTGTTCCGTTACAATATCGGCGGCGGAGACGACCCGGAGAACCGCAATTGTACGCCCCATCACATGGGAGGTGAAGGCGGTAAGGGACTGCGCGCGGAGATGGAGGGATTCAAGGTGTACGAGGAATCCGACTACGACTGGACGCGCGATGCGGCGCAACGCAAGATCATGTTGAAAATAAAAGAGATGCGCCCTGACGCCGTGTTCGAGGCTTTCAGCAATTCGGCTCCGTGGTGGATGACCTGGAGCGGATGCTGCGGCGGAAACAAGCAGGGCGGACAGGACAATCTGCGTCCCGAATACTACGAGGCATTCGCCCGTTACCTGGTGGATGTGTGCAAGCATTACAAGGAGACATACGGCATAGAATTCCGTACGCTGGACCCTTTCAACGAACCTTATTCGTCCTACTGGACGTGTAGCGGCAGTCAGGAGGGATGTCATTTCTCGCCCGCTTCGCAAGTGAAGTTCCTCAAGGTGCTGTATCCGATGTTGCAGGCTTCGGGACTGAAGACCATGCTTTCCGCTCCCGATGAGAGTGCGTTGACGGATGCGCTGAATACGCTGAACACCTATGCGGCCTATCCCGAGGTGTTCTCCATGCTCGGCCAATGGAACAGCCATACCTACTACGGCGACAACCGGCACCGTGCCCAGGTGAGCGCTTTGGTGGGGGAAAGAGGCTTGCCCCTGTGGATGAGTGAGACCGGTGAAGGCGGCGAAGGCATCGGAGGTAACCTGGCTATGGCACAGCGCCTGATGGACGACATGCGGTATCTGCATCCCACCGTGTGGTGCGACTGGCAGTATGTGGAGGAGCAGAACGATCAGTGGGACCTGGTGCGGGCCGACTTCGCCACCCAGCAGTATGAACGGGTGAAAAACTATTATGTCCGTCAGCAGGTGACCCGTTTCATCAAGCAAGGTTATACGATGCTCAATGTGCTGAACGATCAGACACTGGCGGCGATGAACCCCTCGAACGACACGTTGGTGATTGTGCATCTGAACAACACCGGCAAGGAGGCGCGCTATGCCTACGATCTTTCCGCTTTCGATGAAGTGGCGGATTATGCCCGCAGCTATGCAACGTCTGAAACGGAGAATTTGAAGTTGAAAGGGTCGTTGCGCATCCGAAACAAACAACTGGCGGTACGGCTTCCGGCCCGCTCCATACAAACCTATATAATAAAGGTGAAGACCGACGGGAAGGCAACGGTCAACCGGCCGGTCGGAGGAAAAACCTATCTGCTGTCGCCGCGAATTGGCAGCTTCGTAGTGACGGAGCGCGACGGAAAAGCCGTATTGGCGGATTATGCTTCCGCCGATGACGGTCAGTTCTGGCGGTTGGAAGAGAAAGGCGGTGCCTATAGTCTGCAAAACCGTCAAGGCCGCTATCTGACCGCTACCGACGGCTATCTGCTGTCTCTTTCCGATACGCCGGGAGAGGGACAGGAATTCGTGTTTACGGAACTGGACAACGGATATTTTAAGATTACGGACAGACGCACCGGCAAAGCATTCGATTTGCAGAACGAGAGCTGTAGCGACGGCACGCCACTGGGCGTGTGGGATTACGGTACGTCGGCGAAGAACGTACACCGCCAGTGGGCGATATGTCCGGTTGCGGAACACGACATGACGGATGCCGTAAAAAGGCCGGACGCCGAAGATGTGCCGAGCGGTGTGAAGGTATTGCCGGACGAAGGGGGGATGACGGTAATCAATCCTTCCGGTGACCGGATTCGGTTGCATGTGTATACTCCCGACGGGCAATCGGTGGTCAGCCGTACATTGACGGGATATATCAGTCGTGTGGAGTTGAGAAAAGGCTTTTATATGGCGGAAACCAGGGGCGAGAGCGGTCGTCAGGTACAGAAAATACGCATACGTTGACGGAGTTGCTACGTGCTTTTTGCACAAAAAACCGTTGTAGTGTGCAAAAATAGTTGTATCTTTGCAGATGATATTATGCGCCTGCCCGACAGGCGATATTCATTAAATAGTTTTTTTATGGCTTATAATTTATTGAAAGGTAAACGCGGCATTATTTTCGGTGCCCTTAACGATGCCTCTATTGCGTGGAAGGTGGCCGAACGGGCCGTTGAAGAAGGTGCGCAGATTGTATTGACAAACACCCCGGTGGCTTGTCGTATGGGAACCATTGCCGAACTGGCGGAGAAGACACATGCCACGGTGATACCGGCCGACGCCACTTCAGTAGAGGATCTGGAGGCGCTGTTCACGGAGGCGCAGAAAGTCATGGGCGGTAAGATCGATTTTGTATTGCATTCGGTGGCCATGAGCGCGAACATGCGTAAGAAGCGTACGTACGACGATCTGGATTATACCTTGCTGAGTAAGACGTTGGATATTTCGGCCGTTTCTTTTCATAAGATGATTCAGGTGGCTAAAAAACTGGATGCCATTAACGAGTGCGGCTCCATCCTTGCATTGACATACGTCGCTTCGCAGCGTACTTTCTTCGGTTATAACGACATGGCCGATGCCAAGTCTCTGTTGGAGTCTATCGCCCGCAGTTTCGGTTATATCTACGGTCGTGAGAAAGGAGTGCGTGTGAATACGATCTCGCAGTCGCCTACGTTTACCACGGCCGGCGGCGGTATCAAGGGTTTCGACGGTCTGTATGATTTCAGCGACCGTATGTCTCCCTTGGGAAATGCGAGCGCCGACGAATGTGCCGACTATTGTGTGGTGATGTTCTCCGATCTGACGAAGAAAGTGACGATGCAGAACTTGTACCACGACGGCGGTTTTTCCAATATGGGAATGTCTCTGCGCGGCATGACGCAGTATAACAAATCGTTTATTGACGAGAACCGGGACGAAAACGGTAAGATCATCTACGGCTGAAAAACCGAACGGAACAAGAAAAAATACAGTGAAAAGAAAAGCAGACTTATCTGAAAAAGTCTGCTTTTTATATATCGTAAAATAGTAATCTTTAGGCCGGAATAAGCGAAAAAGGGCTGGACTCCGGCGCAGACAGTAAACCAGTAAAAGAAAATGAACAAGACGATTATTACCGTAGTGGGTAAGGATGCCATGGGAATTATTGCCAAAGTATGCACGTATTTGGCCGAGAATCATGTGAATATTCTGGACATATCTCAAACCATTGTCCAGGATCTGTTTAACATGATGATGATAGTGGATATGAGCGGTATGGAAAAGCCTTTTGAACAGGCTGCCGCCGAGTTGTCCGAGATGGGACTGGCGCTGGGCGTACAGGTGAAATGCCAGCGGGAAGAGATCTTCGATAAAATGCACCGGGTTTAATCTTATAAACATTGCTTATATGATTAATATATCGGAGGTTATCGAAACCAATAAAATGATCGAACAGGAAAATCTGGATGTGCGTACCATCACGATGGGCATCAATCTGCTGGATTGTGCGGACGGGAATCTGGATACCTTGTGTGACAATATTTACCGTAAAATAACCCGTTTGGCCAGGGATTTGGTCAGAACCGGTGAGGAAATATCCCGGGAATACGGCATTCCTATTGTGAACAAACGTATATCCGTCACCCCGATCGCACTGGTGGGAGGAGCGGCTTGTAAGACGACGGCCGATTATGTACGGATTGCCCGTACGCTGGACCGTGCGGCCGGTGAGCTTGGTGTGAACTTTCTGGGCGGTTATTCGGCTGTGGTGTCGAAAGGTATGACGTCTGCCGACGAACTGCTGGTGCGCTCCATTCCTGAAGCAATGGCCGTGACGGAACGTATTTGCAGTTCCGTGAATGTGGGATCCACCAAAACCGGTATAAATATGGATGCGGTAAGGCTCATGGGAGAGATTATCCGGGAAACGGCGGAGCGTACCCGGGCGAATGATTCGTTGGGATGTGCCAAACTGGTGGTTCTGTGTAACGCTCCCGATGATAACCCGTTTATGGCCGGTGCGTTCCACGGGGTGACGGAGGCGGATGCCATTATCAATGTGGGAGTGAGCGGACCCGGGGTGGTGAAATACGCGTTGGAACAGATTCGGGGCGGTAGTTTCGAGTTGCTTTGTGAGACGGTAAAGCGTACGGCTTTCAAAATAACCCGTGTGGGACAACTGGTGGCGCAGGAAGCGTCGCGAAGGCTGGGGATTCCTTTCGGGATCATTGATCTGTCGCTGGCTCCTACACCGGCGGTGGGCGACAGTGTGGCGGAGATTCTTTGTGAGATCGGACTGGAGCAACCGGGAGCACCCGGAACAACGGCGGCGTTGGCTTTACTCAACGATCAGGTGAAGAAAGGCGGTGTGATGGCATCTTCTTATGTGGGCGGACTGAGCGGTGCCTTTATTCCGGTCAGCGAGGACCAGGGAATGGTGGATGCCGTGGAATGCGGGGCGTTGACGATAGAAAAACTGGAAGCCATGACGTGTGTTTGTTCCGTAGGATTGGATATGATCGCCATTCCGGGGGATACGCCCGCTACTTCCATCTCGGGTATTATAGCCGATGAAGCGGCTATCGGAATGATTAATCAGAAGACAACGGCGGTGCGTGTAATCCCCGTAGTGGGAAAGACGGTTGGCGATACGGTGGAGTTCGGCGGATTGCTGGGCCATGCTCCGGTGATGCCGGTCAATACTTTTTCCTGTGAGGCATTTGTGAACCGTACGGGGCGTATCCCGGCTCCGATACATAGTTTTAAAAATTAGAGGCTCCTTTTGCAGAATACTATAAAGCCCCCTTTCCCGGGTTCCGAACAACTTGTTTTTATCAAGCAGTCGAACCAGGGAAAGGGGGCTTTTTATGAAATAACGTTTCCTTCTATTCGATCAGTTCACAAGCAGAATGCGTGAGTAACTCTTTTACTTGTCCGAATGGCAATACGCACGAAGGTGAACCGGCGGCATAGGCCGCGATTTCATATTCCTGATAAATGAAATGTACGCCGTCCTGTGCTATGTAAGGTTCGGTCTGAGGCAAAGGGAAACGATAGGAGGCCGTGTCTACATCCAAGAGCTGACCGTAGAATTCTTTGTCGGTTCCTGGCTCGAAATATTGATTGTGGATGGCATCTTTCAGCAAGGAGGGGAGTTCCGTACGTGCCGCATTCTTGAACATATCCCAGCCGAACTTACGTCCGTCGTTCTTGCGGAATGTGGCTCCTTGTTGGATATACGAACCGTGGGCTCCTCCGCTGTAAGTATAAATTTCGGCTATGTAAGTGAGATAGCGGTCTGTTTCGTCTGCCAGCTTGACGGTGATATTCCATTCGTAGTTGGTTCCTAGTTTGGATTCCGCCAATGAGCGAAAATCACTTTGGGCACTGTCGAGCAGCATTTTTCCGTATTGTGGGATAAAGTCTTCCTGTCCGATCTCTTTTTCGCAAAGTGTGCCTCCCAGCTGATCGCTCAGCCATTCCCGTATGTTGCGTAGCAATTCAGGATGACCGGTAGCAGGGTAGTCTATTTTTATATGGCAATAGGCTTTGGACAAATCGGTTTTGACGCTGTCGTTCCATTCCATGTTGTTGAAAGTAAATGCTTCGGTTGCAGGTTTCTTTTCAGGAATACAGGAAA
>CAJUDC010000042.1:0-9331 GCA_910584955.1 uncultured Paraprevotella sp. | reverse complement strand
AAAGTCAGAGTGGTGCTGCCTAGAATGAATGCTAACCGTATTTTACGGAGGAAATAAGATGGTAGTCTCATAAGATAATGTTGTGTTTAAAAAGTTATTTGATCGCAAATGTACGCTTTTTATCGTTCATTGATCCTCCTGTTAGGAATTCTTAAGAATGTTATTTGAGGGAATAGAATAAATTTGATTAATATTCATGATAGAAGGTGAAATAAAAAGAAAACCGGCCTGTTCTGAAAACAAGAACAGGCCGGTTGAATCTTAAAAGAGAGGCGACGCTTACTTGACAGCCATCTTTTCGATGCGTTTCTGGTGGCGTCCTCCTTCAAAATCCGTAGCGAAATACTCGTCCATAATGCGACGTGCCATATCGGTATCAATGAAGCGTCCCGGCATGACCAATATGTTGGCATCGTTGTGCTGTCGGCACAAGTGGGCGATTTCGGGCAACCAGCTTAGACCGGCCCGGATGCCTTGATGCTTGTTCAGCGTCATGCTGATGCCTTCACCGCTGCCACAGATGGCTATGCCCGGATAGCATTCCCCCTTTTCTACGGCCTCTGCCAATGGATGGGCGTAATCCGCATAGTCGCAACTGGCTTCCGAATCCGTGCCGAAATCGTGATAAGCATATCCTTTTTCGGTCAGATAGGCTTTCACAAACTGTTTCAGGGCGAAGCCTGCATGATCCGAAGCCAGACCGACTGTTTTCACCTGCATGGCACTCATTATAACATGGCTTTTACCTGGTTATATACATTCTCTGCAGTAAAGCCCAGTTTCTCATCCAATACCTTGTAAGGAGCCGAGAAACCGAAACTTTCCAGTCCGAACACTTTACCGTTGGCACCTACCAAGCCTTGTAAATTGACGGGAAGACCGGCGGTCAGACCGAAAATCTTGGCACCGGCCGGTAAGATGCTTTCCTGGTATTCGGCGCTCTGACTACGGAAAAGACCTTCGGAAGGACAACTTACGATGCGTACTTTTACACCGTCTTTTCGGAGCAGTTCCGTGCCGGCAACCAATGTTGAGACTTCGGAACCTGAAGCCACCAGAATAACATCGGGCTGCTCGTCGGAACCGGCTACGATGTAAGCTCCGCGAGCTGCCTGAGCATAATCGTTGCCTGCGGGCAACATCTCTATATTCTGGCGTGAAAGGATCAGAGCCGACGGTGTGTCGGTGTTTTCCATAGCCAGCTTCCAGCAGGCGGTCGTTTCCTCGGCATCGGCCGGGCGTACTACGAGCATTGCATTCTTTCCGGCATGGTTCTTGAGTTTTTCCATCAGGCGGATCTGAGCTTCCTGCTCCACCGGTTCGTGGGTGGGACCATCTTCACCGACACGGAACGCGTCGTGTGTCCAGATGAATTTAACAGGTAATTGCATCAATGCCGCCATACGGACAGCCGGTTTCATATAGTCGGAGAATACGAAGAACGTACCGCATGCTGCAATGACACCTCCATGAAGGGCCATACCGATGCAGCAGCATGCCATCGTCAGTTCGGCTACGCCGGCCTGGAAGAAGGCACCGCTGAAATCGCCCGGTACGAAAGAATGTGTTTTCTTCAGGAAACCGTCGGTTTTGTCCGAGTTCGACAAGTCGGCGGAAGCACATATCATATTGGGTACCTGTTCGGCCAGGGCACTCAACACGGCTGCGGATGCGTTTCGGGTGGCATCACCGGCTTTTTGTGCGATGCTTGCCCAGTCTACGGCTGGTGCTTCTCCTTTCAACCATGTTTTCAGTTGCTCGGCCTTTTCGGGATTGGCTACAGCCCATGCTTTCTCTTCTTCGTGCTTGGCTGCCACGATGCCTTTCAGCTCTTCTGCCCGTTTGGCATACAGTTCTTTGACGTCATCAAAAATAACAAACGGGTTCTCGGGATCGGCACCCAGATTGATCATGGTATTCTTGTACGCATCGCCACCGAGGGGAGCACCGTGGGTCTTGCAATTGCGCTCATACGAAGTGTGATCGCCTTTTAAAGCACCTTTACCCATGATACATTTACCGATGATCAGTGTCGGACGTTGCGTTTCAGCCTTGGCGGCTTTCAGCGCTTCGCGTATCTGTTCGCAGTCGTTGCCGTTGATTTCGATAACGTTCCAGTTCCATGCACGATACTTCATAGCGGTGTTTTCGGACATCACCTCACCGGTTTCCGTTGAAAGCTGGATGTCATTGGAGTCATAGAACATGATCAGATTGTCCAATCCCAGGTGGCCCGCAATGCGTCCGCTGCCTTGGGATATTTCTTCCTGGATACCGCCGTCGGAGATATAGGCATAGATCGTTTCTTTGGCGAAAGCAGGATTTCCCGTACGTGCAGCCAGGAATTTGGCGGCAATAGCGGCTCCTACGGCAAAGGTGTGACCCTGTCCGAGCGGTCCTGATGTGTTCTCAATTCCCCGTTCCACATCCACTTCCGGGTGTCCCGGAGTAGGGGAACCCCACTGACGCAGCTGTTGCAGTTCGTCAAGTGTGAATTTGCCAGTCAGCGCCAGTTGTGAATATAACATCGGCGACATGTGACCGGGGTCGAGGAAGAAACGGTCGCGACCGGCCCATGACGGATTTTCGGGGTCGTATTCCAGAAATTCGGAATACAGTACGTTTATGAAATCGGCTCCGCCCATTGCACCGCCGGGATGACCGGACTTTGCTTTTTCTACCATGGAAGCAGCCAGAATACGTATGTTATCTGCTGCATGATTGAGTACGCTGATTGAATTTGTCATAATGGTTATTAGAATTTCAGAAGAATAATTCTGTGTTTAAATAGCTTCTTGATTTATTTTTTGCATCTTACGGCTGCTTCTTCGATGGCTAATCCGGCTTTGTATTTTTCGATGTAGGTGTTGAAGCCGGCTACATCTTCGGGGGTGGGAGATACTTCGAAACCCGCATCACCGGCGAACACCGTTTCGTCCAAAAAGTCGGCAAGAGACTGTTTCTTGGTGTTGTTCACTAAATAGGAGCCTAGCAATGCAATGCCCCAGGCGCCGCCTTCGCCGGCGGTTTCCATGACGGAAATCGGTGAATTTATAGCTGCCGCAAGTATTCTTTGGCCTACACCCTTTGTTTTAAATAAACCGCCGTGGCCGGTGATGCGGTCTACAGAGACTTTTTCTTCTTTGAACAGAATGTCGTTACCGATTTTAAGTACGCCGACCGACGCGTATAAATGAGTACGCATGAAATTGGCCAGATTGAACTTGTCGTTTGCCGAACGGACGAACATCGGTCGACCTTCAGCAAGTCCGGTTACAGGCTCACCGGAAATATAGTTGTACGAAATCAGTCCGCCGCAGTCTGCATCCCCTTTCAAGGCATTGTTATAAAGCTTTCCGTATATTTCGTTCATGTCTACAGGTATACCAAGCAACTCCTGATATTCTTTGAACAGTCCGACCCACGCATTTAAGTCGGAAGTGCAGTTGTTACAATGAACCATAGCAACCAGACTTCCGTCAGGGGTCGTTACCATATCGATCATTTCGTAGGGTTGGGATAACTCTTTTTCCAATACGATCATAGAAAAAGAGGAAGTTCCGGCCGATACATTACCCGTCCGCTGCTTTACAGCGTTGGTGGCTACCATTCCCGTACCGGCATCTCCTTCGGGAGGACACACCGGAATGCCCGGTTTCAGATGGCCTGAAACGTCCAGCTTTTTAGCACCTTCTGCCGTTAGGAAACCTGCGTTTTCACCGGCCGGTAATATTTTGGGCAAAATATCGAGCAGTTGCCATTCGAAGCCTTTGGGGGCTATTAACCGGTTGAATTTTTCCACCATGTCGGCAGAATAATTCTTGGTGTTCGGGTCTACGGGCAACATGCCGGATGCGTCGCCTATGCCCAGTACTTTATTCCCGGTGATTTGCCAATGGACAAAGCCTGCCAGTGTTGTCAGATAATCAATATCCTTTACATGTTCTTCGTTGTCCAAGATCGCTTCATACAAGTGAGATATACTCCATCTTAAAGGTATATTGTAGACAAAGAGCTTGGACAGTTCTGCGGCAGCTTTGGCTGTATTGGTATTTCTCCATGTTCGGAACGGTACCAGGATTTCTTCGTTTTTATCAAAAGCCATGTAGCCGTGCATCATGGCGCTGATGCCGATAGCCGCTAATATTTCAATTTCCGTGTCGTATTGCTTCTTTACGTTGGCTCGAAGATCGGCATAGCAGTCTTGAAGTCCGTACCAGATGGCTTCTATGCTGTAGGTCCACAGTCCGTCGACCAGTTGGTTTTCCCACTCGTGACTTCCTTGTGCTATAGGCTTGTTTTCTTCGTCAATCAGAACCGCCTTGATTCGGGTTGAACCGAACTCGATACCCAGGATGGCTTTTCCTGCCTCGATGGTTGATTTTGCATCTAATTTCATTGTGGGTGCATTGATTTAATTCCTGTTAGACTTGTGTTTTTTGTAGAAGGACGCGGAGGTATTTTCACTTCCGCGTCCGTGTTTGGATAGCAATTACATCAATGCTTTGTTCAGCATATAATAAACCTCGTTCATACGCAGTTCTTTTTTGAACTCGCCGATCGTGGTGTCTTTGTTGATGTGTACCATTTCAATACCTGCTATTTCGGCATAGTCCTCCCAGTATTCGGAAGTGAGGTCGTATGAGAAACAGGAATGGTGGGTGCCGCCGGCCAAAATCCATGCACCTGCACCGACTTCGAAGTTAGGCATTGGAATCCACAAGGCAGAAGCTACCGGCAGTTTGGGGAGCGGCTTGGACTGGATACATTCTACGTCGTTCACGATGAGGCGGAAACGATTACCCAAGTCTACCACTGTGGCGGTCACACCTTTGCCCTGTTTGGAAGTGAACACCAGACGGGCCGTTTGGCTTTTGCGGATACCGATGCCGAGGAAATGCACTTCCAAACGAGGTTTGGCGTCGGCTATCAGCGGGCATACTTCAAGCATGTGGGCCTGAAGGATGGAACTGTTGGCACCGTCGAAGTTCAGGGTATAGTCTTCCAGGAAAGAGCATCCCATCGGCATACCTTGGTTCATGACCCATACGCTACGGTAGAGAGCTGCCGATTTCCAGTCGCCTTCGGCACCGAAACCGTAACCTTCTGCCATCAAACGTTGAGAAGCCAGACCGGGAATCTGGTCGAATCCGTTGCCTGTCTGGTCTACGTCCACATCGCCCAAGTCGTCGAAGTTGGTCGTAAAGCCTTTGGCGCCCTTTGCTTCCAGTATGGCGCGGAGAGCCAGTTCGGCTTTGGCTGAATTCCATATCTTCCGGTAGGCTTCGGTTGATTTATCTTCGAGTGCGTTATCGTGTTCATAACTGTCGAAGTACACTTTAACCAAGGCTTCCACCTCTTCATCCTTGATTTGCTTATGGTAACTCATTAGCTCACTCACGGGGCAGTAATCCACATGGTAACCCATACGCTGTTCAGCTTCTACTTTATCACCGTCGGTTACGGCTACATTGTTCATTTGGTCGCCGAAACGGATGATAAGCATGTCCTGAGAATCGGCCCAGGCTGCACATACACGCATCCATACGGCGATCTTATGTTGTGTATCTTTATCTTGCCAATGTCCAACCACTACTTTGCGACGGATGCGCATGCGTGTGCAAATATGGCCGAATTCACGGTCACCGTGTGCCGATTGGTTCAGGTTCATGAAATCCATATCCATGGTATCCCAAGGAATCTCCTTGTTGAACTGTGTATGCAGATGTAACAAAGGCTTTTTCAGCTGTTGCAGACCGTGAATCCACATCTTAGCCGGAGAGAAAGTGTGCATCCACGTAATCACGCCGATACATTTCTCATCATTATTGGCGGCTTTGAATACGTTTTCCACTTCCTTGGAAGAGTTGGCCGTACCTTTATATACTACTTTTACCGGCAGCTGGCCCGAAGCATTGAGACCTTCTACCATTTGGTTGGAATGATTGTCTACGGCGATGACGGCATCACCTCCGTACAGAAGCTGTGCTCCCGTAACAAACCATACTTCATATTGATCAAATACGTTCATTTTTAGTTCGTTTTAGTTTGTTATTAAGATTGAATTCGTTATTTCTTTTTTTGGCCGTAATAGGCGTTGGGGCCATGTTTGCGACTGTAATGTTTTTCAATGAGCAAAGGGTTCATCGTCGTGTCAGGGTTTATGGCGAAAGATATAAATGCCATTTTGGCGCATTGCTCCATTACTTTGGCGTTGTATACGGCATTGGCCGGACTTGTCCCCCAGCTAAAAGGACCGTGATTCTTTACCAATACACCTGGAGTATGGTCAGGGTTGATACCAACAAAACGTTTTACGATGACGTTCCCCGTTTCCAGTTCGTATTCCCCTTTCACCTCGGCTTCGGTCATGTCCTCTGTGCATGGAATGGATTCGTGGAAATAATCGGCGTGGGTCGTACCTATGTTGGGTATGTCCTTGCCGGCTTGTGCCCATGCCGTAGCATAGGTGGAGTGGGTATGCACCACACCTTGTATATTAGGAAATGCCTTGTATAAAGCAAGGTGGGTGGGGGTGTCGGACGACGGGTTTAATTCGCCTTCCACTACCGCTCCGGTAGCCAAATCAACTACTACCATATCGGAGGCTTTCATTTCGTCGTAGCTTACACCGCTTGGTTTGATTACAACCAAACCTTTTTCACGGTCGATGCCCGATACGTTGCCCCAAGTAAATATGACCAGTCCCTGTTTTACCAGTTCGAGATTGGCTTGAAATACTTCTTGTTTGAGCTTTTCTAACATGGTTCGTTATAATTTAAATTTTTGTATTTTATTGTAAGCCTTGTTGTTGAAACGATACAGATACGCGCCTCGCTTGCTGCCGGTTTTGTCTATTTGGTCGGTTTTCTCAATAAAAGACATTTCTTCTACACGTTTACGGAAATTTCGTTTGTCGATGTTTTCGCCCAATATGGCTTCGTAGAGCGACTGTAACTGACTTAACGTAAACAGAGTGGGCAGAAGATTGAAACCTACAGGTGCTCTGGCTATTTTCTTCTTTAGTTGGGTACGTGCTTTCGTAACCATTTCGCTATGATCGAAATATAGATCAGGCAATTGGTTGATGTCTTCCCAATAAGAATCATTTTCCGGCATGAGGTTTTCATTAATTTTGTCTATATCCAGCAAAGCATAATAAGCTATGGAAACAACGCGGGCACCGGGATCACGATTCACAGTGCCGAAAGCTCCTACTTGTTCCAGGTAGATGTTTTTTAAACCTGTCAGATTGGAACATACCCGTTGGGCTGCTTCATCCAGGCTTTCGTTTTCCTGCACGAAACCGCCCATTAGAGACCATTCTCCTTTAAAAGGTTCAAAGTTTCTTTGTTGCAAGAGCAATTTAAGGCTTCCCCGCTGGAAACCGAAGATAATACAGTCTACAGCGAGGAAGAATTTTGGGTTTTGACTATAAAAGTTAGCTATCATAATTTCTTTTGATTAATGCTGGATCACCAGAAGTAATAGTAGAAAGCTGCTGTGATTCCCAGAATAATAACCGAATGAATCACATCCCAGTGGTTCCAACTTTTACGAGTGGCTTCAATCTGTTCGGGAGTAGCGGTTCCGAATACGAGCCCCTTGATTTTTTCTTCCGATGGAGCCGGAGTCATCAAACTAACGATGATAACCACCAGACAGCAGAACAGTAACATCCAACCGCAGAAGAACAACCAGTTCAAATCGTAGAATACATATTTGAATGTACTTGGAACGGCATCGGCCACATTACTGTAATATACCTTGGCTCCTAAACGGGTAAGACCGATGATGAGACCGGAAATCAAGCCCCACATACCTCCTTGGGCTGAAGTACGTTTCCAGCAGATACCCAGCAGGAAAGCAGCGGCAATACCCGGAGCTAATACGGACTGAACGTCCTGAAGATAGGTATAGAGAACATCTCCCACACTACGCATGACAGGAATCCATAGAATACCCAGTATTACGATTACTACCGTAGCTGCCTGTCCGATGACGACGAGCTGTTTTTCGGGTGTTTCTGGTTTGAAACGTTTGTAGAAGTCGATTGTAAACAGCATGGCCGATGAATTGAACAAAGAGGCCAGTGAACTCATCAAAGCTGCCAAGATACCGCATACGACTACACCTTTAACACCGGCCGGCAACAATTTGGCTACCAGGGTGGGGAAGGCTGCATCGGCATTGTGGTTGCCGTTGGCCAATAGAGGAAGAAAATCTCCACCGTTTTTTACATGAATGGCGTATGCGATCATACCCGGAATAAGGAACAAAAATACGGGGAGCAGTTTCAGATAAGCACCGAAGATGGTACCGCGACGAGCTTCTTTTTCATCTTTCCCGGACAATACGCGCTGAACGATAAACTGGTCGGTACACCAGTACCAGAAACCGATGATGCTGGAACCCAACAACGCACCCAGCCAAGGATAATCGGGGTCCTCGTTCGAACGGATCAGGTTGGTCATGGTGTCGCCATAGTCATTCACAACATTCTGAGAGCAAATGTTCATCATCTGGTCCCAGCCGCCCAGTTCTTTCAGACCGAGCCACAGGATAATGGCCGAACCCAACAGCAGAATAGGGGTTTGCAATACCGAAGTGTAAAGCACGGATTTCATACCACCGAAAATAGTGTAGATGGCCGTGATTAATACTAAACCGATTGCAGCGATCCAAAAGAAATCGATACCCCACAATTCGTTGATATTGAATACTTGCTGGAAGACAAGGCCACCGGCATATACGGTTACGGCCACCTTGGTCATCACGTAGCTGATCAAGGAGATGAGTGACAGCAAGGTGCGGGATTGGGGGTTGTAGCGTCGTTCCAGGAACTCGGGCATGGTAAGTACCATACTGCGTTCGTAGAACGGTACGAATACCCATCCTAAAAGTAAGATCATCCAACCCTGAATCTCCCAATGGGCCATCGCCATACCGGAAGAGGCGCCCGAACCTGCCAAGCCGATAAGATGCTCCGAACCGATGTTCGATGCAAAGATAGAGGAACCGATCGCTATCCATGTAGCGTCACGTCCTCCCAAGAAATAGTCGCCCGAGTTTTCCTGCTTTTGCAGTGTAACCCAGATCACGATGCCAATCATAAATGCGGCAAAGATGCCGATTACAATCCAGTCTAATGATTCCATAATGTTTTTAAAAAGTATTAAGATAAAGGTTTGTTACTTCTGAATAGAGAATTTATATACGCAATGGCTGTTGTAAGTCTGTCCCGGCTCCAGTATGGCTGACGGCCATTCCTGCTTATTGGGCGTATCGGGATACTTTTGTGTTTCCAGACACATACCGGCGTGTTGGTTAT
>CAJUDC010000041.1 GCA_910584955.1 uncultured Paraprevotella sp. | reverse complement strand
TCCTCTGCACGGCTGCCATAGGGGCCTTTGTGAGCAACACGGGCACGGTTGCGTTGATGATGCCCATTGTGGTGAGCCTGGCGGCCGGCGCCAACATGAATGCCAGCCGTCTGTTGATGCCGCTGGCCTTCGCCAGCAGTATGGGAGGTATGATGACACTCATCGGAACTCCTCCCAACCTCGTTATTCAGGATGCGCTGGTGAATGCCGGCTACAAACCGCTGTCATTCTTCTCTTTCCTCCCCGTCGGCTTGGTTTGTGTCACTGTCGGCATTCTGGTGCTGATGCCGCTCACCCGTCTGTTCTTCTCCGGCAAAGGGAAACAGCAGAAAAAGAAAAAGAAACATAAAAGCCTGAACGAGCTGGTAGCGGAATACCAACTCGAGGAGAACCTGTTCGTATTGGAGGTTCCGACCGGCTCGCGCCTCATCTCCAAAACGGCTGCCGATCTGGATATACGCAACCATTACGGCCTGTCGATACTGGAAGTGAGAAGGGAGAACAAATCGGGACCGAAGATTCTCAAGCAAGTCAGCCAGCTATTGGCCGGAGCCGACGTCCCCTTGCAGGCCGGCGACAAACTGTTTGTCATCGGACGAGAAACGGATGTCAACCGCTTTTCGAAAGATTATGCCCTGCCACAGTCACACCACCAAGGCAAGAATCTGGATTTCTACGATATTGGAATGGCAGAACTGCTGATCCGCTCCTCTTCCCAGCTTATCAACCGCACGGTGAAGGATTCCGAACTGCGGCCGAAGTTCAGCATCAACGTATTGGGAGTGAAACGAAAAGGCGAATACATCCGCGAGGACCTGAAAGAGGTGCAACTCGCCGCCGGTGACGTCCTGCTGGTACAAGGCACATGGGCCAACATCGCACGCCTGGGCGGGCAGGAGGAAGAATGGGTGGTATTGGGCCAGCCGTTGGAAGACGCCGCCCGCGTCACGCTGGATTACAAGGCTCCGCTGGCCGCTGTGATCATGGGATTAATGATCTGTCTGATGGTGTTCGACTCCATCCCCGTAGCTCCCGTCACAGCCGTCATCATTGCCGGGCTGCTGATGGTCGTCACGGGCTGTTTCCGCAATGTAGAAGCCGCCTACAAAACCATCAACTGGGAAAGTATCGTACTGATTGCCGGCATGATGCCCATGTCGCTGGCCCTGGAAAAGACCGGTGCCTCGTCATACATCTCGCAAGGCCTTATCGACCTGCTGGGCAATTACGGACCGTATGCCTTGCTGGGCGGAATCTATTTCACCACCTCACTGATGACTATGTTTATCAGCAACACGGCCACCGCCGTACTGCTGGCTCCCATCGCCCTGCGCACAGCCACGGAACTCGGCGTGAGTGCCTACCCGTTTCTGTTTGCCGTCACCGTAGCCGCCAGCATGTGTTTCGCATCACCCTTCTCCACCCCTCCCAATGCCTTGGTTATGCCGGCAGGCAACTACACTTTCATGGATTACGTGAAAGTGGGACTGCCTCTGCAAATCATACTGGGCGTTGTCATGGTACTGGTACTTCCGTTGCTGTATCCTTTTCAATAAGACTACACGAGCCTGTCCGAAAAGCGCTTGTATTCGAAAAGCGCTTTTCGGATAGGCCTGAATTTATTCTTTCGTCCGGTTGAACAGATTGATACCCGTAACTGTCTTTCCAAACTGGCAGGACACGACAGGTATACGGACGCGGGCATCCGCCCTACCGCAATCCACCCTTCGATTTTTTCGGATGGCTTAGGCTCAGCCGCCTCGAATCCATCCCCTTCCCAAGCGTTCTATTAAAGGGCGTTTTTACAATTATTCTTTCTTTTTCTTTGCAAGATTAAGGGATTATACCTAATTTTACCCGCAGAACAATTTTAATTATCTTAATTTATAAACAACAAACAACTGACCATGAAAATTCATCATCTGCTTCTGGGTGCGGCCTTACTGGCTTCCGGGTTGTCGGCCACGGCACAGGATAACACGGTGACCGTACAGACCAAAAAGCTCGGCGCCGCCGTGCAACCCACCATGTACGGCGTGTTTTTCGAAGACATCAATTACGCTGCCGACGGCGGTCTTTATGCCGAACTCGTCAAGAACCGCTCTTTCGAATTCTATCCCGACCACTACATGGGCTGGAAAGTATTCGGCAATGTAGCATTGAAAAACGACGGTCCTTTTGAAAAGAATCCGCACTACGTACGACTGAGCAGCAGCGGACACTCCGACAAGTGGACCGGTATTCAAAACGAAGGATTCTTCGGTATCGGACTGAAAAAGAACGCCGACTACCGCTTCTCGGTATGGGCACGCGTACCGGACGGCACACCGGTGAACCTGCTGGTGCAGTTCATCGACCAAAGCACCGACGGCGAACGCCAGCAGTTCGTGGAGCACGTGCTGAAAATCGACTCGAAAGAATGGAAAAAATACCAGGTGGTGATGAAATCCAACCGCACGATCGACAAGGCCAACCTACGCATTTTTCTGGCTGACATGAACAAGCGCTCGGGCGGTGCCGGCGAAGTGGATCTGGAACACGTATCGCTCTTCCCCACAGATACATGGATGGGACATGAAAACGGTATGCGCAAGGATCTGGCACAAGCACTTTACGACATGAAACCGGGCGTGTTCCGTTTCCCGGGCGGATGTATCGTGGAAGGTACGGAAATGGGCGACCGCTACCAGTGGAAAAACACCGTAGGCCCCGTAGAAAACCGTCCGCTCAACAAGAACCGTTGGGAATATACCTTTAACCACCGTTTCTTCCCCGACTACTTCCAGAGCTACGGTCTGGGATTCTATGAATACTTCCTGCTGTCGGAAGAAGTGGGAGCCGAGCCGTTGCCCGTGCTGAATGTGGGTATGGTATGCCAGTATCAGAACTGGGACAAGGAAAGTGCCCACGCCGCCTGCACGGCCGAAGCCCTGAAACCGTTCATCGACGACTGCCTGGATCTGGTGGAATTTGCCAACGGAGGCACCGATACGAAATGGGGAAAAGTACGCGCCGAGATGGGACATCCCAAACCTTTCAACATGAAATTCCTCGCCATCGGCAACGAACAATGGGGCGAATTCTACTTCGAACGGCTGAAACCCTTTGTAGAAGCCATGCGCAAGGCGCATCCCGAAATCCAACTTATCGGTACATCGGGTCCAGACTCCGAAGGCAAAAACTTCGACCTGGGTTGGAAAGCCATGAAGGAACAGAAAGCCGACCTGGTGGACGAGCACTTCTACCGCCCGATCGACTGGTTTAAGAACAGCATGAACCGCTACGACAATTACGACCGGACCGGTCCCAAGGTATTTGCCGGCGAATACGCCTGCCACGACCGGGGAAAGAAGTGGAACCATGCCGGTGCCTCCATCTACGAAGCCGCTTTCATGACCAATCTGGAGAAAAACGCCGACATCGTACAAATGGCCACCTATGCCCCCCTGTTCGCCCACGTCGACGGCTGGCAATGGCGCCCGGACATGATCTGGTTTGACAACCTGCGCTGTGCCAAGACAGCCAGCTACTACGTGCAGCAGATGTATGCCATGAACAAAGGCACACACGTGCTGGCCACTGCCTTGTCCACGCCCACCCCGAAAGGAGAAGACGGCCTGTTTGCCAGTGCCGTATGGGACAAGAACACACAGGAATATATCGTAAAGGTGATCAACACCACCGACAAGGCCCAGAGCGTATGTATCCGGCTCGAAGGCTTGAAGAAAGCACCGGCCACGGCACAGACCCTCACACTGAATTGCAGCGACTACGATCTGGACAACACCGTAAACCAACCGAATGCCATCGTGCCCGTAGACGGCTTCGTCACCCTCGACGGAAACGCTATCAACACGACCGTAGACGGCAAGAATTTCGTGGTCTACAAAGTCAAGATGTAAACCACACAAACACGCTATTTGAACATCATCCCGAATACCGGCTTTCTCTTGAAGAAGCCGGATTCGGGATGTTTTTTGCACTCCCTTCCCCCCCGAAAGATTTTTTCATACAGGCTCTTTAATATTTCATTTCTCCGACAAACAGAAGGAAGCATCCGTATCGTTTTTCTGACTACTGGAATTCAGGCACTTACACAGCGAGCATCCCGATAAAAAGTCTTGCTCACCATTTTTCAACGCGGCGAGCATCCCGTTGAAACGGGGCGAGCACGCCGTTTGCGCGTCATGCTCACCCCGTTTTCACAAGGTAAGCAACAGCTGCATCAATCGTAAAAAAAGCGGACAACGGAAACGGAAAAGAACAGAAAAGACATCGACCGGCTTTTCCCGGTTCTCCCCCGGCATACAACCCTCCCAACCGTCACCGGCATGGACAAAAGCATCGTCGACCGCCGCCTTGTACGAAAATCATTCTGAAGCCGCACGGGCTTCCGTTTTTTTTTGTATCTTTGTTCCTTTATGTACGTCAGCCGGAAAAACCGGCATCGAAGACCCGAAAAATATGAATGTGACCGACCTGATCAACCGCCACGAGGGCACAGCCTTCTCTTTCGAAGTGCTCCCCCCGCTTAAAGGCACCGGTATCGACAAACTGTTCCATACCATAGACAGCCTGAAAGAGTTTGCTCCCCAATACATCAATATCACCACCCACCGGAGTGAGTTTGTGTACAAGGATATGGGCAACGGCATGATGCAGCGTTCACGCTTGCGTCGACGGCCGGGCACAGTGGCCGTGGCAGCCGCCATCCGACAGCAATACGGCATCCATGTGGTGCCGCACATCGTATGCAGCGGTTCCACGCAGGAAGAGCTGGAATACATGTTGCTCGACTTACAGTTTTTGGGCATTCACGACCTACTGGTGCTTCGGGGCGACAAAGCCCGGGAGGAAGCCGTCTACCAGCCTACTCCGGGCGGATATACGCATGCACTGGAACTGGTCGAACAGATCAACCGGTTCAATGCGGGTTTCTTCGCCGACGGCTCGCCCGTCAAGGTACCGGGCATACCGTTCGATTACGGCGTGGCTTGCTATCCCGAAAAGCACGAAGAGGCGCCCAACCCTGCCAGCGATCTGGAAGTACTGAAAATGAAAGCCGACGCCGGAGCCAAATATGCCGTAACACAATTGTTCTACGACAACGAGAAATACTTCGATTTTGTGAGACGGGCACGGGAGGCAGGAATCACCATTCCCATCATTCCCGGTATAAAACCGTTTGCCAAACTGTCGCAGCTGACCATGGTGCCGAAAACATTTCATTGCGACCTGCCCGAAGCACTGACCTGCGAGATAAAAAAATGCACTACGGATGCCGCCGTAAAACAGGTAGGTATAGAATGGGCCGTAGACCAGTGTCGCGAACTGATCCGTCACAAAGTGCCGAGCCTGCATTTCTATACCGTATCGGCCGTAGAGAGCATTCGTGAGATAGCCGGACAAATCTATTAAGAGCGATGTTATTCAGAGACGTAGTCGGACAAGAGGATATAAAGCGTCGGCTCCTCGCCGAAACGCATACCGGACGCATCCCCCATGCGCTGATGTTTTGCGGACCGGCCGGAAGCGGGAAACTGCCGCTGGCACTGGCCTATGCCCGCTACCTGCTGTGCGAATCGCCCTCCGAAACGGATGCCTGCGGCGTATGTCCCGCCTGCCGGATGACGCAGAATTATGCGCACCCCGACTTGCACTTCTCCTTTCCCGTCGTCCGGTACAAAGATGCCGAGCGCTCCGTATCGGATGTGTATCTGGACAAATGGAGGGAACAACTGACCCGAAGCCCTTACTTCGACCTGGCCGACTGGCTGGCCGATATGGAAGCAGGCAACCAGCAGGCGATGATCTACGCCGCCGAAAGCGATGCCATACAGAAACGGCTCTCACTGAAATCCAGCCAGGGGGGGCGCAAGGTGCTTGTCATGCGCTGGCCGGAGAAGATGCGCGTGGAATGCGCCAACAAGCTGCTTAAGCTAATCGAGGAGCCGCCGGTCGGAACAGTCTTTCTGCTGGTAAGCGAAACACCGGACAAGGTATTGCCCACCATCCTGAGCCGCACACAAAGTATCAGGGTGCCGGCACTGGAACAGGGCATACTGGAACAGGCGCTCATCACCCGGCATCATCTCCGTCCCGAGGAAGCCGGACTGCCGGCACGACTGGCCTGCGGCAGCTACACGGCGGCTGTAAAGGCACTGACGGTAAACAACGAAAGCGCCCTGTTTTTCGATTTGTTCGTCATGCTGATGCGATTGAGCTACCAGAGAAACATCAAAGAAATGCGGAAATGGAGCGAACGGATCGCCGCAATGGGACGCGAACGCCAGAAGGACTTTCTGGCCTACTGCCAGCGCCTGATCCGGGAAAACTTCATCTACAACTTTCATCGGGAGGAACTTACGTATCAGACACCGGAGGAAAACAATTTTTCAAAGAACTTCGCCCGTTTTGTCAACGAGCGAAACATAATACCCATTATGGAGGAGCTGAGCGCTGCCGAACGCGATATAGAACAAAACACGAACCCCAAGATGGTGTTCTTCGACTTCGCTCTGAAAATGATAGTGCTGCTCATCCAATAACTCAAAAAACAAACAGAATGGACAACGACTTCAAACTGAACGGCAAAGACCGGGGCCTGTGCGCCAAAGGATGCGGCCGACAAAATAACCAGCTGAACACCTACGACTATCTGGCCGACATACCGGACAACAACAACGCATCGGATCTGGTGGAGGTGCAATTCAAGAACACCCGGAAAGGGTATTATCGCAACACCAACCGCCTGCCGTTGGAAAAAGGGGACATTGTGGCGGTAGAAGCCTCGCCCGGACACGATATAGGCACCGTGACACTCACCGGCAAACTGGTACCTTTACAGATGAAAAAGGTCACCATGAAGTCGGACACGGAAATCAGGCGTGTCTACCGCAAAGCCAAAGCGGTGGACATGGAAAAATACGAAGAGGCCAAAGCCCGCGAACACGAGACGATGATACGCTCGCGCCAGATTGCCAAGGACCTGGGGCTGGAGATGAAGATCGGCGACGTGGAATATCAGGGGGACGGCAACAAAGCCATCTTCTACTACATCGCCGACGGACGCGTAGACTTCCGCCAGTTGATCAAGGTGCTGGCAGAAGCTTTTCACGTACGCATCGAGATGAAGCAGATCGGCGCGCGGCAGGAAGCCGGGCGAATAGGGGGGATAGGCCCCTGCGGCAGAGAGCTTTGTTGTGCCACATGGATGAAAAGTTTTGTTTCGGTGTCTACCAGTGCGGCACGCTATCAGGACATCTCCCTTAACCCGCAGAAACTGGCCGGACAGTGCGCCAAACTGAAATGCTGCATGAACTACGAAGTGGATATGTATGTGGAAGCCGGCAAGCGGTTGCCGAGCCGGGAGGTATCCCTGCTCACCCAAAACGGAGAATACTTCTTCTTCAAAGCCGACATTCTTTCGGGCATGGTGACGTATTCTTCCGACAAAAACATAGCCGCCAATCTGGTGACCATTCCTGTCCGAAGAGCGTTCGAAGTGATCGGCATGAACCGCAAAGGAGAGAAGCCCGAGCAACTGAACGAAAACGGATCGGCAGGGCCCAAACGTCCGGTGGACCTGGTGGAACAGGAAAGTCTTACACGCTTCGACAAACGAAAGAAGCCCAGAAACAAAAACCGGGGACGGAATACGGAAGGGAATCGCAACCGGAACAGCGGGGCACCCGGCATTTCCCAGGAAACGCTTTCGGGAGGAAACGAGACGGCAGCCCCCGAAACCGGCGAGAAAAAAGAAGGGAACGGCGAAAGAAGAGAACGGGAAAACCGCAACCGCAACGGACGTAACCGCAACTACCGGGGCAACCGCGACGAGCGTCCGCGCAACCGGGAAAACCGGTCGCAGCCCAACCGGGAGAACAGCAGAACCGAAAACGCCAAACCGGATACGGCCAAAGAATGAAAGGCCGCCTCAGACACCGGTTCTTGTTTTCCGCATCCGTCTGCTGCCTTCTTGCAGCAAGCGGATGCGGAGACGGAACCGTATTCCACCAATACCGACCGACCCCTTTAAAAGGCTGGGACAAGCAAGACACACTTTATTTCGAACTTCCACCCATGCCTGCCACACAAACCTGCCACCTGACACTGGAGTTCCGCACCACTTGCGCCTTTCCCTATCAGAACCTGTGGCTGGTAGTCGAACAACGCCTGCACGACCCCAAACGGCTGCGGCGCGACACCATCGAATATGTGCTGACCGGACCGCAAGGAACCGACAAGGAAAAAGGTGTCAACCTGACTTCGCACGAACGGGATCTCCCCCCGGAAAAATTCATCGGCGGACAGCACGGACAGATATGTGTCTACCACATCATGAGGCGGGAAACGGTACCCGGCATCTGCGATGTGGGGCTGCGCCTCTCCACCGACAACCGGCACTAACGTTTCAACCGGTTACGACCGGCATCAATGCGCAGGAAGATAAAAAGCAACAGGGTGAAGCCCCATAGTGAAGAACCTCCGTAACTGAAAAACGGCAAAGGGATGCCGATAACGGGCGTCAGTCCAAGCACCATCCCCACGTTGATGAATACATGAAACAAAAAGATGCTCATCACCGAATACCCGTACACGCGGCCAAACGTATAGGGCTGTCGTTCGGCCACATGAATAAGCCGGAGAATCAGCATCAGAAAGAGCAACAAGACACCGGCCGACCCGATAAAGCCTTCTTCCTCACCTACGGTACAGAAAATAAAGTCGGTGTCCTGCTCCGGCACATACTTCAACTTGGTTTGCGTCCCGTTCAGAAAACCTTTGCCGCCCAAGCCGCCGGATCCGATGGCGATCTTGGCCTGATTCACATTGTATCCCGTACCGCGCGGGTCGTCTTTCAAACCGAGAAGCACTTGGATGCGCACCTGCTGATGAGGTTCCATACGGCTCAACAGAAAATCGGTCGAGTAAAAGAACACCATCGACAAAGCCGCAAACGAAGCGATATAGGCATAACGCTTGACGCGCCCGCCGAGCCATAGATAAAGCAGGTAGAGGATAGCCCCCAGCAGCACGGCCAACTGCACCCAGGTAATATCGAAAGGCAGCACAAACTTGGACAGCAGCAGCGCCAGCAACGTAGTTCCCCCTCCGTAACCCAGTAACCGCCACACCGTTTTTTTCTCCTTGCAGTACACACGTACCATGCCCGCCGTGAAGATCAGAATAAGCAAAAGCACGGAAAAGGCACCGACGGAAGCCGGGGTCTCCCAAAGCGGTTCGTCGCTATAACGCACACCCACCACAAAATAGACCACGGCCGACACTCCCGCAAATAGTACGGAACCGGGCATTCCCTCGCGATAAAACATCAGGAAGAACGCCAGATACACCAGTGCGGAGCCCATCTCACGCTGCGCGATGATGAGCCCCATCGGTACCAACACAAGCAGAACGGTGATAATGAAATCCCTCCAGCGGTTTATACTGTACCCGTACGTACTCATGAACTTCGCCACGGCCAGCGCCGTGGCAAATTTAGCGAACTCGGCCGACTGAAAGCTGAACGAACCGATCTTTATCCAGGAATGCGACCCCTTGATGTCGGGAGCCAGAAAAGGGGTGGCGGCCAACAACCCCAGAAGGATTATATATATAATGTATGAAAGGCTGTCGAAAACGCGTTCGTCGAACAGCAGCACAATCGCCCCCAGAAGCAGGGAAGTGCCTATCCACACGATCTGCATCCCGGAACGGGAACTGAACGAAAAAATGTCGCCGCCCTGACTGAAATCATAGCTGGCGCCGCACACACTCATCCAGCCCAGTGCCAGAAGAGCCATATAGATGAGTATCGTCATCCAGTCCAGTGAGTACCAGACACCGGGATTACCGCGATTGACTGCCATAAGATATTCGTTTATTTTGAAACATTTCCGCTTTCTTCTCGCTCTCGGGCGACAATTTGCCCCTGATGTACTGCTCCATCATCAGCGCCCCCAACGGCACACCGTAATCGGCTCCCCAGCCACCGTTCTCCACATACACGGCAATCGCTATCTGAGGGTTCTCCATCGGAGCAAAACCCAGAAAGGCCGAATGGTCGTGTCCCCGGTTTTGTGCCGTACCGGTCTTGCCGCACACGGCATACCATGCGTTATTGGCCGAACGGCAGGTCCCCTGTTCCACCGCCCGGCGCATGCCCTGCACCACCACTTCGTAGTTACGGCGGTCCACCCGGGTATAGTGTTTCCGGGTAAACGTGGTGTCGAGCGGTTCATCCTGTATTTCCTTTACAATATGCGGCGTGAGGTAATACCCCCGGTTGGCGATGGTGGCCCCCAGGTTGGCTATCTGCAACGGCGTCAGATCCACTTCGCCCTGCCCGATGGAGATGCTTATCACCGTCAGTCCTTTCCATGCGCCCCGGTAATGCTCGTCGTAGTAGTCGGCATTGGGAATAAACCCGCGCACCTCGCCCGGCAGGTCCACACCCAGTTTGTAACCGAAGCCCATCGAAACCATATAATCCTTCCACACGTTCATGGCTTCCTGCGTAGTCTTGTATTTCTTGCGGTTGCTGAACATGTAATGCAGTCCCCAGCAGAAATAGCCGTTGCAGGAAGTACCGATGGCCGGTATCAGCGGTGTGGGCGAGGCATGACCGTGGCACCCCACATGCAGACGCCCGTAGTTGAAACCGTGCGAACAGGGGAAAGCCGTGGAAGGGGTGATGATGCCTTCCTGCAGGAATGTCAGTGCCTGCGAAGTCTTGAAGGTGGAACCCGGCGGATAGCGTCCCATGATGGCGCGGTTCAGCAACGGTTTCATCGGATCGCGGCTCAGGCGCAGATGATTCTTTCCCCGCTGCCGGCCCACCATGATACGGGGGTCGTACGTAGGAGCCGACACCATGCACAGGATTTCTCCCGTAGCCGGCTCTATCGCCACGATGCTCCCCAGCTTTCCCTCCATCAGGCGCTCCCCCAACGCCTGTAGCTCCAGGTCGATGGTCAGTGTGAGGTTCTTGCCCGGAATGGGATCGCGGTCGAAGCGTCCCTCCTGGTAGTTGCCTTTGATGCGTCCGTGCACATCGCGAAGCAGGATTTCCACACCCTTCTCGCCCCGCAACTGCTTCTCGTAGTAGCGCTCCACTCCCAGTTTGCCGATATAGTCACCGCCCTGATAATAGTCGTCCTTCTCTATGTCGGTCGGCGACACCTCCCCCACATCACCCAGGATATGGGCGGCATACGGATAGTTGTACTGACGGATGGAACGCTTCTGTATGTAGAATCCCGGGAAACGGAAAAGCTTTTCCTGAAAGGTGCTGAATTCCTCGGCCGACAGCTGGCTCATGAACAATTGCTGGGTGTGGCGGGAATAACCGGGATTGCGCAGCGGGTCTTTGATTTCCGCCATGCGCTTCTTATAAAATTCTTCCGTAATGCCCAGGCTGGCGCAGAGGTCGAGCGTATCCACCCCCCACTGTTCGGACATCACTACCATAATATCGTAGGCCGGCTGGTTGTACACCAGCAATTTTCCCCTACGGTCGGAAATGGCGCCCCGGGCCGGAAACTGTATTTTCTTCAGGAAAGCGTTGGAGTCGGCGTTCTTCTTGTAGTCGTCGCTCATGATCTGGAGCGTGAACAGCCGCACGATATAGATGAGGATGATGGCAGCCGCCACTCCTCCGATTACAAAACGCCGTTTCTCCAGATCGTAATTAACCATCGCTCCCGCCGTTATCTGCTGCTGCGCAAACGCTCGAAAGCCAGACAGATGAACAACGTAAGCAACCAGCTTCCGGCCATGCTGCAAAGCAGATCAAGCCCATTAAAGAAAGAAAAATACTCCAAGGAAAAGAATACCAGATGATACAGGACGGTGACCAGCGCCACATAACGGATGTATGCCCCCGTGCCCATGCTGCGGTAGGACAACACCGCATCCTCCACACAGTCCTGGGGAGCCATCACCCGCAGCAGCGTGGGCTGGATCAGGGCCGACAGCGTCATCGACGCAGCCGCCACACCGGGCGTATCCGAAAACACATCTACCGTCAGCCCCAGTGCGAAACTCCACAGCAGCATACTGTTACGGGACGTCTCCAGCGGGAAGAGGAACAGGAAATAGACATAGACCAACGGCGTGGCATAGCCCAGGAAGTGCACATGATTGAAGATGAGCACCTGAAGCGCCACCAGGAGCAACACCCATAACAGACGAACAAAAAAGACGAGAATCATAGCGTTTACTTCTTTTTCTTTTCCTCATTCCAGCGGTTTTCCAGCTCTTTCACCTCCGGCTGGTGCGGGTTGGCCACCACACACACATCGCGCAGGCAACCGAAATCCGTCGAGAGATTGACTTCCAGCTCATACGACAGGCCGTCCTCCGAATTGAGAATACGGGAAATCTTGCCCACAAAGATACCGGGCGGGAATATGGCCGAGAATCCGCTGGTCTCCACCACATCGCCTATCTTGAAATGGGCATGGCGCGGAATGTCGGTCAGCACGGCATACAGCGACCGGCGTCCGTCCCAGTGCAGATAACCGAAATAATCGGTGTTCCGCAACCGGCAACTGATGCTCGACTTGGAATTGAGCACGGGGATCACCAGCGAATAATGGGGCGAGGTGAGGTAGACGATACCCACCACACCCGTGCCGCACACCACACCCATCTCGGGCTGCACGCCGTCCCGTTCTCCTTTGTCGATGGTGATGTAGTTGTCCCGTTTCCGCAGGGTGTTCGTAATCACTTTCGCTTCTATCAGCTCCGCGCCCTCCAGCAGACTGCGCTGGCGCAGCTCGGCATACGTGCTGTCGTGGCCCGCCCGGCGCAGTTCCGTCCGCATCGCCCGGACCTGCTGTTCCAGCAACAGGTTCCGGCGCACCAGCTCACGGTTGGCATCGCGCAACGACCAGTAGGAAGCGGCTTCGGCCTCCCACTCCAGCACCTTTCCGGTCACGGTGTTGGCGGATGTGAACCACACGCTCCCCTGATACGCATTGAAACGGAAAAGCAGGAACAGGCTCACCGCCTCGAGTAAAACGAACACGAGCCAGTAGTTGTATTTGGCCAGGAAATCAAGCAGATTGCGCACAATGTCCCCGTGTTACGTTCTTCACCAGCGTTACATCAAGAATGAGAAATTGTTCACATTCTTCAAGGCCACTCCCGTACCCTTGGCCACACTGTGCAAGGGGTCTTCGGCAATATGAAACGGGATATTGATCTTGTCGGTCAGACGTTTGTCCAGTCCGCGCAGCAAGGCGCCGCCGCCGCTCAGCCAGATACCGTTGTGCACGATGTCGGCATACAGCTCGGGCGGGGTGTTCTCCAGCGCACTGAGCACCGCCGTCTCTATCTTGGCAATGGTCTTCTCCAGGCAGTGGGCTATCTCCTGGTAGCATACGGGCACCTCCATCGGCAGGGCCGTGATGCGGTTCGGTCCGTGCACCACGTAGTCTTCGGGAGCATCGTCGCCCAGATCGGTGAGCGCCGCGCCCACGTGTATCTTGATACGCTCGGCCATACGCTCGCTCACCTTCACGTTATGCTGCCGGCTCATATATTCACGGATGTCGGCCGTCAGGTCGTCACCGGCCACGCGCAGCGAATTGTTGGCCACGATACCGCCCAGCGAGATCACGGCGATCTCCGTCGATCCGCCGCCTATGTCCACGATCATGTTGCCCTGAGGGGCCTCCACGTCGATGCCGATACCGATAGCGGCGGCCATCGGTTCGTAAATCAGATAGATCTCGCGCGCACCGGAGCGTTCGGCGGAATCGCGCACGGCACGCAGTTCCACCTCGGTGGAACCGGAGGGCACGCCGATCACCATGCGCAGGGAAGGCGAGAAGAGCCGGCTGCCGGTGTGCACCATCTTGATCAGCCCGCGCATCATCTGCTCGCAGGCGTTGAAGTCGGCTATCACGCCGTCGCGCAACGGACGCACCGTGCGGATGCTGGCATGTGTTTTCTCGTACATCATCTTGGCCTTCTCGCCCACGGCTATCATCTTGTCCTCGCGGCGATCCAGCGCCACCACGGAAGGCTCGTCCACCACAATCTTGCCATCGCAGATGATGATGGTGTTGGCCGTGCCCAGGTCCATGGCTATTTCTTTGGTCAAAGAAAAGAATTTCATTGTTTCAACTCATTCAACGGATTTACATATATACGCTACACGCGCTCTTACTTCTCGAAATAGGCGTGGATGGCCGTGTCGTAATGGCTGCTCACCCCGAACGCCTGCTTGGCAAACCAGCGGCGGTCTTCGATGTCGGTCTGCGCGCCCTTCTTCTCCAGCAGGTCGAGCAACGGACGGTATTCGGCCTTGCTGGGCACGATCACCACGTCCTTGAAGTTCTTGGCTCCGGCGCGGATGAGCGAAATGCCGCCTATGTCGATCTTCTCGATGATGTCGGCCTCGCAGGCGCCGCCGGCCACGGTCTCCTCAAACGGGTACAGGTCCACAATCACAAGGTCGATGGCCGGAATCTCGTACTGCGCCATCTGCGCCTCGTCCTCGGCCAGTCCGCGACGGCCCAGTATGCCGCCGAAGATTTTGGGATGCAGCGTCTTCACGCGACCGCCCAGAATGGAGGGATACGTCGTCACCTCCTCCACCTTGCGGCAGGGATAGCCCAAGCTTTCGATGAAACTTTGCGTACCGCCCGTCGAGAGGAACTCCACACCCTCTTCGTGCAACTTGGCCAGGAGGGCCTCCAGACCGTCTTTATGGTAAACGGACACCAGCGCCGTTTTGATTTTCTTCGTTTCTGCCATTGTCGTAAATAAGATTTTTATTTTTAGGGTGCAAAGATACGAATTTTAAACGAACACCTTATCATGAAACCGGCAAAAAACGGGGCGGAAAACGAAAAAAAGAACGCGATCCGCGCAGCCCGGAAAAACGAAGACAACCGACGAAAAAACAGGCCGTCCGGCGCCTCTTCCTTCCGGTCCGCCCGCCGGAACTTCCGTTCACGATTTAAAGTGTACAAACCACGGTTTAGTCTGTACACTTCAAGGCGTGTTTTCCGCACTTCGTGCCTTGATGTGAACATGATTTCGAGACGGATGAGGATTTATATCCGCAAAAACCGATGTTTACGTCGGCTTCGGCAATGTTTTCGCGCCTCATCCGTTTGTCCCGCCTTCCGCCGGGTTCATCACGACCGTTTGCAGCCGTTATCGGGCGAGTGTCCTACCCCGCTAAAAACGCAACAGGCATTCGCGCCCCATACTCTCCCACCGGACCGACAGTCCCGCGCATCCCGAAAGTGCATTTCCGGCAAGCGATGCGGCTCTGTGATTCCACTCTTAACCGGACAATTATCATCACCACTTCATGTATTCATACAAAAACTTCCTTGTTTGCCTCAATAAGGCATTTTATTGAGGCAAACAAGGAAGTTTAACATGTAAAGAATCGAAACGGCAGAATAAGCCGACCGCTTCGTTTATTTGGTAACGGGACGAACCGTGCGCCCATAGACACGGGAACTTTGATACCATCCTTTGCCATCAGAACCGAACTTCAGACCATACGCAAAACGTTCAGCATCCGGCACAATGGTACCCGCCCAATAAAAACCGCCTGTACCATCCACGCCCGGATTGTCGTTCCAGGGATTTCCCGTTACCGGTAAAAAAATGGAGTTCCCATTAGGCCCTGTTATCATATAACCGTTCACGCCTTTATATTGTGTCCATTTCCATATACATTTATTTATCAGTTCCAAACCTTCGTTCAAAGTAGGCATACGCCACGCACCGCCCCACTTGGCATGAGCCACATCGTACTGAGTACCGCTGATATTATTACCGATATTAATAAAATTCGCAGACTGAGAATCATAATGAGCGTAAGTAGCTATATTATAGATCGTTTTCTCATTTGTTTCTCCCCAAGCATAATAGCCGCCGGCCTGCTCGGGCGATGCGGCTCCCACGTTGTGGCTGGCCCATTTCACACTAAGCCCCAAGTCGATGACCTCGCCCTCGGTGGGGCCGTCCTCCTTCGTGGTGAAAGAGCGCACCTCGCCGTAATGATATACCCCGTCAAGAGCCAGGCGGGCACGGTAGTAATAGGTCGTGTTCTCTTTCAGACCAGTCAACGAGACGGAGAAATCGCCGTCTGTCTTTTGACCGGAACTGACATACATGCTTGTGCTTGCAGTAAGGTCTTCCGAACGACCGTACAGTATTCCCAGGTCGCAAGATTTTTGTGTGTTCTCCAAGCCGGAAGCATAACCGGAAACTAGTGCCGTATTTGCGGTTATAGAGGCGGCTTCGCCGGTTTTTACCTTAATTTCAATGGTCTCTCCTATAACGGGGCGAACCGAAAAACCGTACTCACAGAAGACATAGCTCCAATCCTTGTTACTCGGGTAAAAGGCTAGGTCGTAAGCGGTGCACCCGTCGGTTGGATTGTGCGTACCTGACCAGTAGTAACCGATTACACCGTCACTGTCGAAATTCTCATAAGTGTGGCTACCCGCCGCCGGCAAGAAAATGAAATTACCGTTGGGACCGGTGACCAAATGCCCTTTTACACCTTTATAGGTAGTCCACTTCCAAGTACATTTATCGATTAACTCTTTTATTTCATCCGCAGTCGGCATACGCCACTTACCGCCCCACTTGACACGGGCTACATCGTACTGTGTGCCGCCGATATTATTGCCGATATAAATGTTATAACCCGTATTAGAATTATAATAAGCATAAGTTTCCAAACTATAAACCGCCTTCTCCTCCGTCTCTCCCCAAGCGTAATACTCGCCGTACTGTTCGGGCGAAGCGGCGCCCACGTTGTGACTGGCCCATTTCACGCTAAGGCCCAGGTCGACGGCCTCGCCCACAGCGGGTTGCGGCGTGGCGGCATGGTCGATCGCCGACAAAGGGATGCGGGTAACGCCGCCGGCTGTATGCACCTGCTGTGCCTGCCAGCTTTGCTGTTCCTGACCGTCGGCATCCTGCCGCGACCAGGTGATGCTGTCGATGTCCGCCTTGCGGAAAGCGTCGAACTGCCCGTCATTACGGTAGATGTAGATGTAGTTCTGTGCCGCGATGCCCGTAGCCAGTGAGAGCATCGCCAGGAGGGTGTAGATCGTCTTTTTCATGGTTTGCGGATTTTAAAGTTACCGATGGCTGTTTTTATCACGTAAAGTCCGGCGGGCAGCGTGCGCATGTCGGCGGTAGCGTCCCCCGCCTCACCGGTCGTTGCGTCGAGCTGTTTCTTGCCGTCGAGGGCATACACCTCTACCGGTGAGTTCGCCGGCAGGGCGGAGAGCTGTAGCCGTCCGTCCGACAGGCGGAAGCGTACCTCCCGCAGTCCGGGGGCGTCGATCTTCGTCGGTGCCGCCCATTCGTAGGTGAAACGTTCCACATCCCCGGCGGGGAAGGCCCATTCGTGGGTGCGTGTTGTCACCCGCATCTCTTCGTCGGTGAAGGTCACCTTGGGCTGTTCGTCGAGCAGCACCGTCACTTTCTGCCCGTCGGTCTTCCAAAAGGCCACGGCATTCACCTCTTCCGCTCCAGCGGCGGAGGCCAGGGCCAGCAGGGCCGGGAGCAGCATTGTCTTTCTGAGTTTCATAACTTTTGTTGTTTGTGGTTTATAAAAATGATAATGAATCCGGTTATGTTTCGATAGGTCCGCCCCGCAGGCAGAGGGCAAACCGTCGTGCTTCTTTTGGGTATTTCCTTGCATGTTCTCGGGTGCGGATAAGGATGTATTTGATAAAAACATGACAAAAGTACGACCTTCCTACGGCTTCTCCTATAAGAATGTAACATTAGATTTATAGCAAGCAAGAAAACTGACTACATTTTATGAGCAAATAATGCCGGCAGGCGGTGGCGGGACGTTGCCGATGAACGGCATGACAGCATTCCCTCGCGGTCATCCACCGGCAACAGGAAGTAGTCGGGCGGAAAGGATGCAAAATAAGCATTGTGAACAGCGGTAATGTTTAAGCGCTTCGCCTAACTTGGTTATTCTGTGACGGGGCGAACCGTATGACTGCACTCACGGGAGTTGCCGCAATACCCGTAACCCGAATAGAAGAACAGGTAGTAGGCGTCGTACTCGCTGCCCGAACCGAGCGTACCCGACCAGTAGCCACCGTACGAGCCCTCGTTGTAGAGATACTCATCCCAGCGGACACCCGCCACAGGCAAGAAAATGGAATTACCGTTAGGACCGGTGACCAATTGACCGTTCACGCCTTTATAAGTAGTCCACTTCCAAGTACATTTATTGATTAACTCTTTTATCTCATCCAAAGTCGGCATACGCCACACACCGCCCCACTTGACACGGGCCACATCGTACGGCGTGCCGCTGATATTGTCGCCGATAGGAACATATCCCGTACCTGATTTATAATAAGCATAGGAATCCTCGCTATAAACCGTCTTCTCTTCCGTCTCTCCCCAAGCATAATAACCGCCGTACTGTTCGGGCGAAGCGGCGCCCACGTTGTGGCTGGCCCATTTCACGCTAAGGCCCAGGTCGACGGCCTCGCCCACAGCGGGTTGCGGCGTGGCGGCATGGTCGATCGCCGACAAAGGGATGCGGGTAACGCCGCCGGCTGTATGCACCTGCTGTGCCTGCCAGCTTTGCTGTTCCTGACCGTCGGCATCCTGCCGCGACCAGGTGATGCTGTCGATGTC
>CAJUDC010000040.1 GCA_910584955.1 uncultured Paraprevotella sp. | reverse complement strand
GTTTGGAACAAGATCCCGGTCCCGCTTCTTCCTTTTGGCGTTTTTCTTTGGTTTTGTAAAAAAATCAGCTGGTCGGACAACTTTTTTTCTTTGGGGGCTATAATACCAGTCCGTCCAGCAAACTGACATAAAGCCCGATAGCTTCGCGAATTTCGTCCACTTCGATATACTCGTCGGCCGTGTGGGAACGGGCCGATTGTCCGGGCCCCATTTTCAGGGAGGGGAACGGCATAAGCGCCTGATCGGAAAGGGTGGGAGAGCCGAACGGGATCCGTCCGCTTTCGGTCATGCGCCTTACCAAAGGATGGTTGAGGTCGATATGCGATGAGTTCAGACGAAAAGAGCGGGCGCGGACTTCATTGCGGGTATGTGCGCATACGATGCGGTAGATTTCTTCGTTCGAATAACACTCGTTGCTGCGCACGTCCACCGTGAATGTACACCGGTCGGGCACTACGTTGTGCTGTGTACCGGCATTGACGACGGTTACGCTCATTTTTACCGGTCCCAGTAGCGGTGATTCCTGCGGAAAGCGGTAGGTGCAAAACCATTCCATGTCGGGCAACGCCTTGTAGATGGCGTTCTCTCCTTCGTTGCGGGCGGCGTGTCCCGCCTTGCCGCTGGCCGTTACGTCCAACACCATCAGTCCCTTCTCCGCAACGGCCGGCTGCATGCCGGTGGGTTCTCCTACCAGCGCCGTGTGTACGGGAGGCAGCAGCGGAAGTACACATTCCAACCCGTTTTTCCCCGACACTTCTTCTTCGGCCGATGCCAGGTAGATCAAGTTATACGCTTGTTCCGTCCGGGTCAGTTGTCGGAAGGCCTGCAACAGGCTCACTACGCTGGCTCCGTCGTCGTTGCTGCCCAGTCCGTATAGGCGTCCGTCCTCCACGACGGGCTGAAACGGGTCCCGGCTCCATGCTTTTACCGGTTTCACCGTGTCCAGATGGGCGTTCAGCAACAAAGTCGGTTTGCGGGCGTCATACCCTGCTCCCATGCACCATACGTTGTTCAGGTGGCGGTAGCATTCCATTCCGTTTTCTTCGATGAAACCGGCCAAAAGGTCCGCTACTGCCTCTTCTTCCCGGCTGATGGAGGGGATGGCTATCATCTGTTTCAACAAGGCCAGTGCCTCATCGGTCATGTAGTCTATGTCCATACGGTCTGATTTTTACTTCCGGCAAAGGTAATTTTAAATTAAAAAAAAGAGAAATAAAAAGCTTGTTTCTTGCGGTTAGTTTCAAATAAAACTATATTTTTGCACATGGATAAAAAACTAAAGTTATGTTAAATAAATGCTCATTGTCCGTGCTGATTCATGAACAGGCGGCCAAATACGGTGATAAGACAGCTTTGTCCTATCGTGATTATGAGAAGAACGAATGGTTACCCGTAACCTGGAACGATTTTTCGGCTACGGTGCGAAAGGTCTCGGTAGCTTTGCTGAAATTAGGGGTGGGCGTACAGGAGAATCTGGCTGTTTTCTCACAGAACATGCCGGAGTGTCTGTACACCGATTTCGGAGCCTATGCCATTCGTGCCGTGACGATTCCGTTTTATGCCACCAGTTCCGAGGCACAGATCAAGTATATGGTCAACGATGCGGAGATCCGTTATATATTTGTCGGTGAGCAATACCAGTACGACACGGCATTCCGTGCCATGCCTCTGTGCCCTTCGTTGCACAAACTGATTATTTTCGACCGTAAGGTGGTGAAGAATCCTCAGGATCAGGTGTCGGTTTATTTCGATGAATTGGTGAAAATGGGCGAGGACGAAAGCGAGCCGGTCGAAATCGGCGAGCGTCAGGCCGCCGGAAGTCTGGACGACTTGGTGAATATTCTTTATACGTCGGGTACGACGGGTGTCAGTAAAGGAGTGATGCTTACTTACCGGATGTATCAGGATGCGATTATAGCCAACGACGAGGTGCTTTCGTTGAGCGAGGAAGATGTGTTTTTGAATTTCCTGCCTTTTACGCATGTCTTTGAGCGGGCCTGGTCCTATCTGGGACTGGCCGAGGGAGTGCGGCTGGCCATCAACCTGCGTCCGGCCGACATACTCCAGTCGTTGCAGGAAGTGCATCCCACCTGCATGTGCGCCGTGCCGCGTTTTTGGGAAAAGGTCTATGCCGGTGTGCAGGAGAAGATAGCCGGCAGCAGTGCCATGCAGCGTAAACTGATGAACGAAGCGCTCCGCATCGGTCGAGAGTACAATGTGAATTATCGTATGAAAGGGCTTGTGCCCCCGTTGCCGCTGAGGCTGCGTTACCGGTTCTTTGAAAAAACCGTTATCGCCCTGCTCAAGAAAACGCTGGGGCTTGAGAATGCCAATTTCTTCCCTACGGCGGGAGCGGCCATTCCGCCTCAGGTGGAAGAATTCGTCCATTCAGCCGGTATAAATATGAAGGCTGGCTACGGCTTGACAGAGTCTACGGCTACCGTTTCGTGCGACTGGGACGGGGTTGTAAAAACCATCGGTTCCGTAGGGCGTGTCATCAGCGGACTGGAAGTGAAAATCGCCGAGAATAACGAGATCCTGCTTCGGGGCACTTCCATTACCAAAGGCTATTACCGCAAAGCCGAGGCCACCGCGCAAGCCATTGATGCCGAAGGCTGGTTCCATACGGGCGATGCCGGTTATATGAAAAACGGCGAACTGTTTCTTACCGAACGCATCAAGGATCTGTTTAAAACGTCGAACGGCAAATACATCGCCCCGCAAATGATCGAGTCCAAGCTCGTGGTGGACCGTTATATCGACCAGATCGTAGTCGTGGCCGACCGGAGAAAATTCGTGTCCGCGCTGGTTGTTCCCGAATATAAGTTACTGGGCGAATATGCCGCCAGCCGGAAAATCGCTTATAGAGACAGGGCCGAGTTGTGCCGTCATCCCGAGGTGGTGCAGATGGTGATGGACAGAATACAGACGCTGCAGCAGGAGTTTGCCCATTATGAACAGATCAAGCGTATCACTTTGCTGCCCGAGCCGTTCAGTATGGAAAAGGGAGAACTTACCAATACATTAAAAGTGAAGCGTCCCGTACTGAACGAGAACTACAAAGCGGAAATTGAAGAAATGTACAGGGAATAACCTCCGTGCCGGGATAAAAAGTAAGCTTTTCTGTCTGCCGATGCCGATAAATCGTTATCTTTGCAGACAGAAAAGCTTACTTTTATTTATATGATAACCATTGAACAACTGAAGGAAGTAAAAGAAAGAACGGAAGCCCTGAACCGCTATCTGGATATTGACGGAAAGAAGATTCAGGTGGAGGAAGAACAGTTGCGTACGCAGGCACCCGGTTTCTGGGACGATGCGAAAGCGGCTGAGGAGCAGATGAAGAAAGTGAAAAGCCTGGAGAAATGGATTGCCGGCTATACGGAAATAAAAACACTTTGCGACGAGCTGGCTCTGGCTTTTGATTTTTATAAGGAGGAGATGGTTACCGAAGAGGAAGTGGACGAACTGTATGCCCGTACGCTGGCAGCCATTGAAGACCTGGAGTTGAAGAATATGTTGCGTGGCGAGGAGGATGCCATGGACGCCGTGCTGAAGATCAATTCCGGGGCGGGCGGTACGGAAAGTCAGGACTGGGCCTCCATGCTTATGCGTATGTATATGCGTTGGGGAGAGGCCAACGGCTATAAATGTACCATCAGTAATTTGCAGGACGGTGACGAAGCCGGTATCAAGACCGTTACCATGCAGTTGGAAGGAGAATACGCCTACGGCTATCTGAAATCGGAAAACGGAGTGCACCGCCTGGTACGTGTGTCGCCCTACAACGCGCAGGGGAAGCGCATGACGTCGTTTGCCTCCGTATTCGTAACACCTTTGGTGGACGACACTATCGAGGTGTATGTGGATCCCTCCCGTGTGTCGTGGGACCTGTTCCGCTCCGGTGGGGCCGGCGGACAGAATGTGAATAAGGTGGAGACCGGTGTCCGGTTGCGCTATATGTATAAAGATCCCGATACGGGCGAGGAAGAAGAAATCCTGATCGAGAACACCGAGAGCCGCAAGCAGCTGGAGAATCGTGAGAATGCCATGCGCTTGTTGAAATCGCAGCTTTACGACCGGGCTTTGCAGAAGAAAAAAGCGGCGCAGGCCAAAATCGAAGCCGGTAAGAAGAAAATCGAATGGGGCAGTCAGATACGCAGCTATGTGTTTGACGACCGGCGGGTGAAAGATCACCGCACCAACTATCAGACTTCCGATGTGAACGGAGTGATGGACGGTAAACTGGACAATTTTATCAAGGCTTATCTGATGGAATTCGGAGCCGAGGAAAATAATGTATAATGTGTAATAAATAATGACGGGTATGAGCATCAAAAAGAAAAAACGCGCGATGGCCCGTGCAAGGCGCGAGGAAGAACAGGGCAAACGGGTAATGCGAGGCTTGGTGGGAGCTTTGATCCTGCTGGTTGTATTGACGATAATCGCTTTTGCTGTTTTAGGGAATGCCGCTTGAGATAGAACGCAAGTTTCTGGTGTGCGGAGAGTTTAAAAGTCTGGCTTATCACAGCAGTCGCATCCGGCAAGGATATATATGCAGTGTCAACGGGCGCACGGTGAGAGTGCGCATTCGGGATGACAAGGGATACCTGACCATCAAAGGACCGTCCGGGCGGGCCGGATTGGCGCGTTACGAGTTCGAAAAGGAAATTCCGCTTGCCGATGCCGAGGATCTGATGGCAATCTGCGAACCGGGTATTATTGACAAGACCCGTTATCTGGTACGGTGCGGGAGCCATGTGTTCGAGGTGGATGAATTTTATGGCGACAACGAAGGCCTGGTGATGGCTGAAGTGGAACTGTCCGATGAGCACGAAGCGTATGAATGTCCGCCGTTTTTAGGGAGGGAAGTGACGGGCGACCGCCGCTTTTATAACTCCCACATGCGTAAGAATCCTTATAAAATGTGGAAGAACGATTTATAGACCGGGCTTTCCGGTGAAACAACAAACAGGCCGCACCTCCATAAAGAGATGCGGCCTGTTTGTTGTTTCGGTAGGTCCGGTGATACCCTGTCTTCTTGCTACGGTCTTTTATGTGGCACGATGCTCCCCAGAAAGGTATATCCGGCAATGGCAGACAGCACGACGCCCAGGGTATTGGCTGCCAGATCCATCCAGTCTCCGCTTCGGCTGACCGTACAATATTCTTGAAGCAATTCGATGATGCCGCTCATCACAATGGGGACGATCACGATCAGCAGCAAGGTGCGTGTAAAGTGGATACGTATGTGGCTGCGGAGATATTCGGTCCAGATGACAAGTGTGTAGCCTCCGTACATCACGATGTGTACCCATTTGTCAATAAAAGGGACGTGGTCGAGCTGTGTATGCGGAACGGGGAAGAATGACAAACAGAGTATGACAGCCGTTAAAAGCAGGCTGAAAGGATAGCGGCGGATATATTTTGTTATCATAATGTTTGGTTATATTCGAATTTTTGTTGCAAATGTACGGGAAAAATTTGTATTTTTGCCCTCATAAATCATAAATATAGTAAAGTTCGTCAATATGTCAGACAAGGAACGGGCCAATTTCGGAAGTAAACTGGGAATTATTCTGGCGTCGGCCGGTTCGGCTGTCGGGTTAGGTAACATTTGGCGCTTCCCTTGCGAAGTCGGTGAAAACGGCGGTGCCGCCTTTATTCTGGTTTATCTTGTCTGTGTGTTTTTTCTGGGAGTTCCAGTGATGGTGTCCGAGTTTCTCATCGGAAGGCATTCTCATGCCAATACGGCAACAGCCTATCAGATTCTGGCGCCCCGTACACCTTGGAAAACGGTCGGTTTGATGGGAGTTTTCGCGGGCTTCCTTATTTTAAGTTATTATACCGTAGTTGCGGGTTGGACATTAGAATACATGGTATCGGCGACGGCGGGCCGTCTTTCGGGGGCGAAGGATTTTACCCGACATTTCAATGAGTTTGTGGCTAATCCGTGGAAACCGGTGCTTTACATGACGGTCTTTATGTTGCTTACCCACGCGGTGATTGTGCGCGGTGTAAAGGATGGAATTGAAAAGTTTTCCAAGGTGATGATGCCGATGCTGTTGCTTATTATCGGTATCTTGGTGGTATGCTCGTTTTCCATGCCCGGCTCCAGCGAAGGACTGCGTTTCCTTTTGAAACCCGATTTCAGTAAGATCACCGCCAAAGTGGTGCTCAGCGCAATGGGACAGGCCTTCTTCTCGTTGAGCTTGGGTATGGGATGTTTGTGTACGTATGCCTCTTACTTCGGAAAAGAGGCGAACCTGATGAAGACGGCTGGCAGTGTAGCTCTGATCGACACGATAGTAGCCGTGATGAGCGGTTTCATCATCTTTCCCGCAGTCTATTCCGTACCGGGTCTGTCGCCGGATGCAGGACCGGGGTTGGTGTTCGTCACCTTGCCCAACGTTTTCAATATTGCTTTTGGCAACATTCCTTGGCTGGGGTATTTGTTTTCGGTGATGTTTTATGTGTTGCTGGTACTGGCGGCCCTCACTTCCACTATCTCCTTGCACGAGGTGGCTACGGCCTATATCCATGAGAGTTACGGGATCTCACGTCGGAAAGGGGCTTACATTGTCACGGGAGGCTGTATCGTGCTGGGGGCTTTGTGTTCGTTATCGTTCGGAGTGCTGAGTGATTTTAAGCTTGGCGGAATGATTCTTTTCGATTGTTTTGACTTTCTGTCGGCCAAGTTCCTGATGCCGTTGGGCGGTATGCTCATCTCTTTATTTACGGGATGGTATCTGGATCGAAGACTGGTGTGGGAAGAGGTGACTAATGACGGTAAACTCAGGATTTCGTTTTTCCGGTTTTATATTTTTCTATTGCGTTATGTGGCTCCGTTGGCCATCGGCGTGATTTTTGTTAACGAACTGTTGCGTTCGTAGGACTTATGAAGTCTGTCTGGCGGCGCGTGCTCTATTGGTCCCGGGCGGATCGTCGCGGATGTCTGGGACTGCTCTTTCCGCTGGTGATATTTGTCGGTTGCTGGTTTTTTCTTTCCCGGGAAGAAGTGGCTGTTCCGGAAGAGATGGAGGATGCGGACCGAGAACGTTACGAAGCGTTCCTTTCGTCGTTGCAGGCGGATTCTTTGCATCGTTCCGATCGGCAGAGAGAACCGTATGCAGTGCCGGAGAGCCGACCCGAAACTTTTGTTTTTGATCCGAATCAAGCCGATTCCACCGAACTTCTTCGTCTGGGGCTGCAACCTTGGCAGGTTCGTAATATCTATAAGTACAGGGCGCGGGGAGGCCGCTATCATCGGCCCGAGGATTTCGCTCGGGTTTACGGTATGACCGGTGAACTTTTTGCCCGTTTGCGCCCTTATATCCGCATTGCCGATACATATAAGTACCTGCGTGACACCCCCGCTTTTGATACGTTGCAGGTCGATTCCTCCGTCTATCCTGTCAAACATACGGCTGGTGTGCGATTGGAATTGAACTCGGTCGATACGGCCGAGCTGCAGCGTATTCCGGGTATCGGTCGTGTGCGGGCCGCTCAGATTGTACGGTATCGCAATCGTTTGGGAGGCTTCGCCCGTCTGGAGCAACTGGGTGAGATTGAAGGGTTACCGGAAGGACTGGAGAAATGGTTCTTTATCCATCGTAAACCTGTTGCCGGTTTGAAATTGAATCGTCTTTCGGTAGAAGCCCTTCGGCGGCATCCCTATCTGAATTTTTATCAGAGCAAAGTGATTGTGGAACATCGACGCAAATTCGGTCCGCTTACGAGTCTGGAAGATTTGTTAATGTATGATGAGTTCACGGATGCCGATACATTGCGGCTGCGTCCGTATGTGTGTTGGGAGTGATGTATGGCCCTGCTTGTCGGGAAGCTACTAAAAAGCCCATCCTTCTCCGGCAGACGGGAAGGCTCCTTGCGGGAGCACTTCGTAGACGACTGCGGCCGGAGAAGGATGGGGCGATTACCGGATTAATGTTGTATGTAGCCGGCTGCCTCGGCTATCTTCTTCGGAATCTCCGTATTGTCTATTTTACCGGTGAACCGTTCGGCACCGGTACCGATGGCGAACACAGGCACGTATCCGTTGGAATGTCCCCCGCTTTGCCAGCCGATGAGGGCCAGCTCGTTGATGGTGCGCTTGGCGGCTGTGGCCAGTTCGTTGTCATTTTGATAAAGCGTCTTGGAATTATTTTCAATACCCTTCATGATATTGTCGTATGCCCTTTTCATCCGTGCCGTCTGATGCTCGCTGAGTTGGAGTTTGTCCCAGAATCCGAAGTTTTCTTTAAGGCTTTTCTCTACTGTTTCCCAAGTAAGATTTTTACCGGCTTTCTTGCGTATCTCACCGAATATACGGCTGTATTCGCCTACGCTCATCTGTTGATATTTCAACACTTCGGTGCGCATTTCATAGGCTCCTGTACCCAATACGATACCGCCTGTCTCATGGTCGGCGGTTACGACGATAAGCGTTTCATCCGGGTGTTGCTCATAAAATTCATAAGCCACTTTGATAGCGTTGTCCATGTCGATAGTTTCCTTGAACACGGTAGCCGCATCGTTCACATGACAGGCGAAGTCAATCTTTCCTCCTTCTACCATCAGGAAAAAGCCGTCTTTCCCTTTATTTGTCAGGAAGTTGATGCCGGCGCGCGTCACTTCCTGCAACGACATGTCGTTTTTGCCTCGGTCGATGGCATACGGCAGCGAGCCTCTGTCCTTGCGGCTTGCCTCTTCCGTTTGCAGAAGAACCATTTTATCGGCTTTTTTGGCCTTCTTGCGGTAATCTTTATATCCGCGCGCCAAGGTATATCCGGCTTTCTCACACTGCTCGTAAAGCGAGCCTTCCTGCGGTGCGTTCTTGTCGGTCGGAGTAGTGAAGTCCGAACCGGCGTAGAAATCGAACCCCGTTGTGATCAGGTCTTTACCGATTTGGTAATACATCTGCCGTTTGGGCACATGGGCGTAGAAAGCAGCCGGTGTGGCGTGGTCTACCGAAACACTTGTGCTTACTCCTACGGCTTTCCCGCTTTCTTGTGCCCATGCCGCCACACTGCTGATGCGTGTCTGCCCGTCGGCCAGCATCCCCAGGCTGCCGTTTTTTGTCTTCTGGCCGGTGGCCAGTGCTGTGCCGGCTGCTGCCGAGTCCGTTACGCCGTTTGTACCGGAATAAGTCGTTACCAGTCCTACGTAAGGGAACTGGGTAAACAGCAACGGGGTGATTCCGATTCGCCCTTCCAATGCCGCCAGATAAGTCTCGGTTCCGTTTACTTGGTTTACGCCCATACCGTCACCGATGAAATAGAATACGTACTTGGCTTTGCCTCCGGCGAAAGCAAACAAGACCAACATACATGCCACGCATGTGCTTAGAAATCTTTTGTTCATATCTTTGCAGGTTAGAATGTTTTTCAGCGTATGATACTGCAAAGTTAGCGAACTTCTTTTAAAAACTTTTGCATCGGCGGTAGATATTTTAGGCATCAGATATTTATTTCCGCTTCGGAAGTTGTAACTTTGCAGCGCTTCGGCAGAGAGGCGAAGCATAGAGTTATGGTAAGACAATGTACGATTCTTTTCGGATGCCTGGCCTTGGGTGAGTTGTTGGTATGGCTCACGGGGGTAAGACTTCCGGGCAGCGTCATCGGAATGTTGCTGCTTACGGCTTTTTTGCAGCTCGGTTGGGTGAAACTGGAGTGGATAAAAGGCCTTTCCGATTTCCTAGTATCAAACATGGGCTTCTTCTTCGTACCGCCCGGTGTGGCTTTGATGCTGTATTTCGATTTAATAGCCGCTGAATTCTGGCCGATCGTAGTGGCTACAGTGGTCAGCACCGTATTGGTGCTGGTGGTCACGGGGCATGTTCATCAATGGATCAGACGTCATGGAGTATCTCGAAAATAAGTTTTTTCTGCTGGCGGTCACGTTCGGCGTGTTCTATGCGGCCCGTTGCCTGCAAAAGGCCACGGGATGGGTGGTGCTTAACCCCATTTTACTGACGATACTGGTTCTGATCGGTTTCTTGAAGGTAACGGGTATCTCTTATGATACGTATGCCGGAACCGGTACGATGATAGACTTTTGGCTGAAGCCGGCCATTGTGGCTTTGGGGGTTCCGCTTTATTTACAATTGCGCAGTATACGCCGCCAATTGATGCCCGTACTTGTGTCGCAGCTAGCGGGATGTCTGGTGGGGATTGTGTCGGTAGTGCTTACCGCCCGCTGGATGGGAGCAAGCGATGCCGTTATCATCTCTTTGGCTCCTAAATCCGTAACCACTCCTATTGCGATGGAGGTGACTGCGTCGTTGCAGGGAATCCCTTCGCTTACCGCTGCCATAGTGGTCTGCGTCGGTTTGTTCGGCGCCGTGTGCGGGTTTAAGGTACTACAAGTAGGACGGGTGAAGAGTCCTATTGCCCAGAGCCTGAGTATGGGGACGGCTTCGCATGCGGTCGGTACGTCCCGTGCGATGGAATACGGGCGTATTTACGGTGCTTATGCCAGTCTGGGGCTGATATTGAACGGATTGCTTACGGCCTTGTTTACTCCGCTTCTGCTGCAGTGGATGGGTGTGTTGTGAGAAAATAGGGGAGCCGGCAGGCCTGGTATGCTTTGATGGAGTGTAGAATCCGTGCATACGGATTGTGCGGTATATATAATAAGGTGTAGCTTCTTCTTGTAAAAGGGGCTACACCTTATTGGGAAAAATCCTGCATAGTCTTGCCGGGCTGTGCAGGTCTTTGGTTATCCGTCCCTGTCTCCCGGCGGCTTGAGCACAGGCCGCTGGGAGACAGGGACGGGCTTATTGTTTCTTTTTGTTCTTCTCCACGATGGCGTCTATTACGGCCACCGCAGTGATGTTTACAATATCCTGCACGGAACTTTCGTTGTCGGTGAAATGGATGGGTTTGTTCAATCCCATCTGGATGGGACCGATAATGTCCATGTCTTCGCCGTTCATGGCTTGCAGCAACTGATAGCCGGCATTGGCCGAACTCAGGTTAGGGAATACCAGTGTGTTCACCTTTTTGCCATACAGACGGGTGAACGGGTATTTTCGGTCGCGCAGCTCGTTGTTGATGGCGAACTTCACCTGCATTTCTCCGTCGATGGCCAGATCGGGATAATGTTCCTGCATGTACGCCACAGCCTGGTGCATTTCAACCGGACTTCCCGCCGTATCCGAACCGAAGTTGGAGTACGACAGCATGGCCATTACCGGTTTGTGGTTGAAGAAGTGCAGCGTCTCTTCCGACAGTCGGGCAATGTCGATGATGGTCTCCCGGTCGGGGTGGCGGTTAATCAGCGTATCGGCCAAGAAGTAAGTTCCTTTTTTAGAATTCAGAATGTGCATCGTGCCGAAGTGATTGTATCCCGGTCGGATGCCGATCACTTCTTTAGCCACCTTGATGGTGTTCGAGTATTTGGTGTACAGACCGGTAATGAAAGCGTCGGCCTCGCCCGTCTCTACCATCATCATACCGAAGTAATTGCGTTCGAACATCTTGTCGTTCGCCTCTTCTACCGTATACCCCTCGCGGGCTTTTTTCTCGGCCAGGATCTTGGCGTATCGTTCGCGGCGTTCGGCTTCGCGGTCGTGGCGCAGGTTGATCACTTCGATACCCTCCAGGCTCAGTTCCAGTTCATGCGCCAGTTTTTCGATACGTTCGTCGTTGCCCAGCAGGATCGGGTGGCAGATACCTTCGGCGCGCGCTTCTACGGCCGCCTTGAGCATATTGGGATGTATGCCTTCGGCAAACACTACACGCTGCGGTTGCTGCCGGGCCGTGTCGCGGAGCTGGCGTGTCAGTTTGGATTCATACCCCATCAGTTCTTTCAGATGCTGGCGATAGGCGTCCCAGTCGGTAATCTCTGTGCGTGCCACACCGGATTCGATGGCGGCGCGTGCCACGGCGATGGATACATCTGTGATCAAACGCGGGTCTACCGGTTTCGGGATGAAGTATTTGGGCCCGAAGGTGAAATTGTTTACATGATAAGTGGCGTTCACCACGTCGGGCACAGGCTGTTTGGCCAGATCGGCGATGGCCCTTACCGCAGCCAGTTTCATTTCCTCGTTGATGGCCCGTGCGTGTGTATCGAGGGCACCTCTGAAGATGTAGGGGAAACCGATTACATTGTTGATCTGATTGGGATAGTCGGATCGCCCTGTTGCCATCAGCACATCGGGGCGCGAGGCCATAGCGTCTTCGTAGGAAATCTCGGGCACGGGATTGGCCAGTGCGAATACGATGGGCGAGGGGGCCATGCTGCGCACCATGTCTTGGGTGAGCACATTGCCGCGCGACAATCCCAGAAATACGTCGGCTCCCCGGATGGCCTCGGCCAGCGTGTGGATGTCTGTGCGGTCGGTGGCGAAATAGGCTTTCTGCTCGTTCAGGTCGGCACGGCTTTTGGAGATGACACCTTTGCTGTCCAGCATGACAATATTCTCCAGTCGGGCACCCAGCGATACATACAACTTGGTGCAGGACACTGCCGATGCACCGGCTCCGTTGACGACAATCTTCACATCCTCGATCTTCTTGCCGGCTACTTCCAGCGCATTGAGCAGGCCGGCACTGGAGATGATGGCCGTGCCGTGCTGGTCGTCGTGCATGACGGGGATATCCAGTTCCTCTTTCAGCCGGCGTTCTATTTCAAAGCATTCGGGCGCTTTGATGTCTTCCAGATTGATACCGCCGAAGGTGGGGGCAATGCTCTTCACGGCTTCGACGAATTTGTCGGGGTCGGTCTCATTGATCTCTATATCGAATACATCCACTCCTGCGTAGATCTTGAACAGCAGGCCTTTCCCCTCCATTACCGGTTTGCCGGCCAGCGCGCCGATGTCGCCCAGTCCCAGTACGGCGGTTCCGTTGGAAATGACCGCTACAAGGTTTCCTTTCGCTGTGTATTTGTAGGCGTCTTCCGCATTTTTCTCAATCTCCAGACAAGGTTCGGCCACACCGGGCGAATAAGCCAGCGAGAGATCGGTCTGCGTACTGTAAGGTTTTGTAGGTACCACCTCTATCTTTCCGGGCTTGCCCTGGGTGTGGTATAGCAGGGCCATTTCTTTTGTGATTTTTGCCATAATCTTGTGTTTCTATGTTGATGGAATCATATCGTTTTCCAAAGGCAAAGATACGAATAAATCCGTATTCAATCCTTGTTGTAACTGACAAATTGAAGCCTTGGGGCGGTTTTTGATGATAAAATGCGTAAAATAGTGTTTTTTTGTCGGTGGATGGAGATTTTAATGCGGATTTTTCTACCTTTGTAAATAGGAGAAAACAAAGTGTCTCCGCCGGAGAATATGATAGTGAAGATATATCCTGAGAATCCTAACCCGCGCGACGTAGGGCGCGTGGTACAGGCCTTGCGCGACGGGGCCTTGGTGGTTTATCCCACCGACACCGTGTATGCCATCGGCTGCGATGCATTGAATGTGCGGGCGGTGGAGCGGATATGCAAATTGAAAGGCATCAATCCGCAAAAGAGCAACTTGTCGGTGATTTGTCCCGATTTGTCGAACCTGAGTGGCTATGCTCAGGTGAGCAATGCGGCTTTTAAGCTGATGAAGCGCAATCTGCCCGGTCCCTTTACGTTTATATTGCCCACGAGCAGCCGGTTACCCAAGATCTATAAGAACAGAAAGGAAGTGGGCATCCGGGTGCCCGATAACGGGATTATTCTGGCTATTGTGCGTGAGTTCGGTCAGCCCGTTCTGACGATGTCGGTTCATGATGAGCATGAAATGACGGAATACGGTACCGATCCCGAATTGATCGAAGAAAAGTATGCAGGTGTGGTGGATATGGTGGTAGATGGCGGCTACGGCGGCACCGAGCCTTCTACGGTGGTGAGTTGTCTGGACGATGATTTTGAAATTATCCGTCAGGGGAAGGGGGAATTGCGATAAACCTTTCCCATCCTTTTTTATCGCGGATTTTAATGTCCGGTGCGAGCCGGAGAAGTACATTTTAGGGCGAACGGAAAGAACGCCGGACGTGCTTTCTTGTAGCCTTCCGGTTCTTTTTGTGAACTTTTTGTCGTTGAAAAGTTATAATTTGATACAAAACGATAAATAAAATTATCAACATCTTTGTTCTTTCGATTCTTTTTCCCAATTTTGCACCCCGTACGAAAGTGGTTAACCCTATAATCAAAAACAAATAATGTCTACAGTAAAATTTTATCAGGCGACCGAGCAGGTGCCTCTCGAGATGCACAAAGTGCGTGTGGTGCAAAAGCTCTTTTTGCCGCCGGTGGAAGAGCGTGTGAAGCATATGAATGAAGCGGGAAACAATACCTTCCTCCTGCAAAACAAAGATGTTTATATGGATATGCTTACCGATTCCGGCGTAAATGCCATGTCGGACAATCAGGTGGCAGCCATGATGCAGGCCGATGATTCCTATGCCGGCTCCGAGACCTGCAATCGTCTGGTCAAGGTGATCCGCGAAGTATTCGGTACGGAATATTTCCTGCCGGCCCATCAGGGCAGAGCTTGCGAGAACATCTTGGCGGAGGCTTTTGTAAAGCCCGGCGACGTGGTGCCGATGAACTTCCATTTCACTACCACCAAGGCACACATCACCCGCTTGGGCGGTTCCGTGGTGGAGCTGGTGCGTCCCGTCGGACTGGAACCTAAAAACAACGAACCTTTCAAGGGCAACTTCGACATTGATGCCTTGAAACAGGTGATACGGGAAACGGGCGCCGAACATATCCCCTTTGTACGTATAGAGGCTGGTACCAACCTCATCGGAGGTCAGCCGCTCTCGCTGGAGAATATGCTGGAAGTGGCGGCCGTTTGTAAGCAGAACGGCATCATGACGGTACTCGATGCTTCGCTGTTGCAGGACAACCTCTACTTTATCAAAACGCGTGAAGAGGCATGCAAGCACATGACGATCCGCGAGATTACCCGTACGTTGTGCGACCAGATGGATCTGATTTACTTCTCCAGCCGTAAACTGGGCTTCGCCCGTGGCGGCGGTATTGTGTCGAACAATGAAAAACTGATCCTGAAGATGAAAGAGTTTATTCCTCTTTACGAAGGATTCCTTACGTATGGCGGTATGGAGGTGCGCTCTATGGAAGCCATTGCCGTGGGATTGCTGGAAACGATGGATGAAGAAATCATCGGTCAGGGGCCCCAGTTTATCGAATATCTGGTTAAAGAGTTGGACGCTTACGGTGTGCCTATGATTATGCCGGCCGGAGGACTGGGGGCCCATATCAATGCGACGGAATTCTTGCAGGGCATGCCGCATGGCGAATACCCTGCCGGAGCCTTGGCCGCAGCGCTTTACATAGCCGGCGGTATCCGTGGCATGGAGCGCGGAACACTGTCCGAGCAGCGCGATCCCGACGGAACGGAACATTATGCCGAACTGGAACTGGTGCGTCTGGCGTGTCCGCGTCGCGTGTTCACTTTGTCGCAGATGAAATATTGTGCCGACCGGGTGAAGTGGCTTTATGATAACCGTCAGCTGATAGGCGGACTGAAGTGGGTGGAAGAACCTGCCGTGCTCCGTTTCTTCTTCGGTCGGTTGGCACCTATCGGCGACTGGCAGGAGCGCCTGGCTGCCAAGTTCCGTCAGGATTTCGGCGATAGCTTGTAACGTCGGTTGTCTTGTTTACGATTGTTTTTATACGATAGATGTCTCCCGGAGAATTTTTCTTCGGGAGATTTTTTTTCAGGACAGACGTAAAAAAGGATAATCCGACCGATGGAAATGATCGTTGCCGGCAAGAATTGTTCGGAAGAAACTTTGTTTTGTACAGATGTAACGGAGATCCGTACAAATCAAGGTTGCGTTTCTACGGTTCGTGTTTGGATGTGGATTCGGTAGGCTCGCTGCCGGAAGATACGTTCTTCACCGGATGATGTTCGTAAAGAGGATGGCAGGAAAAAAAGTAATACGACCGTCAGTTTGATTACTGACGGTCGTATTACTTGCGGTGCGCTTTTGTGCCTGATTATCGAACTTTCCTTAATGATTTTGCAAAGATAATAGATTTTATTGATTGGTATGCTAATAGAGAATAGTCAATATAGCATATCTGTAATGTAAGGGATTTACTTTCAGTATCGTCTTTCCTGTTTTTCGTTCTTTATATTGCTGTTTGGTAAGGCGTTCACTTACGTATTCTGCCACTCAATATACTTAATAATAGTAAGCTATATAGGAACGAACCGTTTGCCGTACATTGAAAAATTCCCTCCTAAAATTTTTAGATATAACTTACCGAACTTGATAAACTTTTCAAACTACGGTATATTTATATATAGTAAGAGTAAATAATAAAACTATGAAAAATACAAATATGAGACAGTTTAGAGAACTTTCAGACGAAACAAAAGCCAAAATCAGTATGGCAATGAAAGGTAAATCAAAGTCATTTACCCACAAAAAGAAAATTAGCAATGGACTTAGGGATTATTGGAAAACAATCCCTAATAAACCAACAAATGAAAAGGTAGAGGAATAACCCCTACCTTACTACTTGTCAAGATGACAAAACTTGCACAACTGCAAATAAATAAAGTATTATGTTTTAATTTTTAATGATAAAATTCGACAAGATGAAATTGATTACTTCGATAGATTATATCTCCGATATAGATAGTTCGGTTTTTCTTTCCGTAACCAAATTTGATGAGGTGCTATATTATAAATATCAGCAAGACAAACCTTATTCATTATTAATTATGGTAGATTACGCTCATAGTGAACTTGTGTTAGAATTTACAGGAAAGATACTATTAGATAAATACTCACAGCTGATAAATCGTGAAACTATTAAAGACAGCCTCAACAACATAAACAAGTTAAATATATGTAGATTAGATATTGAGGCTATATTACACGATGCAGAGGTAGTAAAATGTGATATAACAAAGGACATAGAGACAGATATTAATGTCATTAATTCAACCATACGACAAAACCTTACCAACTATCGAAAATGGACGGTGAAGCAGTACAATAGTGGAATCGTGTTAGAAAATGTTGTCTCAACTCAAAGATATAAGAAGCGGTTAGCCATATATAATAAGTATAAAGAATTGGAAAAGGTTAATAACATTAATTTTATAGAAAGTCTTATTGCAAAGAATGAAATCCTTTCTTATTTCAAGAATAAGGTCAGATTTGAGTTAAACATAAATACCAAACAGCAGATAAGGCAGTTATTAAACATTCCAAACAACAATATACAGAATGTACTTAACGCTACGGCTAATCCGATTCTTACCGTCATTGATGAGGCTGTTAAGTATGAACCTCATCAACGGAAAGCACAGACATTACGAGATTATGAACATGAATTGTTATTGAAAGATTGTGATTATGATATGGTAAAGGTTGAGGCTAAGGTTAGGGCATTATCCAGTAAAAACACTTCCATTACGAGGATGATGCAGCCATATAAAGAACTGTATAAGCGTTTGCAGGATAACATAGCCTCAACAATAGATATCCGTGCATTAGTAGCGTGAAATGTATTCTTTAGAAAGCGTATTCATTTAATTCTATAAATCTACATTTAGAATACATAAAATTGTATTCAATTTATTCTTTGATTTATTTGGATATATCAGACTAAAGCAGTACCTTTGTATTGTAATTGAAGGACTTAAATACTAAAAAATATGAACGCAGTAATATACGCACGAGTATCAAGCACCAACGACCGACAGTCAACTGACCGTCAAGTTTGTGACCTTAAGGCATACGCATCAAAAAATGGAATTAATGTTATTAAAACCTTTGAAGAACACATAAGTGGTGCAAAACGTAATGAGGAACGCCCAGTGCTGTGTGAGTGCTTGGATTACTGCATAGAGAATAAGGTTGATACGCTCCTGATAAGTGAACTATCACGCTTAGGCCGTAATGTGGATGAGGTGCTTGCGAATGTAAAGCGTTGCAAGGACAATAACCTAAACATCTACTTTCAGAAAGAGAACCTTTCGATATTTCAAGCTGATGGCTCTAAGAATCCATTCCTTAATATCTTTATTAGCGTACTGGGTACTTGTGCAGAAATGGAACGTGAAAATATCAAGTTCAGATTAAACAGTGGTAGAGCCAAATATATTGCAGATGGTGGCAAATTAGGTAGAAAAGAGGGTTATAGGAAGCCCAGAGAACAAAAAGAATCTGAATACAAAGAGGTGATTAGAGAATTGAAGAGAGGTACAAGTATCAGACGCACCGCCAAACTGTGTGATGTTTCAGTCAGCACCGTGCAAAGAATAAAGGCCGAATTTGGGCTATAATATTGGGTTACTTAATTTAGTAGCCTATTACAGAGTGTACTTTCAAGAAAATTAGCTATCTTTGCAACTGCAAACCCACAATGGGTGAGCAGACATATTAAAGAAGCGTTTTCGCATCTTTCTTCAGTGAAACTTCGACAACTTCAATGATATAGGAAAGATGGTGAAAGTACGCTCTCTTTGGCTTGTATTGTCATACCCCAATGATATACGGTCAAAGTGGAGTTACAATCACTTATTCTTATATCATGGGAGTCGAAGCCCACACTGAGGAATAGTGAATAGTGGCTCCACTTCTTTGTATGCCTATCCAATCAATCACAACTTAAAGCATCACAGAGCCATAGGTGCAGAGGTAAAACAAAATGAAAAAGTATCTTTACTTTTTGTTCGTGGCTATTTTTGCCACTATGTCAT
>CAJUDC010000039.1 GCA_910584955.1 uncultured Paraprevotella sp. | reverse complement strand
TAAGAAAAAGGACTTCCGCCTCTGCCGAAAAACAAACGGCTCCCCTACAGGACGTTCCGCACGACCGTCACGACACCGTTCTGCCGCTCCCACCCGCTGTGAAAGCCGAAGCGTTGGCGGTAGATGCGGCATGTAGCGGCAATCCCGGACCGATGGAATACCGTGCCGTCTATTTGCGCACTGGCGAACAGGTTTTTCACTTCGGACCGATGTTCGGGACGAACAACATCGGTGAATTTCTGGCCATTGTCCACGCGCTGGCCTTATTGGAACAAAAGAAACTGGCGATGAGCATCTACAGCGACAGCCGCAATGCCATCAGTTGGGTGAAGCAGAAGAAATGCAAGACCAAACTGCAACGGGACGCCCGTACGGAGGAGTTGTTCCGATTGATCGAACGTGCCGAGCAATGGTTGCAGACCCATTCCTGGTCCACTCCCGTGCTGAAATGGGAGACCGGCCTGTGGGGAGAGGTCCCGGCCGATTTCGGACGAAAATAACACATACCGTTCATAAAGAAACAAACAAACGACTATGAAAGAATTCCTGCTAGTAATGAAACGGTTCGCTCTGCCGTATAAAAATTATATGTTGCTGGCCATTTTGTTCAACCTGCTTTCCGCCCTGTTGAATATCTTTTCCTTTACGTCGCTGATCCCGATGCTGAATCTGCTTTTCGGTATGGAAGAACGCATGTACCGGTTTATGGCATGGGACGGTCCCGGTTCCTTCAAAGACATCGCCATCAATAATATGTATTATTACACCACGGTGCTGATCTCCGAATACGGCCATGCGCTGACGGTCCTCTTCATCGGGTTGTTCCTCTCGCTCACTACCCTGCTCAAAACCTCCTGTTACTTTGCTTCTTCCGCCATCATGGTCCCGCTACGGACCGGTATTGTACGCGACATCCGCATCATGCTCTACAACAAAGTGGTGCGCCTGCCGCTCTCGTTTATGTCGACCGAACGCCGGGGCGACATTATCGCCCGTATGAGCGGTGACGTAGGTGAGGTGGAAAACTCCATCACCAGTTCGCTCGACATGCTGATCAAGAACCCGATCCTGATTGTCATCTACTTCTCCACCTTGATTTTCATCAGTTGGCAACTCACTTTGTTCACCTTGATTGTCATTCCTTTATTGGGGTGGATCATGGGATCCATCGGGCGCAAATTGAAACAGCAGTCGCTGACGGCTCAGAACAAATGGAGCGACACCATGTCGCAGCTCGACGAGACCTTGGGCGGACTGCGTATCATCAAGGCTTTTATTGCCGAAGACAAAATGTCGGAGCGGTTCGCCACCTGCTGCAACGAATTCCGCGACACCTGCAACCGGGTAGCCATCCGCCAGTCGTCGGCGCATCCGGTCAGTGAATTTCTGGGCACCTGCATCATCGTACTGGTACTTTGGTTCGGCGGCACACTGATCTTCTCCGACCATTCGCCCATCGATGCCCCCACGTTCATCTTTTACCTGGTGATTCTGTACAGCGTCATCAATCCGTTGAAAGAATTTTCCAAAGCCGGTTACAACATTCCCAAAGGACTGGCCTCGATTGAGCGCATCGACAAAATTCTGAAAGCCGAGAATCCCATCAAAGAGAAAGCCGAACCGGCCGTTATCACCACCCTTACAGACAAAATCGAATTCAAGAACATCCGTTTCAGTTACACACCGGGACGTGAAGTGCTGAAAGACATCAGCATCACCATCGGAAAAGGAAAAACCATCGCGCTGGTGGGACAGTCCGGTTCGGGCAAGTCCACCTTGGTGGATCTGCTGCCGCGCTATCACGACGTGACGGGCGGCGAGATCCTGATCGACGGCATCAACGTGAAAGACTACAGCCTGCACAGCCTGCGTTCCATCATCGGCAACGTCAATCAGGAGGCCATATTGTTTAACGACACGTTCTTCAACAACATCGCGTTCGGTGTGGAAAACGCCACCTTGGAACAGGTCATGGAAGCGGCGCGGATAGCCAATGCGCATGACTTCATCATGGAAAGCGAGCTGGGCTACGACACGCACATCGGCGACCGGGGATGCCGGCTGTCGGGCGGCCAGCGCCAGCGCATCAGCATTGCCCGGGCCATCCTCAAGAACCCGCCCATCCTGATACTCGACGAAGCGACATCGGCCCTCGACACCGAGTCGGAACGACTGGTACAGGAAGCCCTGGAACGACTGATGAAGAGCCGCACGACCATCGCCATCGCCCACCGGCTGTCGACCATCAAACACGCCGACGAGATCTATGTGCTGCGCGACGGCGAAGTAGTGGAAAAAGGCACACACGAAAGCCTGCTGGCCGCAGCGGGGTATTACAAGCACCTGAACGACATGCAACAGTTATAGGCCATGAAACAACGTTTTTTCTTCCTTATCCGTCTGTTTCTTCTTTATTTGTGTGCTTTCGCACTGACCAAACCCGTCTTCATGCTCTGCAACCGAGCCACGGCGCTCGAAACGGGCTTTTCGTTCGGCCTTTCGGAAATGGTGGACGTGGTGCTCCACGGATTGCCTATGGACGCTGCCACCACCGGTTACTTGCTGGCCGTCCCCTTTCTCTTGGTCTGGACCAGCCTACTGATCGGCGGACTGAAACTGCGCCGCCTCCTTACACCTTATTATATAATAGTCGCGTTACTGTTTGCCACCATCGTCGTAATAGACACCTCGTTGTATGCTTTCTGGAAATTCAAGCTCGACGCCACGATTCTCAATTACATCGACGACCCCACGCAGGCCTTGGCCAGCGTTTCCACCGGCTACGTGATCATCCGTACCCTCGTTGCACTGCTGCTCACAGCTTTGCTTGCTTGGTTGGCCTGCCGTCTCACCCCCTCCTCCTTCTCCCCCCTACCCGTTGTCGGCATGGAGCGTAACGTGCTGCGCCATGTCGGCATGGTGCTCACAGGCGGTGTTCTGTTCCTGCTGATTCGCGGAGGCGTAGGAGAGTCCACCATGAACGTGGGGCATGCGTATTTCAGCGAGCATCCTTTCCTGAACCACTCCGCCGTAAACCCGGCTTTCAGCGTGCTTTCCTCATTCAGCAAGTCGGAGGATTTCGCTTCCAAATACGACTATCTCCCTGAAGAAGAGCGGGCCGCCCTGTTTGCCGGGCTTTATCCGACCGACACAGAAGACGTCGCCGACACCCTGCTCCGCACCTCGCGTCCCCATGTGCTGGTCATCCTCATGGAAGGCTACGGCGGCATGTTCATCGAAGCGTTGGGAGGTGCCCCCGAAGTGTCGCCCAACTACAACCGGCTCATCCGCGAAGGAGTGTTCTTCGACCGCTTCTACGCCAACAGTTTCCGTACCGACCGAGGCACCGTAAGCACGTTGAGCGGCCACCTGAGTTACCCCGTCACCTCCATCATGAAACTGCCGGCCAAGAGCCAGGCCCTGCCCTCCATCGCCCGTACCCTGTTACGCCAAGGCTACGCCACCGACTTCCTGTACGGAGGCGACATCAACTTCACCAACATGAAGAGCTACCTGCACAGCATGGGTTACAGCCGCATCACCGGCGACGAAGGGTTCAGTCTGAGCGAACGCACTTCCTCGGCCTGGGGCGCCAACGACAGCATCACCTTCGAACGGCTGTATGAGACCATCCGACAACGACCGGTCGACCGACTGTGGCACTCCGTCCTCCTCACGCTGAGCAGCCATGAGCCGTTCGACGTACCGTACCACCGGCTGGAAGACGAACGGTTGAACGCCTTTGCCTACACCGACCATTGTCTGGGTCGTTTCATCAGTCGCCTCAAACAGTTGCCGGCCTGGGACAATCTGCTGGTCATCTGCCTGCCGGACCACGGTTTCCTGTACAACACATTCTATACCGACCCCGCCTTCTTTCATGCCCCGATGCTATGGCTGGGGGGGGCCATACGCCAACCGCGCGTCATCCACACGCTGATGAACCAAAGCGATATGGCCGCCACACTGCTTTCGCAACTGGGACTGCCGCACAAAGATTTCCCATACAGTCGCAACGTGCTCTCGAAAAACTACACGTATCCTTTCGCTTACACGACTTTTGCCGACGGATTCCTGTTTGCCGACAGCACCGGTGTGACGGTGTTCGACAACGCCCAACAAAAAGCGGTGGTATGCGAACCGTCGGACAACGGCCTGCGGGAAAAACGGGGCAAGGCGCTGCTGCAAACGTCTTACGACGATCTGGCCGCCATGAAATAACCGGCATTATTTATTTTTTCTTCCCTACAAAGAAATGAAAATCAGCATCATCACCATCAATTACAACAACCGGGACGGTCTGCAAGGCACACTCGAATCCGTGCGTACGCAGACTACCGCCGATTTTGAATACATCGTCATCGACGGCGGAAGCACCGACGGCAGCCGGGAGCTGATCGCCTCGTACGCCGACCGGCTGGACTATTGGGTAAGCGAGCCGGACAGAGGCATCTTCCATGCCATGAACAAAGGTGTGCAGGCAGCGCGGGGCACCTGGTGCCTGTTCCTGAACTCCGGCGACCGTCTTTTCGGCCCCGACATCGTGGAACGAACACTCCCGCTACTGACAGATGCCGATTTCTACACCGGCCATCTGGCCACTCTTCACGAATACCACCGGGTGCCGCCACCGCAGCGCATATCGGCCCACACGCTGTTGCGCACGCCCATGTCGCACCAGGCTACTTTTATCCGCACCGAACTGCTCCGGGCACGACCTTATAAAGAAGAATACCGCTTGATTTCTGATTGGGAACAGATGGTCTTCGAGCTTCTCTTGCAGAACCGCAGCTACCAACCGTTGGACTACCCGGTGGCATGCTACGACCGGACGGGGATTTCCTCGCAGCCTCAAAACCGCGAACGCTACGAGGCCGAACGGAAACAGGCCATCGAAGGCCTCTTCCCGCCCCGCATCCGCGAGGCCCTATGGGGCAATGATCCTTTGGAACAGAAAATTTTACAGGCTTTCACCAAAGAATCACCCGTAGAGCGAGACTGGAAAATCCTGCGCAACACTTTCAAATCATTGTTCCATCATCTGTTGTCCGGGCGCAGCCGGTCCACCCATCACAACGCATAAACCGGATGTCCCAACCCATGTCTTGTCCGCTACTCAGCATCATCATTCCCGTATACAACGCCCGTCCGTATGTCCGGCGCTGCTTTGAGGCATTGTGCCGACAGACCTATCCCCGGCTGGAATTTCTCTTCGTAGACGATTGTTCCACCGACGGTTCTTATGAGGAATGCACCCGCATCTGCGCGGGCGACCCGCGCTTCCGCGTATTGCGGATGCCGGAAAACAGCGGCGCAGGCGATACCCGCCAACGGGGTATCGAGGCAGCAACCGGCAGCTGGATCGGCTTCACCGACTGCGACGACCTCCCCGAACCGGAACTCTACGCCACCCTGTATCGGACAGCCATGCAGGCACAGGCTGACATAGCCTGTTGCAATGCTTTCTACGCTTACGAGGACGGACGCCACTGGCCGATCTTCCCGCCCGGCACACAGGTGACGGAGCTTACGCCCCGGGAGGCCCTGCTACGGATGCACCGGCGGGAGGGAATAGGCTATTCGCTATGGGACAAACTGTTTCGCCGCGAGATACTGCTACAGGTACCCATGCGGTCGCAGCCGTTCGAGGATCACGCCACCCTGCCCTATTACTTCCATGCCGCCCGGCGCATCGCCCTATGCCCTCAGCCGCTTTACCGCTATATCCAGCACGAAGGCAGTCTGATGCACGGCGGTTTCGACGCCCGGAAAGAGCTGGCCGGCTTCCGGCTGTTCTACAAAGAGACCCAACTGTTGGAAAAGGCATACGGCATAACGGGACTGAACACCGTGGTAAAGAAAGGTGTCCACTACCTGAACCATCTCTGCCTGTTACCCGAAAACGAACAGGTGCGTGCCTGGCGCGACGAAGTGGCCACCTGCATCCGCGAATACGACGGCGTGCCCATCCGCCCTTACAGCCTCAGCCTGCGGTTGAAACGCTATATGCTCCTGAACCATTACGCCACCTGGCGCAGCATGTACCTTCTGTTCATGAAAGGGTTCAAGCGCAGCAAATACAAAAAAATGAATCCCGGAAACCTCATTCACTGACCCATGAAACAGCCCTCCGAATCCCGCCCCATAGATCCACGCATATCACTGGTAATCACCACCTACAACAACCCTCCGTTTCTGGAGCTTGTATTGAAAAGCGTAGGGTTGCAACGCACGCTGCCCGGCGAGGTGATCGTGGCCGACGACGGTTCGACCGATGACACCCGCCGGATGATAGACCGCTACCGGACATTGCTGCCCGTGCCGCTGATACACAGTTGGATTCCCGACCGGGGATTCCGTGTGGCCAAGGCCCGCAACGAAGCTGTCGCCCGCGCCCGGGGCACCTACATTATCCTGATCGACGGCGACATGGTGCTGACTCCCCATTTCGTTGCCGACCACATCCGGCTGATGCGCCCGGGACGCTTCGTCACCGGCAGCCGGGCCCGCCTTCAGGAGGCCGCCACCCGCCGGCGGTGCCGGACGCTCGACGCCCGTTTGCACATCTGGTCGGCCGGACTAAGTCGCCGGCTGGTATTGCTGCGCGTCCCCGGACTGCACCGCCTGCTGAAAGGACACAGCGGCCTGCGCAACGCCCGTAGCTGCCACATGGCCTTCTGGAAAAACGACTTCGTGCGGGTGAACGGTTTTGAGGAAGCCTTCGAAGGCTGGGGCTACGAAGACTCGGAATTTGTACAAAGACTGTTCAACATCGGGCTGCAACGCAAAAACGCCAAACTCATGGCACCGGCCATACACCTCTACCACAAAGAGAAAAGCACCGAACGCGCAGAGGCCAACCACGCTATGCTGGAACACACCATCCGCACGGGCAAACAGCGGGCCGAACGCGGTGTAGATCAATATTTACCGGCTACAGACCCACAGGCATGAAAGTATACATCAAGGAAAAGCTACGGCGGAAAAAGGAATTCCAATTCTACATGCAGCAGTTTACCGAGGCTATGGTGCGGCAGGGCGTCCCCTCCGCAGGCCGCACCATAGGCCCGCCCTGGGTATCCAAAGCGCTGGCCGCCCTGTTCCCGCTGACCGGCGGAAACAGGCTTTGGCCCCGCCGGAAAGCTGTAGTCGTGGCCACACGCGGGCGCCATCTGCTGCGCGACGCCATGCCGGAAGCCCTGCACGCCGAGATCATCCCGCTGTTCTGGGACTCCTGGCCCCGGGGCTGGAAAAAGCAGGTACGGGCCATCCGTCTGCTGAAGTGCCGCATCTGTTTCTTCACCGCCCGCCAGGCCGCCGAACGGTTGAGCCGGGAACTGCCGGATGTCAAAGCCCTCTGGATAGCGGAAGGCATAGACCCGTCGGGATTCCATGCCGGAAAGCCGCTGACGGAACGCCGGTACGACGTGTACGAACTGGGGCGGCAAAAAGCCGATTATCACCCGGTGCTGGCAGCACTGCACCGGAGCGGGGAGATAAAAAACTACCTGGCCAACGAGTACGACGCCGACGGGAGTCTTCGCAAACTGGCTTTCGAACGGACGGAAGACATGGTGAAGGCCATGCCCGACACTAAAATCATCATTTCGTTTCCCGCCTGCGACACCCATCCGGCGCAGACCGGCGGCATAGAGACCCTTACCCAACGCTATTGGGAGGCCATGCTGAGCGGAAGCCTCATCGTGGGGCGCGCTCCCGCCGAACTGACCGACCTGTTGGGCTATAACCCAGTCATAGAAGTCGACACATCGGCACCGGCCGAACAGCTCAAACGGATACTGCAACACATCGGCGACTATCAGCCACTGGTCGACCGCAACCTGCAAGCAGCCCGCCGCCATGCCCCGTGGGACGTCCGCGCCCGACAGATACAGGAGATTCTGCGCCGGGAGGGGTATACGATCTGACAGACCGCCATCTTATCCGATACAAAAAAGCAGAGACAAGCCTTAATGTCTGTCTCTGCTTTCTGTCATTGCCCTTTTCTTTCAGGATTCGCTTTTCAAATCGTTGATTTCAGCGATAATGTCCGCATCTATACGTTGCATTTTCCTGTACCACCACAAGGATAAGCCCATTCCCAGGGAAAAGCCGACAAGCAGCACAATCGAACCGATCCCCCAACCGAGATCTACAAAAAGATCCAATCTGCACAACGACAATTCGTAGCCCAACCAAACCATCCATCCGGCGCCAAAGAAAGCGGATGCAATCATATACAGGCTCCGGCGATGTCGCTGCCGCACCAGTTTCGTTTGCAGTTCTACAAGCGGCAACATGGAAAAATCACTTTTCCTTACCGTCTGAGATCTGGCGTCGGCCCATATATCGACCGCCATAAAGAGCATGGTGGAAATAACGAAAAACCATGACATCCCGTAAGACTTAAGCCTGAACAGCTCAAAGACGGCCAAAGGAAGCAAAAAGAATAATTTAAACTTGAAAGCCCTGTATCCCCAAGACGATTTCCGAACCATCACATCCCGCATCAGACGATTGCCAATCAGTTGCTGAGTGGCAAGAGCCTCCCGCAGTTTTTTCATCTCGTCGCGCATTTCATCAAGCGTGTTCATTGAAGAAGAGTTAGAATTGTTATTCATATTTATTGGTTGTTTTTAGTTTCTCACGTATCCGTAAAAGTCTCATGCCCACCGCCCTTGCTTTCAGACCTACAATGGCCCCGATTTCTTCGTAGGGAAGGTCTTCCAGCCAAAGGAGGACAATCGCGCGGTCAAAGGGTTCCAACCGCCGTATGCGGTCGTGCAGAAGCCGGGTTTGACGACCGACGGTATCGTCGTCTGAAAAAACAGACGGACGGAGATCCGGCACGACGGCAGCCCGGCGCTTCTTCTTGCGGTCGGAAGACAGGCAGGTATTCAGAGTGACGCGATAGACCCATGTGCGTTGCGTGCTGTCGCCCCTGAACCGGGAGAATCCGTTCCACAAGTTAATCAAAGCCTCTTGAAACAGGTCGTCGGCATCGGCCTTGCACGAAGCAAACATCAGGCACACCGAATACACCGTTGCCTTTTCGAAGCGTACCATCCGTTCAAAGTCTTGTTGTTGTGCATTCATTATCCATCAATTATAATTTGTTTTATCCGTTAGACGCCGTTCACCATGAAAAAACCACAGCGAAACAGGCTTTTTCTTCAAACAGACTGCTTTTTAACGGAATAATAGAAACAATCACGCATCTTCCCTGCCGCCTTACACCAGCCGGCACACACGCACGGTTACGATCATACACGAACGCTCCCCGTCTTTCTTCGTCATAAAACGGCACTTTCCGCCACGGAAGTCCATGTCCGGCCCGGGCAAACTGCACACCACGATTTGTTCTCCACCCATAGCACCGTCGTTTGTGAAAAACAAAGCATGAATTATAAAAAACAGGATTTGATTTCTATTTCGCCTGCCGGCGGTAGGCTTTCCCGTTCCTCATCCTATCCCTTTTATCCGCCCGGCACATGAAATATCACAAACGCACCCAGGAGGAAGGGGCCGCATCGGGGGCTTCCATATGATGCACCCATTGAGCGGGAGCCACCACGCACGTGTCGGCCTGCGTGCCCAGCCAGGCACCCCACCAGCTGAACGAACTGTTGGCCACGATGTGATGCCGGCAGCAACTCATCAGATACAGATCCTGCCAACTGTCGCGCCCGTTGTTCCAGTCTACCGTCACCGCTCCTTCCGGCAAGGGCAGATGCGTCCGCACCCATTCCGGGTCGTCCGAAAAGACATAGTACACGGGATGCACCACCCGCCCCGCCATATACTCCACGGCCCGCCGGTAGTAGTCCGTCGTACAGATATCGCCGTACATCCACGAGAAGCCGGTCGTCACGTAATCGCCGCGCCGCACATGAAGCGACACCGCATTTTCCTGCCTCATCCCGGCTGCCAGACTGCGGTTCCGCCCGCTCACCATCGCCTCGTCGAAAGCAAACACCCGTCTCACTTCCGCCTGCACCTCCCGGAAGAAACGCTCGCTCTGCCAATAGCCCACCAGATGCACCCCGAGCCGGGAAGGATTCATCAGCCGCTCCGCATACGCCGAATAATCATACAACTTCCGCTCACGCAGTTTGCAAGGAAAAAGCAGATGCTTCAGCAAAGTCCCCCAAAACGGACACAGCAGGAGCCGTGTGAGCCACAACCCGCCGCAACGGCTCTCCACCCCGAACAAGCGTTCCAGATCGTAACCGCCGTGGTCGCGATGCCGCATAATCTTGTTTTTATATAAAAATACGGACTGTCCCGTCGCTCTCAGTTGCAGATAAAGCGCAAACTGGAACATCTGATTGCCCAGCCCTCCCGATAAAGTTATCAATTTCATAGCTACTTCCCATAGTTTCGCAGACAAACTTACGGAAAATCGACGGGAAAAACGAATAATACGATGTTCTGTTCGAAAGAAAAAACAGTTCATCTCATCGCTCGTATACCATTTATTTGATAACATACGCTTGATTCCGTCAAAAATGAATTACTTTTGTATGCGACTACATTTTCGAGTACCATTTACAGCAGATCATACATGAACCATCCATTCGACCGTTCAAAACATGTTTTTCGATCGGAAGCATTTGAAGAAATCATCAAGGACACTATTCGGTTTTTCAACGGTACTCCCGTACACCGGTTACCTCCTCCGATCAAATTCACGGGCACAGGAGTGTATGCGCTGTATTATGTCGGAGAAAGCCCCTACTACAGAGAGCTATACAAGCAAAACAGGCTTGAATTCTCACACCCCATATATGTAGGTAAAGCCGTATCAAGGGGATGGAGACAAGCACGCACGGGCAACGACAGCGGAAATGAACTATACAGACGGCTCTGCGAACACACGCAAAGCATCGCCCAGTGCCGGAACCTGGATTTGCCCGATTTCCATTGCCGGTTCATGATACTGGAAAATGAAAGCAGAAACTTGATTGGCACGGTCGAAGCCGCACTCATCCGATATTACACACCTATATGGAACTGTGCGGTAGACGGATTCGGCAATCACGACCCCGGAAGAGGCAGATACAATCAAGCCAGATCCGATTGGGACGTCTTACACCCCGGCAGAACATGGGCAGACCACTGCTGCGGAGAGGCACATGCCCTTCCCCTAATAGAAAATAAAATAAGTCTCTTTTTCAACAAGCATCATGATGAATAGTCTTGAGTTGTTTTCGGGAGCCGGCGGACTGGCCAAAGGACTGGAGCTCGCAGGGGCCAGACATTGCGCATTCGTTGAGTGGAACCGCGCCGCCTGCAATACATTGCGAAAAAACTACGCTCCCGACCTCGTTTACGAAACGGATATTCGCACATTCCCATTTTCCGATTACCGCCATATCGACCTTATTGCAGGCGGCCCTCCTTGTCAGCCTTTTTCGCTGGGGGGCAAAGCCAAAGGGTACAATGACAAACGCGATATGTTTCCGTATGCCATTTCGGCCATCCGCCAACTGACACCCAAAGCGTTTCTTTTTGAGAACGTCAAAGGACTGCTACGGAAATCTTTTGCGGAGTATTTCAATTTCATCATCTTGCAATTGACCTACCCCGAAGTACCGTTACAATCATCCGACTGGAAAGAGAACCTCTCCACACTGGAACGTATCCATACGGAAGGACACTACCAAGGACTGAAATACAATGTTGTCTTCCGCCTGTTAAATGCCGCCGACTACGGCATACCGCAAAAACGGGAACGGGTAATCATCGTGGGAATCCGTAACGACCTGAATATTTCATGGAGTTTTCCCAAAGAGACCCATTCCGAAGAGGCTTTGGCCTGGGACAAATACGTAAGCGGTGATTATTGGAACAGGCACAACATTGAACCCAGCAAACAAGATATGTTCATCATGAACAAGGAAAAAGAACGGCTGCGCCGGCATTACGGCCTGTGCAGGCCCTCCTCTGCCGCCTGGCAGACCGTGCGCGACGCGTTGAAAGAATTGCCGGAACCTGCGAACACTACGGAATATGGCCTGGAGCACACCTTGCGGGAAGGTGCAAGAGAATATGCCGGACATACGGGCAGCGACATCGACCAGCCGTCGAAAACAATAAAAGCCGGAAACCACGGAGTTCCCGGAGGTGAGAACATGATAAGATATGCCGACGGAAAGACGCGCTATTATACGATATTGGAAGCCAAACGCATTCAAACATTTCCCGACGATTACCTGATAACAGGTTCATGGACGGAGGCGATGAGACAACTGGGAAATGCCGTACCCGTGAAACTGGCGCAGACAATAGCAAATTCGTTATTTAAAGCAATGCCGTGAAGCAGCCTGCCCAATCAACGGCATTATCCAACATTTAAAGAAACACGATCATGGTATCTTTCATCATTCTGAACTATAACACGCACGAACTGACCGAACGGTGTGTGGAATCCATCCGCCGGCACATACCGGCAGAAAGCTACGAAATCATTGTAGTGGACAACGACAGTCGCCCCGACGACCGGGAGGCACTGAAAAAAGCGACGGGAACGACGGTACGCCTGATGGTGAACAAAATGAACACGGGATTCGGAGCCGGCAACATGCTGGGAGCCTATGCGGCAAAAGGCGACTACCTCTGTTTCCTGAACAGTGACGTCTACCTGACGGAAGATTGCGTGACACCGCTGTGCACCTATCTGCACCAACATCCCGAAACGGGTGTCATCACGCCGCAGCAATACGACGGAGAAGGCCGGATAGTGCCCTCGTTCGACCATGCGCCCGGCATCTGGATCGAACTGTTGGGCAACCGGCCGCTGGAATGGTTGTTCCCGGCACGCTATCCCCGGCGCAAGCACCAACACTACACACACCCTTTCGCCGCAACGCAGATCAACGGCTGCTTCATGCTGTTTCCGGCTGACAAGTTCTGGAAAGCCGGCGGCTTCGACCTGAATCTTTTTCTTTATTACGAAGAGTTTGACATCTGCTCCCGGCTACGAAAGAAAGGATGGAACAGCGTGGTCTATCCCGGATGCCGTTTCTCGCATCTGCACGAACAGAGCACCCGCCGCATACGTTCCGCCACCATACGGGAGATGTATATATCACGCATGTACTGCTACCGCAAATATCACGGGCTGACGACCGCCACGCTGTACCGGCTTGTCAATCTGCTAATCGTCCTGTGCAAACCCCACAAATGGTATATCCTGCCGGTGCTGTGGCGCGGCGAAGCCCTTTCGCTGTCGTTACGCCACCGCACATAAAAGACCTATTCCGTGGCAGCATGCTGTTTCAGGAAACGTTGCAACATCGGACGCAGCCCGGCCCACACGCGGTCGACCGTGACCAGGTTGAAGCGCGCCGCATAGTCCATGCCCGCCGCCTTCTGCTCGGCATAAGGCATGAAATCGTCGGGGCTGATGCCCTGATAACGGTCGTCCCGACCGGGCAGCCAGACGCCCTTCCATATATTCGGCGGGAAGATGGCGTACGACGGTATGCCTAAGGCCTGCGCTATATGGCGCGGACCGCCCTCGTTGCCGAAGAAAAAATCACAATGGGTCAGCAAAGCACACAGGTCGGGCAGGCTGCGGGCTTCCACCTGGGTAAAGATATGCGGATCATCGCCCAACTCATGCTGATACTGCAAGGCCATTTCGCGCTCCGCTCCGGCAAAGTTAAAGATGATCTGTGTATCAAAATCGGCAATCATGCGCCGCAGGATTTCTTTCATACGCTCCTTGTCCCATACTTTATACACCAGACGTGCCGTGACGGTGGCCATCACTACGGGACGGGAGAAATCGATTCCCTGCTGCTCCATGTAACAACGAAACCGCTCCCTGCGTTCGTCCGTCACATAAAGCCGGAACACCTCGGTGCGATGCAAAGGAGCCAATGCGGCAAGCGGCTCCATCAGAAGCAGGTTTTGCCGCACCCTGTCGACAGACGTATCGACCAGATGATCCAGCCGGTGGGTAAGAATGCCGGCGGAATAAGGTTTCCGGCGCCCGATACGGAAAGGCGTATGCAAGGAGAACAGGCTGAAGAAAAGAGTTTTAAACGTAGTCCGCATGTCGATAATCACATCATAATGCGTATCATGTACAATGCGCCACACCTTTTTCAGATACAACGGCATGCTATGATTCTCCCGATCGTCGAAGATGAAGAGCCGGTCTATATCGGGATGGTTCTCATACAGCGTATGAATCCCCTTGTTGATTACAAAGTCTATCCGCGCAGCGGGAAACGTCTGTTTCAGACTACTGCAAAGCGCGGTGGAAAGCACCGAGTCCCCCACTCTGCGGAAACGAATCACCAGAATATGCTTTACGTCTGTTTTATTCATCATACTGCCTTCTTTTTAAAATGCTTACTGATAGTCCTTGGCATGTTCGCGCAACCATTCCTGCTGCATCAACCGTGTCAGGCGCATCTGCGGATCCGCCTCTTCTTCGGCCACGGCCATATAGTCTTCCTTGGTTCGTTTCCAGCGTTTATGCGTCCAGAGCCAGTATTCGGGATGCCGGCGTATCATCTTTTCCAGTTCATTCATAAAGGCTACCGTCAACCCGTACTTTCCGTCCGGTGTTTCCACCGCCTGCAAAGGCCGGAACGTACATACATAATGCCCCCGGCGCGGGCGTTCAATATCCAGAAAATAGTAAACGGCTCCCACCTTGCGACCGATCTGTTCGGCGCCGGTGAAAACGGCTGTTTCCCGATGAAGGAAAGGCGTAAAGAAATGGATACTGGGCCATTTGGGCAACTGATCGGAAATAAAACCGATCATGGTTTTCTGATTTTTTCTTTTCAGATCGAGTATACGACGCAAGGTATTACTCATGGTAATGCTCTCGGCGCCGAACCGCCCCCTCAGACGCAAAAAAAGCTGGTTGAAGGCCGAATTACGCAAGGGATGATAGATCTGCCCGCAATGCACCTGACCGGGCATTTGCTGGGCCAGAGACGAGATCCATTCCCAGTTGCAATAATGACCCAGATAGAGAAAGGCAAACGACGAATCGCCCTTCAGCAGGTCTTCCGTGGCCTTGTCCAGCCCCCGGAACACCATGCGGCGCTTCATCTCCTTGCCGGAAATGGAGAACAACTTGATGGTCTCCACGATATAATCGCAAAAGAAATGATAGAATTTTTCCTCGATGGCACGCTTCTCTTCCAATGTCTTCTCCGGGAATGACATTTCCAGATTCTCACGCACCGTATTCCGCCGATACCTTATTATATAATAGACAACAGGGAAAAGCATATCCGACAGGACATAAAGTAGCGGCAACGGCAACAAGGAAATAAGATACCAGGTGCCGAATATGATGAAATAAAACAGTTTTCTCATTTTCCTAGTCTACGTTTCAATTTTTTCTTCCGGGCTTCCTTCCGTTCAAACCGGCGCAACCGCCCCTGCACTTCGTGCCACACCGCCCCGGCCTCCCAACCGCGCAAACGGGCATATTCCCGAACGACAAACTCCATAAGCTCGTGCCGGTGGGTCAGGCGGACCAGATTTTGCAGACAATCCGTTTGCGAAGGCGCTTTCTTGAAATGGGAACGGTTCGTGTCTATCACCGTAAACCGCACCTGTCCGCCGGGCAATGTACGGTAAAGAATATTCGTCAGATTCAAGTCACCGTGCAAAAATCCCTTTTCGTGCATCTCCACCAGAAAAGCAGCCAGACGAACCGCCAATGTCCTGTCGAACTCGGGGGCCTCTACCAAGGGGGCATACAGCGAGGGATCGGTACAACGGGCGGACATGAAATAGCTGTAACCGAACAATAGCGCTCCTCTTTCCTCGGAATAGGCTACAGCCTCGGGAGTAGCGATGCCGAGAGCCGCCAACCGAAAAGCAAAACGGTAGGCCCGCTCCGCCTTCGACGGACGAAACCACCGATAGATAAAGCGCTGCAAGAGATGCGGTCGCCTGTAGCGTTTCACCACATAGCCGGTATCGTCCTTATCCGTAAAAAGTTTCACACGGTTGCGCCCGTCATGCAACATCCGCCCCTCCTTGTCGAAACGTTCCGAAAGCCGCTCCACAAAGGGGGCATATTCCATATAACGGGGATTGACAACCGACTTGATCATAGCTGTTCCAGATGAGCCGCAGCGGCCACACGTTCTACAATCTGTTCGGGAGCAATGCGCATCATACAGGCATAATCCTTGCGCAGGCAGGGACGGCTCCCGTATACCGAACAAGGCCGGCAGGGCAGATCTGTCTGCACGGCATAATCTTCCGACTGTCTCCAGCCCATAAAACCGGCATAGGGGTGAGTAGCTCCCCACACCGACACCACCGGGACATTCACCAGTGAAGCCAGATGCATATTGGCCGAATCCATAGACAGCATTACATCCAGATGGCTCATCAATATCAACTCGTTACGCATGGAACCCAACCGACCGACCATGGAAAACGTACGGGGATAACGCTGCTGCCACTCCTGAAAAACAAGACTCTCCTTACGACCGGCTCCGAACAAAAAGATACGTACGGAAGGCAATGCCGACAAAGCAGCCACCACTTGTTCCATACGTTCGCGAGGATAGACCTTGCCCCGATGGGCGGCAAAGGGCGCAATCCCGATCCAGCGGTTTTCCCCCTTGGCTTCCACCGCAACAGGCAAAAGAGACAGATCGCCTCCCTCCGCACCGAAAAGAGAATCGAAATCCAGGCGGACCGGATAACCTAACCGTTCCAGCACATCGGCATAACGGGTAAAAACGGACGGCACCGGATTCAACACCTTATGTTCGCGGCGAACCAGGCGCTTACGGGCCCTGCGGTTCTTTTGCAAATGCGCCACCGGAATACCGGCACAACGGAAACAAAGCCGGAGCACCTGCGTACGAATCACATCGTGCAAGTCGGCAAGAGCCGTAAAACGACGAATCTGCAAGTCGGCCACCAGGCGGCGCAAGCCGTCCAACCCCTTGTATTTCTCTTTCAGGTCCGCACCGAAGAAATCAACATTAGACGGCAGCCCCTCGAACAAAGGCCGGAAATGCGGTCTCGTCAGCACCGTAATCCGCAACTGCGGATACTGACAGGCCAATGCGGCAATCACCGGAACCGTCATCGCCACATCACCCAACGCCGAAAAACGAACGACCAGCAGATGCTTCATAGGCCTGAAAACATTCGTCAGGTTTCCAAAAGCAACCTTACTTCTTGCCGTAAAGCACCGGATTGGTATCCGGGTCGTTATACATCTTCATCTGCTTGTACACCTTCATATACTTGCGCCCGGCTTCTATATCGGCCAGCAACTGGTCGATGGCCGAAGAAAGGTCGCGTTGCTGTTCAAGCAATACATCCAGTTTCTTCCCGCACTGCGCCTTGTGTTCCGGTGTGGCATCGGCACGCTCCGCCTGTTCACGCATATGATAGATTTTCAGGGCAAGGATAGACAGACGGTCGATGGCCCAGGCCGGACTTTCCGTATTGATGGTAGCATCCGGTTGCGGCGTCACATCCTTATATTTGGTATAGAAATAACTGTCTATCAGCTCCACCAGATCCGTACGGTCCTGATTACTCTTGTCGATCCGGCGTTTCAGCACCAGCGCCTCGACCGGATCTATCTGCGGGTCGCGGATAATATCTTCAAAATGCCACTGCACCGTATCGATCCAGTTCTTCAGGTATAAATCATGTTCAATCGTATGCTCGGGATAAGGATTGCTGATAGGCGTATCCACATGGTCTGCTATGTGGTAATCTTTGATGACCTGCACAAAGATAGGACGGCAAAGTTCGGTAAATGTCATATACTTCAATATTTATTTATATAGTTTTGCAAAACTAAACAAAGTTTTTCGAACGGGCAATAAATATCTTATAAAAAGTACGTATCTTTGCGCGCATGAAAGCAGTGGTTGACGATAAAATTCCTTTCATCCGGGAAGCGATAGAACAGATAGCGGACGAGGTCGTTTTCCTGCCGGGACAGCAAATCAGTGCCGCCGACGTGCACGACGCTGCTTATCGTACGTACCCGCACCCGTTGTAACCGCACGCTTCTGCAAGGAAGTCGCGTTCGGTTTGTGGCTACCGCCACCATCGGGTTCGACCATATAGATACGGCTTACTTGAAAGAAGCCGGCATCGCATGGAGCAACTGTCCGGGCTGCAACGCCACCTCCGTAGGACAATACATCCGCTCCTGCCTCATCCTCCTGAAACGGGAAACGGGAATGGATCTCCGCCGTACCACACTGGGTATCATCGGAGCCGGCCATGTGGGTACGGCTGTAAAAAAAGCCGTAGAACCGCTGGGAGTACGTATCCTGCTGAACGACCCGCCACGGGAGGCCAACGAAGGGAGACGGCCCGACGAACAAACGTGTCTCCACCCGCTCGACGAGCTGCAAAACGAATGTGACATCCTGTCGTTCCATACCCCGCTGACCACCGTAGGCCCCTATGCTACTTTTCATCTGGCGGATGCCGCTTTCCTGGACAAACTGGCCAGAAAACCCGTACTGATCAACTCGGGCCGGGGGGAAGTGGTGGACAACCAGGCTCTCCTGCAAGCCTTGAACAGCGGACAAGCCAGCCGGGCCATCATCGACACCTGGGAAAACGAGCCGCACATCTCGTTACCTTTATTAGAAAAAGTATACATCGGCACACCGCACATTGCCGGATACTCCGCCGACGGAAAAGCCAATGCCACCCGTATGACACTTCAGGCCGTCTGCCGGCATTTCCGTATCGAGCGGCCCTTCTCCGTCGAACCTCCGGCCCTCCCGGCTTCCTTCCTCCCGTCGGCCGATCCCGAAGAGCTGGCCCTGCAACTATATAACCCGCAGGATGACAGCCGGCGGCTGAAAGAACATCCCGA
>CAJUDC010000038.1:6448-19349 GCA_910584955.1 uncultured Paraprevotella sp. | reverse complement strand
CCGACAAAGGATTTTTGACGGCAAAGACTTTTGCGAATGGCGGAATATCCGTATCTTTGCAGAGGCGGCACACAGCGCCGCCCCGTAGCGGAACAAGTCAATTATCAGTATATCTAAAAAGATGAAAGAACTGGCATTAAAGTACGGATGCAATCCGAACCAAAAACCCTCGAGAATCTATATGGACGAGGGCGAGTTACCCATCGAAGTGTTAAACGGCCGACCGGGCTATATCAACTTCCTAGATGCCTTGAACAGCTGGCAGCTGGTGAAGGAGCTGAAAGAAGCCACCGGACTGCCCGCCGCCGCATCGTTCAAACACGTGTCGCCGGCCGGAGCCGCCGTAGGTCTTCCGCTCGACGAAACGCTGAGCCGCATCTATTTTGTAGACGATGTGAAGCTGCCGCTATCTCCCATCGCCTGCGCCTATGCCCGTGCCCGGGGAGCCGACCGCATGTCGAGCTACGGTGACTTTATCGCCCTGAGCGACACGTGTGACGCCGCCACGGCCACCCTCATCAAACGCGAGGTGTCGGACGGTGTGATTGCACCGGACTATACGGAAGAAGCCTTGCAGATCCTGCGCGAAAAGCGCAAAGGCACGTACAACGTAATTCGGATAGACCCGGCTTACGTGCCTGCCGCCATCGAGCGCAAACAGGTGTTCGGCATCACTTTCGAACAGGGACGCAACGAAGTGAAGCTCAACGATCCGGCGCTCTTCGAGAACATTCCCACCCGCAACAAGCACTTCACCGAAGAAGCGCGCCGCGACCTGATCATCGCGCTGATCACCCTGAAATATACACAGAGCAACTCCGTGTGCTACGTCAAGGACGGACAGGCCATCGGTATCGGCGCAGGACAGCAGAGCCGCATCCACTGCACGCGCCTGGCAGGCAGCAAAGCCGACATCTGGTACCTGCGCCAACATCCCAAGGTGATGAACCTGCCTTTCGTAAGCAACATACGTCGCGCCGACCGTGACAACACCATCGACATCTACATCAGCGACGACTACATGGACGTGTTGGCCGAAGGCGAATGGCAGAAATTCTTCACCGAAAAGCCCGAGCCGCTGACACGCGAAGAGAAACGGGCCTGGCTGGACACACAGACAGGCGTGGCCCTGGGGTCGGATGCTTTCTTCCCCTTCGGCGACAACATCGAGCGAGCCCATAAGAGCGGTGTGCAGTATGTGGCACAGGCCGGCGGCAGCGTGCGCGACGACCATGTGATCGAGACGTGCGACAAATACGGCATTGCCATGACCTTTACCGGCGTGCGCCTGTTCCATCATTGATCATCCTTTAACACATCGACAGGCATGGCGAATTTCGGAGGCGACAATATCGACGACATCATCACCGGGGGCGGCATCGTGTTCCGGGGGGCCGGGAAGAAAGGTCCCGCGCAGGAGGCAAAGGTTAAGACCAAAGCCAAAAAGAAAGGATACATAACCGGGGCCCACGGGTCCGGCTCGGCCAAGATGAAAGCCGACATCCGCCGCAAGCGGGCCAACCGGCACAAGTGATACCTACAAACGCATCGGGGCGCCGGGAGATGTTTCTCCCGGCGCCCCGATGGTGTAAGACGGACGTACGATAAGGCTACCCCACCCTTACACCTCCCAACACCGGCATACCTTGCGGGCACAGATGTAAACCACGTAAGAGCGGATCTGATAGGTGGGAAAACGGCGGTGAGTATCGTCGGCATAGGCATGGACCTGGGCCACATCTTCAGGCCGGGGCAGTGTAAGGCCCGCTATCGTTCCGGCTTCACGAGCCCGAAAATACTTGAATTCCACGATGCGATGATCCAGATAGTATTCCGTTCCCGGGATGCCCGTCATCTCAAAGTCGGCGCGACCGGCGGCATTGTTTTGTTCAATGGAAAAGGTATAACGGTCGCTCAAGTAGCGCGATACCAGCTCATAGAACGAGCACCGGATAAAGTTCTCATTGATTTTATCGAACACCTGAGCCGGGAATTGCCCCAGATACTGTTCGAAATAGTTCTGTACCAAAGGCTCCAATGCACGGTTTTCAGGATATTTTTCATACACGGACACGTAGCGCGACGCCTCTCCGCTAATGGAATAAAACGTATTGTAGTAGTCCATGAAAATGCTGCGCATCGCCAGGTTGGGCAATGTCATCACATAACGGTCCTTCGGTGTCACCATCCCCAGATAAAACAGGCTGACAGGATAAAAATGCGGATCGAAGAACTTCCTCTTATTAAATTTACTGGACAACTCCGCCACATTATAAGGCAGTTCCCCGCCTATCACCAGTGCATCAAGCATGGCTTGCGCATTCTCCAGCGAAAGGGTCAGGCGACGGATCCATCCCGCATCCGTACGCAAGTTTTCGTCGATAAGTTCTTCGGGAATACCGCCGTCGGTAACAAAGTTCTTTAAAAAGTACGTCAGTATGGTCGAGTTGAACAAGGGTTCGGCAGTAGGCCGGAAGCAGTAACCGTCGTAGTTGCTCAAAACCAGTTGCCAGATTTCCTCAAAACGTTCTCGGCTACCGGTATACTTATCCAGCACATACGCCAGATACGTGCGTGCCTCATCGTGTGTAAAACCCAGCATATTCATGAATTCGGGTTTCAGCGTCAGTATCTCGGCTATGTTATACCCGCTGGTCAGATCGTCCATCGTCACCGGCAATACTCCCGTGCAGAAGCAAGTCCGCACAGCACCTTCGCCGATACCACTCTTGATCACCTTGAAAAAAGTACGCAAGAAACTATCCTTAGTGGTCACCTCTTCATAGAGCGGATCTTTATAAGATGTAAGCAACTGGTTGGTGAAGTTATCGTATTCGTCAATCAGTATATACACTTTCGGCAAATCGTATTCCCGGATATATGCCAGCACCTCCTCCAGCATCTTGGTGGAATGGCTGCGGTCGGAAAATTGGAAACCAACAAAAAGATCCCGGTTATGCGTCACCATCACCTGCACGGCTCCCCGGTTCATGTCATTGAAATTCTGTTCCAGTTCGGCCATATTCCCGGCCATTACCATCTTTGAGAAATCATAGCGCAACACCATATAGCGGTTATGTTCCGGGGTAGGATGCGCACCAATCCACGTCTGTCCGAACAGACTGTCAAAACGGTCTGCCTTCGTACGGTCGTAATAATGGGCCAACATCGAAACAAGCAAACTCTTCCCAAACCGGCGTGGCCGTAAAAAGACGGGTGCATTATACAATTCCAACTTCGGGATAAAGCCGGTCTTGTCGACATAATAAAAGCCGCGCTCGCGCAGATCACCGTAATCGGCCACGGCATAAGGGATCGTCATCGGTATCATAAGCCTACAAGTTTATAAGAAAGAAATAGCGAGATTTCTTCCTCCCTGCGAAGATAACACTTTTAGGCGACTACACCGCAAACTAACAGCTGTTTGTTTCGAAGAAAATGGCTAGACCTTTTTCCATAAGGGACATAGGGCATGGGGCCATCGGCTCGCTTGAAGAATGATAGTTTCCCTTGGCTCACAAGTTTTATTCTGTAACGGGGCGAACCATGTGACCGCGCTCACGGTCGTTGTAGCACCAATACCTGTCACCCGAATAGAAAAACAGACTGCAGGCGAAGTTCTCGAAGTCCGAACTGAGCGAACCCGACCAGTAGTAACCGAGCGAACCCTCATTGAAGAGATACTCATCACAGCGGTAACCCGCTGCAGACAAGAAAATGGAATTACCGTTAGGACCAGTTATCCAATAGCCATTCACACCTTTATAAGTGGTCCATTCCCAAGTACATTTATTGAATAATTCTTCCATTTCATCCAAAGTAGGCATACGCCACTTACCGCCCCACTTGACACGGGCCACATCATATTGTGTACCGCTAATATTATCGCCGATATCAATATATCCCGTATTGGAATCGTAATAAGCATAAGTACTTTCGTTATAAACCGCCTTCTCCTCGGTCTCTCCCCAAGCATAGTACTCGCCGTACTCCTGAGGACAAGTAGCCCCCACGTTGCGGCTCGCCCATTTCACGCTAAGGCCCAGGTCAACGGCCTCACCCTCGGTGGGACACTGTTCTTTGCCGGCTATACGGATTTTATATCCCACCGACTGACCGGGAAGGAAATCGGTATTTACCGTATCCACACGCACAATCGTAGTGTCCGCCCGACCGTTCAGCCGCCCTTTGAGCGTAATCTCGAAAGCCGAACGACCAGGATGCTGCTTACGGGTCTGGTCGGGAACCAATACGGCGCAGCACTGTAACTGCAACAAATCATAAGGCGACGTCACAATATCATGCTTTTCCCAAGCCGGCATCGTGGCAAAGGTGACATTCCCTCTCGCAGACGACGTCCCCGCCCATACACCCGACTGGGACGACTGTAACATCTTCAACAGATTGATCGTATAGGAATGGCGCACATCGGTCATCTTCACCTCAACGGATTCACACAGCAACTCCTCCGAAGGTTCTACTTCCAGCGACAAATCCACACGCGTGAACAGATGCTTGAAACCCACCGCCACGGCACCTTTCTGCCGAAACGGATTGCCGACGACCGGCATACCCAACGTGAAGTCACTGGCAACCTGTTTCTTTTCCGTCGACTGATCGGTCTGTACCGCCACCCGAAAGCCTGTGAGCAGATTCAGTATCGAATACGTCGGATTGTAAGGCGTATAGGCCAGCAAAGCCACCTTCTCCTCCCGACGCATCGGATAATACATTTCCGTTCCGTCGGTCACAACCACACTCCCGTCGGCCTGAATCCTGGCGCGCACGTTCATGTATTCGGGATAGTCGGTCCCGTCCGATAAATCCGTAGGCATGACATCGTTGTTTATCGACTCCATCAAGGCCCGATAACGCTCTTCGTGCAAAACAAACAGTCCCACCTCCGTGCCCGGCAGAAAAGCATTATTCTGCAAATTCGGATTCGTACTGCGGGTGACGTCTCCGGCCTCGGCATTCACATCCACCAGGTTACCTACCGAAAGGAGAATGGGTTGTCTGTCCGCCACAGGTTGAGAGGGAACAGCCTCGTCGAAAGCCGTTTCGCTGCACGAAGCGGCCAGCGCCAGCATCAGCACACCATAAAACAGTTGGTTTATCTTCAAGAATCTCATATCTTTCTTTGCATTAGGAATATTCATATTTTGTTACCTAAAAACGATAGGTAGTACCCACGCTGAACTTCAACACAATCGTATTGATACGACGACCGTCGAAAGTCGGGAACTGGGCATTCAGATAGCACTGCACCTCCGGCTCCGCATATATGCTCCAACGGTCGAGAATGCGGTAATCGGCTATCATACCGCCGAACAACGCCCACGACTTCTCGCCGGTTCTCTGCGTTACAACCGGTTTCGGATTTTCGCCTCCGGGCATCTCCTGGCTGTACAACTTGGCTCCCTGCGTGACCAGCAAAGACAGCATCGGTCCGCCCTGTCCGTAAAGATTCAGACGGCGCGAAGGATTGTACCGCTGATACAAATTGGTCAGATTGAGCATATAGGCCAGTTTGGCATTCAAATAACCGTACTGATGACGCCACATGCCGTTGTAGCGATAGGTGCGGCCCCCGGAGCGGACCTGGTAAGGCGTCTGCTTGTTCTTGTTCAGCAGCATATATTCCAACTGCAACTTGGCTGCTGCCAAAGGCGCATACTGATACCCCACATTGATGGCTCCCAAGCCGTTCAGTCCTTTGTCACCGATGAATTTATCATTCCGCATCTGGCGGATGCCTCCCAACTGAGCCCCGACAAACAGATAAGGTTCAAAATGGTGTTTGCCCAATGCGACACGCTCGGCCCGCGTAGGACGGGTGACGCGCACACCGGCACTGACATATCCGATCTTATCGGTATAGGACTTTTTCTGTGCCGAATTTTTATAAGGGACATTATAAACAGCCAGCAAGGCGCGGGGTTCCACAAACACCGAAGTGGATGTATTCACATTATAAAGCAATTGCATGGCTCCGGTAATGCCCTTATAATAACATTTCAGCGCTCCGGGAGTATCTTTCATATGGGGCTTCATCATCCAACCGTATTCGCCTCCCAACAACAGATTCAGATCGACATAATGCGGCGTTTTGCGCCAGCGCGGACTGAAGTGCACCGGATTAAGCATGGCTTCCATCCGGGCGGCAAACAAATAACCTTTAAAATAGTGTTCGTAGGTCGGGCGCACCTTTATACCGGACACTTTCGTGCCCCGCAGTTTTTCATATCCATAATAAAAATCGGAGACACTAAGGGAGCCTCGCACTCCCACAACCGGATTCAGCCACTTACCCATAGCCGCCTGATAAACGGTTCCCATGGTTTTGATAATGGGCAGACCGCCCCGGCTATAATACATGGCAGCTCCCTGCGAGAAATCGAAGAACAGATTACCGTTGTAATTTGTGTTTTTATAATAGTCTCCCGTAGAACGGAAATTCAATGACAAACCTGCCCGTACACCGTAGAGCACGTCGTAGATAGAAGGATTAGCATTCCCCGAATGGTCCACTTGGTCGGTAGCCAACGCCATGAACGGCTCCAGAAAGATTTCGGAATTGCCTCCCATGCGAAAAGCCATGTGTGCACCGACCTGTCCTTTCAACACCCGATGCACTTCACCGTTCAGATGGGTTTCAATGGCTCCCACACCTAAAAGTCCCGACAACTGGAACATACGCCGGCGACGATACCCGTATAAGTAAGAAGACACGTTGAACATATAATCCAGGTCCAGTCCCAATTGCTTGATGCTTTTATTGGAACCTTTTACCGCATATTCCATATAGGAACCGCTGAGACGCAACGAATGCAAGCGCGTAAACTCATAACCCAGAAAACCGGCCACAGGAACCGCCGTTCCCAAATCCCGGGCTCCTTTGGGAGCCATCTGCTGCAATCCCGAATAGAATCCGATATACATACGTTCATAAAAATGACGCGTCTTAAACGTATCGCCTTTCTCCAAGAAACGTTTTTGCAAGCGATAATCCAAAGGATTGAAATTTATTTTCTCACCGGCTGGAGTTCCTGCCCCCGGCAACGCATGCCCCAACGAATCATTCCGGGTCACCCCGGTCGTATCTGCCGCCGCCTCAACAACCGGATCGCCCGCATCCGTACGTTCCGTTGCGATCGTATCACCGACAACCGTAACTCCCGCCGTCCCGTTCGCCACCAGTGGAGCGAACCAACCGACCAACAGGCATAACAATCCTTGTTTTCTTAAAACATACCTATTCATCCTATACAAATATATCATTCAACAGAATCTTCTACTTTCGGTGCCTCTTTCAGTTTTTTCCAATATGCGTTGAAAGCCTCCCGATAGGCCTTGGTAAAATAACCGTCATATTGCAACATCTTCACATACTTCTCGTCCATCCTGGCACATTCCACCATAGGGACACCCCAGTCGGCACGCGGGAAACCGTCTGCCTCATCGTAATACTCGTCGTATATGAAATTGCGGTCAGCAAATTTTTTGACCTCCTTATTCGTCTGCTCCAACCTAAAACGGAGAATAGCCTCCATATATTTCACACGCGGATCCTTGGGGTTGACCTGGGTGCTGTCTTGCAGTACATACAAAGCCGCCTTGTGAAAGCCGCTGTTATCCACATCCGGGTCGTCCTGCGCCGCATATACGACCGCTTTGTTCAAAGGAGAAGTCGAAGCCACGGAGTCGCGCACACGAGGCTCGTTCCATCCCTCGTTCAAGCAATCCAGGAACAATCTCAACTTGGCAAACTTGGGCGAATCAGGCAACAGATTTGCCGCGATGGAATCGGCCATCGTATAATCGCCGGCCTTACAGAGCATGGCTATCTGAGCACAGACGATAGCCTCGTCGTTGTACCATCCCTCCAATTGCTGATTGAAATCTCTCTTCTCATAATTCGGCCCCATATACCAACTCAGATAGGGCTTCAAGAGCAAGGTGTCTATATGGTCACGCTTTAAATAGCATTGTGCCAAGTGGTAGGCAGCCAAGGGCCATTGCCGACCGGATCCCGTTTCTTTCACCGATTTATAAGCAGCCTGTGCCAAAGTCTCCAACTCCTTGGGACTGTTCTTCACTTTGTCAAACAGCATATAAAACTCATAATCCTGTTCTTTGGTTCCGTTCCGGTAGCCGGGATCCGTATCATACAAGTTATACACCTCTTCTACCGTCCGTACACGTCTGGTATAATAGTTGAACGAAAATTCCACCACACGCAAACGAGGCAACACCTTTTCCTTTATATACGTATAAAACGGTAAGGCACGAATACGGAGTTCCTGTGACCGCGTATCACGCACGGCATTCACGATATCACGCACCTGCATGGCATATTCCTGCAACGAATCCCGCTCCAGCAAGTCCGCCACATCCCCCCATGTGGCCACATCGGATGTTACGGTTGTCTTGCTCGATAATGAGGGATAAGCCGAAGTCAGTTCTCCCCGCAGATACTGGGCGCGCTGGGCGCATAAACGGGCATTCACCGCCATGCCGCCGTCCGGCGAGGCCTGTCCCCGGATGACCGCCGAACTAATATCGCCGTCCTTGTCGTTAATATAACGTCCCAGATCCTGTTTCAACTGATTCAACTGCTCAAAGTTTGTCGAATCGTTCGGGTCCAGGCGTGCCTCGCCTACGACAAAGTTCAAATGCAATTCCCGTTTATCGTTGCGCATCTCAGGCCTGCCTATTTTTTCATACCGGGTCTTGTCTATATCAATATTCACCATATCGAATTCCAGAAAACGCATCGGTTCCTGGTCGTATCCCTCACTCAGGCAAACGCTGTCCGAAGAGTAAACCATATTGTAATCTTCAAACCATTTGGTCGCATCCACCTTATAATGTTTGTTCCGTTCTACGGGATACAGCACATGATGAATGATGATGGAATCTTCCTCCCGTGTCTCCATAAAATGATTGGAACGGAACGCATTCAGCCGATCGTGCTTCAAATCATATCCCATCCTGCGCTCCTGCGAGCGATGGTAGGCACGTCCGTCCTTGATAAAAGGACGCATCACCTCAAAAGTATCTATAGTTCCATGAATGGAGTCGTAAGATTCAAGTACAGTCACGATAGGAGCCAATCCGGCCCGGGCATTGCTTCGTGTTTCCGAATCGTACAACAGAAACGATTGCGGACCAATCGTAATTTTATTACCGACCCGACGATTGGGGCGGGGTTTGTTCCTTCTTTTTTGTTTGGCCGATGTCATCAGTGTTTTCATCATACGGCCTTCATCGTTCTTTATCGTCACTTTAACTTCCATGCGATTACGGATATGCTCCAGATAAGGGTTCCCAAACGACGGACGGACCACCACCACACCGTTCAAAGGCAGTTCAATATCGGCCAAACCTTCGTCATTGGTCTGCGTAAACCTGTCACAATCGGATTGCCAGTTGGGCGTATAAGTCAAATCGTCCACCAACTTCTTTCTAAACGCTTCCGCTTTCGGAAAATCAAAGAAACCGTACACCTCGGCTCCTCCCACCGGCTTTTCTTTTCTGTTATAGCCACTCTCCGATGCATCCACACTGACAACCGTAATTTCTATGTTCTTCAACTGAGCCTGACACGGTCTCCACGCCACTGTAAAGAATAACAAAAGCAACCCAAATATGTATCGCATTTTCATATTACAATCCCGTCAATCTTTTTACTTTATTATATATACAAAAGAAACACCTATCTTATAAGGTATCAGCGAATATCCATGTGCATTATGCACGTTTTCCGCATAATGGTCCTTCACATACGAATGCGTATGCGTATAATATACGGCTCCCAAACCGCCGTGGCACTCCAACGTCCAATGCCGCGACAGGTAGAAAGCGTATCCGAAAGTCAATCCCACGCCAGCAGCATCTCCCTTGTATCGCTCCCCGCCCCATGTTATATCATAACAAGCGCCCAAGGCCGACAATCCGATAAATTCACGTGTCAAGGGCCGTCCGTTAAACCAATAGCGGAATTCCGGCATCACGCCTACCATCTTTACCTCTTTCTTCCACGGCTTGTAGTTACCGAATACGGTTGCATTGATACTTGTCTTGCCCCCCGTAACCAACTCAATGTTCAGGTTGGGCGTCATCGCACAATCCATCAGTGCATCCGTTTTCAGTGCCAAAAGCTGGGCATACATCCTATTGCCGCCTAAAAACACTATCAAAAAGAATAACAACAAATGTCGTTTCATCCACTTACTCTTATATTTGTTTTTTGAAAGGAGGCATCCCCGTCGTACACCGGGCACAACGGGAATGCGCCCCAATAATTCATTGTAAGGACTTATGCCTTAAAGTTCTATTTCAGGGTTATCCCCTTCCGAGGGCACCCACGGAGCCAATGTAGCCTGCAATCCGATAACGTTCGGTCCATGTACCGTAACGGTTATCTTGTAGGTCGTACCGGCTTTAAAGCCACCTGCCTGAAGAGCCAACGGCTTCTCGATGATAAATTCATGCCCGGTCTCGCCGTTACGGAGGAAAATACGAACCGTATATTCCGAAGCGGGATACAGCATCATGCTTTCACCGGCCTGCTGGGAAACCGTCAAGTCACCGCCAACCTGTATCGTATCAAAAGGCAGTCCCTCCGCATTGCAAAGCGCCACGGTGTCCGTCTCTTCCGAACGCAGTGCCAAACGTGCCTCCAAAGGCATGTTCAACTGCTGATAATCTGCCACAATCATGTCCACTTCCGTATGCGCATCCGTCACCAGGATACCGGTCACCTGCATCTCGGCTGCCTCTTCTGCCGTGTCGCCGTTTTCCAAATCGGCTCCCGGTTTTACGAAGAACTGAAGACGTGTCAGCAAGTGTTTCAACTCCAACTGAGGCAGCACATCGTGTGTTTCCTCCGTACGGAAATATTTGGCGCTATAGGCATACGGATCCGAAGACGTGGCCCGTCCCCAAATCAGGTCCTGTGTTCCGTCGAGCGTGTATTGTACGCGAACCGAATTGTCCGTATACGCCACCGCTTCTTTCGCATAAGGATAATAACCGTAGAAGTCATACGTATAGAACTGACTGATGGGATAGAAATAACTTACATCGCTCAGCCAGGATATATTCTGTCCTTCTTTTTTGGCTTCTACATTATCCATAATGCAACCGGCTACCTTAACCGAATTGCCAAACCAGGCAATATCAGGTATGGCCGCATCGGCGTCCTGCTTGGCTTTTGCCAGACAGAAAATTCCCATGTGATCCAGGTCCGCATCATCGCCGGTAACCGCTGCACGCACTTCGCCCGTAGCCAAAGAAACACTGCCGGCTCCCAACTTGATTTCCACTTCGCTGTCACCCGGAATATACACTGCCGGAGCCTGTTCGCCCGGCAGGGCTTCGTCGTTGGAACAGCTGTGCAGCATCAAGAACGATGCTGCTACAGCCATTATATACTTCGTCTTATTCATTCACTATTATTTTTGAATCAGTTTTTAGGTTCGGCGCAGTCGATTTCAAGACCGTCGGTAGTACCTTCCTCCCACGGTTCCAACGTTGCATTAACATGCATCTCGCTATATCCGTAAACGGTGATTGCTACATGATAAGACTTACCGATCTCAAAATTGGAAGTAGTCTTACCAAGAGGAAATTTTTCCGTTTTCTCAACATATTCTATTTGGTCACCCTTCTTAACCGGGAATTCAAAATCAATGTACATATAATACTGACCGGTTTGCGAAGCTACGAACAAAGCACCGTCTATTTCCTTACGATCACCTTTCACACCCATCACTTTTTCTGTCATTTCTCTCCATGGAGTTTTCACACCATTTGCGCCTACGATATCGCCTTGCTTCTCTTTCAAAGTCAATCCAACCGTTTCAGCATCCTCGTTCCAACGAATCAATTCACTACGATCTTTAGTACCTTCCTGATTGTAAGCAACCACCATATTACCTTGAGCTTTGGAATCGACTCGAATCGCTTTTACTTTCAAGCCATCAGCATTGTCATCACCCGATATGATTTCAAATGTCAGACGAGTCAACAAGTGCTTCATGGCAATGCTGGGGATAAGACCATGACGAGCCGTCTTGGCCGAGAAACCCGTACGATTCAGATTACCGCCCACCGGATCACCGTTCTCGGCCTTACCGGCCATCAAATCCTGTGAACCGTCGATGGTAAAGGGTAACAATGCCTCGGATTCTCCCATTTCAACCACATCAGACATGTCATTCTGCACACCATTGCCGGCAGCATCGTCACAATGGAACGCAAAAAAGTCGGAATAGCCCTGCTGAGGATAATATTTGGTTACGCCGGAGTTAAAGCTCATGTAATCCAAGCCCCATATATCTCCGTTCTGAACAGGCTGGCAACGCGAACACCTAAAAGACTCTAGTCCATTAGCATCATAACCCTGATACCCCCAATCACTACCATCAATAGAAGTCATCAATACGTACAGGTTTTCCTTGTTCCATACATTACCGGCACCTGCAACATCACCTACCGTACCGGCACCTTTCGTCTCCGTTACCGAAACACCGAAACGAGACAATCCCAAGTTAATCGGTACAAGACCTTCCTGCTGCTGACCGGGCACGAAATCTGCCATTTCCGTGGCGTCGTTGGAACAACTGGAAAACGCTGCCAACATCACAGACGCGAATAATAAACTTTTCTTCATAATCACTCTTTTTTAATTTGTTAAACAATATGATAACTTAATATATTCCGATTCATTACTATTTTTCCTCACCCACAGGTATATCATCTCCCTTATCCCATGAAGGAAGGTCCGCTACCGCAACCTTAATATCCTGCTCTCCATATACATAAATATGGATCGTATATTCTTTACCGGCTTCAAATGGTTTCGAACCGCCTTGCCCGTCAGACAATACCAAAT
>CAJUDC010000038.1:0-6422 GCA_910584955.1 uncultured Paraprevotella sp. | reverse complement strand
AGGCGTACTCACCGTCCTATCATCTTCCCATCGTTTCGTATAAATCGTCAGATGGTAAGAACTAGTAGGAGCCACCAACAAAGGTTCAGATACAACTTGAAGCTCATCTGTAGATATATGGAATCCGGGAATATCCTCGCACTCGGGATGACGATGCCCTTCCGTCTTTACTTTACATTTCAAGTCTTTGTTTGACTTCGGATCGAAAATTAGAATTTGATTGTTCTTCCAATCATTCAAATAGGTGCTTTCCGTCCAGTTATCATTAGCGATAACCAAAGTTCCCTCCGTTGGTGAAGAAATCGATATGCCCGTCACAATCATACTTTTATAACTCTCTGAAATCTCATGCGAGGTACCACCTCGCACTTTCAGATTCAAGCGCGTCAGTAAATGCTTGATACGAAAGATGGGATTAATCCCGCGATGCCCTGCAATAGTACTGTAAAGCATTTCCTGCCGATGCTGCGTCATTACTTTCGATTCACTGTCTCCAGACGGTATCTTATCCAACTCCTTATCCAATTCCTGTTCCGTATGGTAGGCAAATCCATGCAGGATGTCTTGCGTTCCATCTATCCGAACCGGCATTGTCACGCGCTTCTGGTCAGGTTGAATATTGCCTTTGTTATAAGCATCATCGGCATAAAACGTAAAGAACTTATATTTATAATTCTGATGCGCCATGGAGTAATACCGCGTTTTCCCATCCTTAAATCTCAAGCCGCCACCGTTGTCACTAAGCGTCATTATATCGTCATATAACAAACAATACATGCCATCGGCTTCCTTGTTCCGATAATCAGCTTCCGGCCGTGGAGAAGCATGTTTTGAAAAGAAGTTCGGCGAAAAATAGGCAAACGTATGAAACTCCGCTTTCCGCCAATGCTCACGATCGTTGTTCCATGTGTCGAAAACACCGCTTCCACGCGTCGGTACCAAAATTTCATAATCGGGATCTGTCAGCGAAAGCAGAATAGGAACTTTCCCGTCTTTCGTCACCTCCGTACTGTTATACCCGTTATCACCTTCCGGCGCATACAAAGCCGGAAACGACTCATTACATGCCGCCAGCAAACATGCCAGACCGCCAACCATTATATTCTTCATTTTTGCCTTATTTTCCATGTTCCGACGCATTAAATATCCAAGTCCAATGTTTCTAATCCTTTCCAATAATCCAAACCGCTCTCTCTGTTTTCCAACACCTTGTCACGCGTTATCTCCAAAGGTGCCGCTATACGCAAAGTCAATTTATCTGTCACTTGCTTCAGTTGCTCTGTAGAAGGATCTTTCTCGATCGAAGGATTCTTTTGCAACAGATGATACAGATTGATTCCGGCTTTAAACACCCTATGCACCGTTCTCCCGTTATCATCAACCGTTTCTGCATAAATGTTTACCTGCATGATTCCCGGCCCCGTCACCAACGAGGGAGAATAACTACACACCAATCCTGTCACATTCACTTCGCCTTGTGTCTGTAAAGGTGCCATTACATGCAGACTGTCTTTTCGGGCATAGGTAGGCGTAAAGAGAACTTTATAAGTCTTGTCGGCTTTCAGATAACCGGAACCCAAATGTATGGCGGAGGCCACCCCCGAAAGTTCCGCCTGCACACTGTCAACCTTTACTCCATTCTCTTTCTTCACAATGTCAAACGCCACCTTTATCTTTTGCGTCACCGGTCGTGGTGTGAAGTTGCAAACCACCTTGCCGGATGCACTCTCCGATACCGGCACTTCGAAAGAAGGATTCGTACTGTAGAAGATCGGTTTAACATCTCCCTGTACATAACCGGAATAGGGATTGCGGTCTATCCAGTTTTTATATCTTCCGCCTTCCGGCAGTTCGTCCGGTGTTTCATAAATTTTATACTTCACCTCCAGATCTTCCAGATCGGCATATTCGTTCAACGCAAAGTTGGTCAGCGAACTCTCCACTTCCTCGTTTGTTCCGTTATAGGCCACCATTTTATATTCGCCGTTACGCAACCAAAGCAGATGTTTGTCCGGCAGTACGGTTTCATCCGTCTCGTCTTCCGCTTGATCCTCACCCGCCGCAGGCACCGGCTGATCCTCTATCGGTTCATCTGCGCCCGGCCCTTCCTCGGGAGGAGTTACCGGTTGCTCCGGTTCCGCCGGCTCATCTGGCTTTTTATTATTCTCCGTTTCTATCCGTTCTGACAGAGGGAACAGTAATTGACCCTCTATCTTCTTTGTCGTTACATCCGGTACGGAAGATACTAAAAAGCCATACTTCAATCGGTTTACCGGACGAATTGCCACTATATACATACTGTCGGGACGAACCTGTGCATAATCTCCCCAATTAAATCGAATATCCAGCAACGAACGGTGAGGATGATCGCCATAGCATAAGTCCACCTCCGTGGTACACGCACTCAAAAGTCCGACACCTATTATATATATCAACCACTTGTTTTTCATACCTGCATTCCTCCTTTCTCTCTTCTCTTACGTTCATAAGCCGGTCCGCCTCCGCCCGTACTTCCGCTTCTATCGTCTGTCAAACACCTAGTTTCCGATGTGTCTTCTTCCTCTTCCGGGGGACTTACCGGTACAACCTCACCCTCTTCACCATTTTCTTCCGCTTCTTTATTCTCTCCGGTATCTGTTTCCTCGTCTCCATCAGGCTCTGCTTCCTTCTCTTCTTCCGTATCATTCGGTTCTATCACCGGCACAGGTTCTTCCTTACCCGGTTCTTCAATAGCGACCGTGTCTTCCTTTTGTTCTTCTTCGTCAGCCGGCACCGGAAGAGGAGTTTCCGCCTCATCGGATTCAGTCTCCGTATCTTTTACCGGTATCACCGGAACGATCACCAAAGAATCAATGGCCTCCCGTATCTTTTCTTCAGCATCCAGCGCCTCCACTTCTACCGAATCCGGCACTGCTGCCGAATCCACCGGCATTTGCTTAAAGAGTTTGCGTTGCATCTTCTCACGTTCCAGCGAATCTTTCATCATCTTCTTCTGTAACTTTTCCGCATCCTTGGCTATTCGCAGTAAAGAATCGGCCTCATGCCGAGCCAAATGAACCGAATCTTTCAACCGATGGCTTTCTCTTATCTTTTCCTCACGCGCATCCACTTTTGCTAATCGGTCTTCCCATTTTGCTTTACCACGTTTATCTCCCCCTTTCACCTTATTGGCGATTGAATTAAACCGATATACCAACGAAACATGTATGTCATGAAGTACCGGATAAGGAACCAAATGTCGCCCTTTTGTTCCTGCATAGGCATAACAAGCACTCTCTTCCTCATACCTAAACTTGTCATATTGAACCAACTTAGCCACCACAATGGCTCCCATGTCAAGATCAAGACTCTTTCCGTTCTTAAAAGGATACAATGGAATACTATAGCCAGCAGAGATACCCGCATTAATTCCGCTACCTTGCTTACCGTTTTTCCCCAGGCAATACGTAAATTTGTCCATACCCGCATAAAACCCTACATAATAGGCACGCCAATAACGCGGTTTTTCCATACAATGAGCAGCCAAAACGTTGTTCTGAAAACGCGGAAAGAACTGACGGAACCAACTCAGATTCTTCCTTTTCTCTATTTTTTTACCGCCGCTACTCGTCCGCCAATACTTACGTAACTCCACAGCCCCCGACTGAATATTCCACACCAGCCTGGGACTGATGATATGATCGGTATTCCAATTGAACTTTCCGTTTACTAATAAAGAGAACCGTGTTTCTTCCGTACCTTGCAGATCCACTTCCACTCCGAAATTCGGCGTAGTGAGCGCCCAATCCACCACATTGGTATGAAACGAAATCCTCTTATAAAAAGGCCAACTTTCCTTATTCGTCTCCACTGCTTCTTCCTGTGCCTGCAGGGGCATCCCCGACATGAACAAGACTAAAACGATATATGTAAATATCCGTCTTAACATACTACCTTTTTTTCAAACTAACGATCCTTATATTACAAAAACTTTCTTAAAAAAACATTTTTCTTGTTCCCAAAGAAAAACGCTTGCAAAGATACGTACAAAGAATCATTCGTACAACTTTTCAACAACTAATTTAAATCGAATGTGTAATTTCTTTTTCATCAAAGCATATCTATTTCTACAACACTTTTTTCAGAAGTTCCATAAATACCTAGCAACCAAGCCTTATAAAAAGAATATATTCAAAGCATCCTCTCGAAATCATGAAGCAACCCCAAAGCAGATACGAGAGTCAATCCATTTTTCTTTCGCTGCCCCATGCAAAAAAATCCATAAGAAAACTAACAGACTAGCTACATAAAAACATTCTCTTTTATTTTCAAATGTTAGCATTTCCTAAACAAAATATATAAAAAAGACCTGAAAGTGAAATCATTTCAACCTTTCGATCTTAATCCGCCTCTCAGACCTTGACTATACCGTTCCAGATACGCCCGGAACAGACGCCTAGACGACGGGCTGAAAAATACCGGTCCGAATGAAAATACGTACACAGACCGGATAATTGTATCTGCTCCCGAGGCACTCCCTTATCCACCAACTGACACCGATTGGCCTCCCACAGATCGATATGCCATTTCATCTGTCCGCCGGTCTCTCCTGCGGAAGAGTATCTACGGGCCAACACGGATACAGGCAGACCGGCTGCAGCAAAAGTATCATACACCTCGTCTCCCACTTCAAAAGCCTCCAGAGATATGCCGGGACCTATCACCGCTTTCACGTCGACCGACCGCGTACCGAATGTATCCGCCATCGCATCTATCGTTTTTTCCACGATACGCCCTACCGTACCGCGCCAACCGGCATGAACGGCCGCTATGGCTCCCGTACCGGCATCGTATAAAAGAACCGGTATACAATCGGCCGTGGAAACGCCGATACACGTCGCCGGCAAACGGGTAATAAGCGCATCCACCCCCTCCAACCGTTCTTTCCGCCAGGAAGCGGAACCGGCAAAAAAAGCCTCATCCACACACAAAACCTTTGTACCGTGTGTTTGATGCGGCATTACCAGACGGTCTTCATCCAGATGCAACTGCCGGCAAAGCGCCTTGCGGTTACGACGCACATCCTCCGGATCGTCCCCACAATATTCATTGATATTGAACGAGGCATACAATCCTTTGCTGCAACCGCCCGACCGCCGGGTGCTGAAAGCCTGCACTCCGGCTCCCAGCTCATACATCAGTCTGTCCGAACAAAGCGTATCCATACATCCGCCCTATTCCGTTTCGTCCCAATCTTCTTCGTATTCGAAGTCTTCCAGATCTTCAATATCCTCCTCGTCTACGAAGGTTATTTCCTCGTCCTCTCCCATTTCTTTCAGTTCATCCCGCAAGAAAGAGAGATCCTTATTCTTATGCACGATATTCGTCTGGTCGGTAATCGCCTGCAACTTATTGCTTTCGCTGTTCATCGCCTCCCACAGCAAGTCTTTCAAGGCGGGAATTCCCTGTCCCGAAACGGCGGATATGAACACATGCGGCACATCCGGCAAGTTCTCGCCCAGCATCCGTATCAATTCCTCATCCAGCAAATCGCTTTTTGTCACCGCCAATACCCTCTGCTTATCCAGCAATTCGGGATTGAACGTAGCCACTTCGTTCAATAATATCTCATACTCCCGACATATGTCATCCGTATCCCCCGGCACCATGAACAGCAGCAACGAGTTGCGCTCGATATGACGCAGAAAGCGCAATCCCAGCCCTTTGCCTTCGCTGGCTCCTTCGATAATACCGGGAATATCCGCCATCACGAACGACTGGTTGTCACGGTAAGACACAATACCCAGGCTGGGCTCCAGCGTCGTAAAAGGATAATTAGCGATTTTGGGACGCGCCGACGATACCGCACTCAATAAGGTAGACTTACCGGCATTAGGAAAACCTACCAGACCGACGTCGGCCAGCAATTTCAATTCCATGATCACCGTAAGTTCCCGCATCGGTTCGCCCGGCTGTGCATAACGGGGGGCTTGGTTGGTAGACGTGCGGAAATTCCAATTACCCAATCCGCCCCGACCACCTTTCAACAGCATCACCAGTTGTCCGTCCTCGGTCACATCACACAGATATTCGCCCGTATCAGCGTTGTATACCACCGTACCGCAAGGCACATCTATATAGCGGTCTTCACCGTCCTTGCCGGTGGAACGGCATTTGGAGCCGTTACCGCCATGCCCTGCAAACACGTGACGTTCATAGCGTAGATGCAGCAATGTCCAGTAATTACGGTTGCCACGCAGGTAGACATGGCCTCCCCGCCCTCCGTCGCCTCCGTCCGGGCCTCCGTTGGGCACGTATTTGGCGCGACGCATGTGCATGGACCCTCGTCCACCCTTTCCCGAACGGCAACAGATTTTCACGTAGTCAACGAAATTCGATTCAGCCATACTTTATATTATATATAAATATCTATCCGATCAAAT
>CAJUDC010000037.1 GCA_910584955.1 uncultured Paraprevotella sp. | reverse complement strand
GCCTAGAGCAGGGAATCCAAGGGCGCGTATACGTTTCCTTTGTGGTAGAAAAAGACGGTTCGATAGGAAATGTAAAAGTGATTAGAAGCTCTCACGAAAAAATGTCGGAAGAAGCTGTGCGCGTTGTCAGAAAAATGAAGAAATGGACACCGGGCCGTATTGACGGGAAGGCTGTACGTTCGAGATTCACATTACCCATAATGTTCGGATTACATTAATCACGACTTAACGGTAAGTCGGTGGTCCGATCGGCTTGCTTAATGAAAACATCACTCCGGCGGGTAGGATACGAAATTTTCTCCTTTCCGCATGGAGTGATGTTATACGTATGAAAAACAACGGTTATTCCAATTTGTGCACAATCAGTCCGCTACGCAGTTTCGGCTCGAACCAAGTAGCTTTCGGCGGCATAATCTGACCGCTGTCCGCAATATCCATTATCTGTTGCATGGATACGGGATAAAGGGCCAGTGCCGCTTTCATCTCTCCGGTGTCGCACCGGCGTTTCAGCTCTTCCAGACCGCGTAGACCGCCTACGAAGTCGATGCGTTTGTCGCTACGCAGATCCTTTATTCCCAGTATTTTGTCCAGTATCAACCGGCTGCTGATGCTCACGTCCAGTGCGTCAATCGGACTGCTTTCGTCGCATCGGCCGGGCAACAGGCGCAACCTGTACCACGCACCGTCCACATAAAGCGAGAATTCGTGTAACCGGCTGGGCCGATAAGGAGTTTCCCCCATGCAGGCCACCTCAAAATCTGCCGAGAGACGTTTCAGGAATTCCGATGCCGACAGTCCGTTCAGGTCTCGTACCACACGGTTGTAATCCAGGATGGTGAGTTGACTGGCCGGGAAGCATACCGCCATGAAATAGTTATACTCCTCATCACCTCTGTGGTTCGGGTTCGTCTTGCCCTTCTCCGCTCCCACCAAGGCTGCCGCCGCCGACCGATGGTGTCCGTCGGCAATATATAAATAAGGTATACCGGCAAAAATCTCCGTTATCTTCCGGATATCCTCTTCCCGATCCACCAGCCAAAAAGCATGTTCAAACCCGTCACCCGGTGCCACGAAGCGGTATTCCGGTTCGCCGCCCGTATATGCAGCTACTATAGCATCCAGCGCGGCATGGTCCGGGTAAGCAAAAAATACCGGTTCCAGATTGGCGTTGTTCACCCTCACGTGTTTCATCCGGTCTTCCTCTTTATCCTTACGCGTCAGTTCGTGCTTCTTTATCACTCCGTTAAGGTAATCCTCCACAGAAGCTGCCACTACCAGCCCGTACTGGGTACGTCCGTTCATGGTCTGGGCATAGATGTAATACATCTCTTGCTCGTCCTGTACCAGCCAGCCTTGCTCTTGAAAATGCCGGAAGTTCTCGGCCGCCTTTTCGTATACGGCGGGATCGTATTCACTGGTTCCGACGGGAAAATCAATCTCCGGTTTGATAATGTGATAGAGCGACATCGGATTGCCGTCGGCTTCGGCACGCGCCTCTTCCGAATTCAACACATCATACGGTCGGCTTTCTACGCGTTCCACGTATTCCCGAGGCGGACGCAGGCCTCTGAAAGGTTTGACGATTGCCATAATCAAACTTCTTATTTATTTGTTAACTTGAAATTTAGTGCATCCTTCTTTGAGGAAAGCTATAATCTGCCGGGCGGCGGCAATGCCGGCGTTTATGTTGGCTTCGGCTGTTTGCGCTCCCATCTTCTTGGGAGTGGCGAAGTAGCGATCGGCCACTTTCTCGCGGAACTTTTCGTCGGCTTCCGGGCGTATGTCAGTCAGGTATTTCAGGTCGCTGCGTTCTTCCATGAGGCGTAGCAGTCCTTCTTCGTCTATCACCTCTTTGCGGGCGGTGTTCACGAGGATACCTCCTTTCTTCATCAGGCCTACCAATTCGTAACCGATGCTTTTCCGGGTTTCGGGCGTGGCAGGAATATGGAGCGACACCACGTCGCAAAGGCGGAACAATTCGTCACGTCCAGCTACGGGCGTCACACCGGCCTCTTCGATAACCTCGGCCGGGCAAAATGCGTCGTAAGCATATACTTCCATTCCAAAGCCTTTGGCTACGCGGGCCACATTACGTCCCACATTGCCAAAAGCCAGAATCCCCAGCTTCTTGCCCATCAGTTCCGTGCCCGACGTACCGTTAAAGAAATTGCGTACTCCGAACACCAACAGCCCGAACACCAGTTCGGCCACGGAATTGGCATTCTGTCCGGGCGTGTTCATCACCACCACTCCGTGTGCCGTAGCGGCATCCAGATCCACATTATCGTAACCGGCGCCGGCCCGTACCACTATCTTGAGGTTGCGGGCGGCGTCGAACACTTCGGCATCCACTTTATCGCTACGGACAATGAGGGCATCCGCATCGGCTACCGCTTCCAGCAGTTGTTGTTTGTCTGTATATTTTTCCAGTTTTACCAGTTCATAGCCTGCGGCATCGGTCGCCTGCTTGATTCCCTCTACGGCCACAACCGAAAAAGGCTTCTCTGTTGCTATCAATATTTTTGTCATAATCTGCATTTTTCTTTGGGAGTATATGATAAAAAAAGAGGCGCTCCGTTCGGCAGAGCGCCTTAATTCGCAGAAGCCGGTTTAGTGTGCCGCTTCAAAGTCCTTCATACATTGTATCAGTGCATTCACTCCCTCCAGGGTTTGTGCGTTGTAGCACGAGGCGCGGAATCCGCCTACGCTCCGGTGTCCTTTGATACCCACCATCCCCCGTTCGGTAGCCATTTGCAGGAAGTCGGCTTCCAGTTCCTTGTACTCGTCGTTCATCACAAAACAGATGTTCATCAGCGAGCGGTCTTCCTCTTTGGCCGTTCCTCTGAACAGTTTGTTGCGGTCTATTTCGCCGTAGAGTGCGGCAGCCCTTTCGACAGCCCGCTTATCCATCGCTTCCACTCCACCCTGTGCCTTGATCCAGCGCAAGTTTTGCATGGCGCAATAGATCGGAACTACAGGAGGGGTGTTAAACATCGAACCGCCTTTGACATGGGTCATATAATTCAGCATGGTAGGCAACGGACGTGAAACCTTCTCCAACGCTTCGTCTTTTACAATCACTATGTTCACGCCGGCCATAGACAGATTCTTTTGCGCGCCGGCATAGATACAATTGTATTTGGCCACATCCACCGGACGGGAGAAAATGTCGGAAGACATATCCGCAACCATCGGTACGGGACAATCCGGATCGTACCGCATTTCCGTTCCGAAGATGGTGTTGTTCGTTGTAATATGGAAATAATCCGCATCAGCGGGAACGGTATACCCCTTGGGGATGTAGGAATAGTTGGCCTCGGCCGAAGAAGCCACTTCCACCACTTCGCCCAGCAGACGGGCTTCCTTCATGGCTTTGTTAGCCCACGTACCGGTGTTCAGATAGGCAGCTTTCTTTTCGAGGAAGTTATAAGGAATGCGACAAAACTCCATGCTTGCACCGCCCGCCAGAAACAGAACGGAATAACCGGTCGGTACACTCAGCAATTCTTTTACCAAAGCGGTTGCTTCGTCCAGAACAGGCTGAAAATTTTTGGCACGATGACTGATTTCCATCAGCGACAAACCGCAGCCGTCAAAATCCAGACATGCCGCCGCAGTGGCTTCTATTACCTCGCGCGGGAGCATCGACGGACCGGCGTTAAAGTTGTACTTCTTCATTGTTCTTTTTACCAAATTAATTATTACTATCGCTTGCTTTAAACTTTATTATGTGCGAAAGTAAGAAAAAATAATTACCTGACCAACGATTTTACCCGCGATTTTTAAGTTTTACTGCCCTTTTGCTGTCATTTTATCAAAATAATGAGGATTTCGCATTACATCCGGCTATTCTAGAGTGTGATTTCTACAATTGTTTTTATTCCCTTGATTTTCTCTCCACGTACCCGTCGGAGCACTTCTTCCGCCCTGCTGCGGCAAACGGCGGCAAAAGCGTAGTGTTCCTTCACGTCAATCCGTCCCACTTCTTCCTTGCCCAGGCCTCCTTTCTTCATCAGGAATCCCACAATGTCTATTTTGTTTATCTTATCCTTTTTCCCCTTACCGATATAGAGCGTCACCCACTGCGAGGGGACCGGAGCCGGTATGCGTGCCGGGAAGGTGTATTTTTCCGCACCGCCGCTTTTCTTTACGTAGTCCGGCGCGCTTTCCTGCGGTCCCAGAATCAGATAGGCCTGTCCCGAAGCATCCCAGCGGGCCGTACGCCCGTTACGATGAATATACGCATCTTCGTTCAGGGGCAGATGATAATGAATCACATTGTCTATCCCGGGAATATCCAGCCCTCGGGAGGCCAGGTCGGTGGATACGAAAACGGAGCAGGAACCGTTGCTGAATTTGTACAAGGCCCGTTCGCGGTCTTTTTGCTCCATGCCTCCGTGGAACGCTTCGCAGGCTATGCCGGCTTTCTTCAAAAAAGCGCCTACGCGCTCCACGCTTTCGCGGTAGTTTACGAAAACAAGGCTCGTTTGTGCGCCCAGTACGCAAAGCAATCGCCGCAATGTTTCGAGTTTGTCTTTCTCGGGCGACGCCACAGCGAACAACCGGATGCGCTCCGGTATGGTTTCGTCGGCATCCAGAAAGTCGAGCCGGACGAAATCGCCGTCTCCGGCGGCAAACCGAGGAATCGCTTCGGCATTGGTGGCCGAAAGCAAAAAGCGGCGCTCCAGGGAGGGCAGTTGCGAAATAACTCTTTCCATCTCTTCCTGAAAACCGAATTCCAGACATTTGTCAAACTCATCAATAATTAAGGTACGCACGCGCGAAGCATCTATATTGCCTTTGTTCAGATGGTCGTTCATACGTCCCGGAGTGGCTATCACCACTTGCGGATTCACGCCGCGCAACGTGCGGTGCTCTTCCATGGCCGGACGACCGCCGTAGCAACTCACGGAACGGAACGGAGTGCCCAACGATTTGAATACGCCGTCGATCTGCAACGCCAGTTCGCGGGAGGGTACCAGCACTACAGCCTGTACGCCTTCAGCGTGTTCGTCCAGACTTTGCACCAACGGCAACAGGTAGGCCAGTGTCTTACCGGAACCGGTGGGAGAAAGAAGAACAAGATGTTGGTTTTTGCGGTATGCGCGAATCGTTTCCTGCTGCATGGCGTTGAGCGAATCTATGCCCAGTTTCCACAGCAGAGCGTTTATTTCTAGTTTTGCCATAATTCAATTTTCGGCAAACTTACGGCATTTTATCGGAAAAAGCAAGCGAGGGATACCGTCGGACGTGCAAAAAGCGGAAAGAATGTGCGAGTATTTTCTCCGAATATGCTCCCGGGAAAATGCCGGAGGCATGATATGAAGCGAACGTAGTGCGGATTACTACTCCGCTTCAAGGTTTGTGATGCGGAAATCATGACTTCATCTGTACAAACTGAATCATCGTTTGTACAGATGAAGTCATGATTTGCAGTTTACCCGTACGGAATTTTATCTAATTATGCTGAAACAGGAATTTTGTCCCTTCGGAATTCCCTTGTTTTCGTTATCGTTTATGCAAAATCCAGATAGTGTCTCGTTGCTCCAGCATCAGCACATTCCCGGTCATCTGTACTGTATAAATCAGCACTTCATCGTCCCCCTTTATATAAAGGCATAACCGTTTTTTCTCTTCATCATAAGTATAAGTAAAATATTGGGTGACGGAAATAGCGCCGGTTGAATCAAACATTTTTATTGAGCGAACTCCTGTACCGTCAGTGTTGAAGGTATAGACTACATTTCCGTTTTCATCTCCCCAAGTACCGTATATGCCTTTTGTGTATGAATTGTTAGATACCGACGGTATAATCGGATCATCATCATCATCGCTACAAGCGCTCATTCCTACCAAAAGGCCCGATGTGGCCAAACACATAGACAGGGTGTAAAAAAGTTTTTTCATTGTGTTGATTTTTTATAGATTAGTTGTATACTATTAAAGTATTGGCAAAAGTAGCTAATCTCTTCGTACGTCGCAGGAAGACGCTGTAGACAATAAGGCTACATAGTGTGGACAAAACAGCTACAAGCGGGGATGATTGCGTAAACTGTCGGTGTAGAATCTAAAGAAATCGCATGATAAAATAACAGATATGCGCAACAGCAATTCGGAATCCAGGCTTTGCTTGCGGAAAATTTTGTATACGTTGGTGCGGTCACAATAAAGCGCCTTGGCAAACCAAGACACGGAGCGCCCCTGTCGCCGAAGTTCCTGTTCTATCTGCATACCAATGTGTATCATATATATAAAAGGCGTAAACCATCCTATGCTTATTTGCCAATCTGAGGTACCGCCAAGTAACCGTGAACACAAATAAGCATGGACAGTTCACGCCCTTATATAGGACGCGAACTTCCAATAGCTTATTCTCCGTTCTTCATTTTGGCGGTTTTCAGATTGAGAGAATAAGAGCTACCAGCTCGTTTCTTCATTAAAGCCGGATGGAAACACTATTCCATCAGTTTATATTCCTTATTTGAGAATTTATATCTCATTCATCGGCACCATTCACGAACGATACCGTATGATCGTTCAAAAGTACAAAATAAATCGTTAATCCCATGTTCGTCGGAGCTTTTATTTGTCTGTTCATCAAAATTCATTCCGTCCGCGACAGGCCGATGCAAGCGTGCAATTTGATTATTTATGCTCCAGCTCCTGTAGATTCTCCAACTTCTTGCTCTCCAGAAATTCGTAGATACCGCACAGATGCTCCCGTACACGTCCGTGACCGAACTCGTAAACCTTTGTCACCAGTCCGTCCAGGAAGTCGCGGTCGTGGCTCACAACGATCAGGGTGCCGTCGAAAGCGATGAGCGCCTGTTTCAGGATGTCTTTCGTTTTCAAGTCCAGATGGTTGGTCGGCTCGTCAAGGATGAGCAGGTTCACGGGGTTGAGCAACAGTTTGAGCAGTGCCAGCCGCGTGCGTTCGCCGCCGGAGAGCACCTTCACTTTCTTGGTGCTCTCTTCGCCTCCGAACATAAAGGCGCCCAGCAAATCGCGTATCTTGTTTCGGATTTCACCTTTGGCCACATCGTCGATGGTTTGGAACACCGTCAGGTTCTCGTCCAACAGCGAAGCCTGGTTCTGTGCGAAATAGCCTATCTGCACGTTGTGGCCCAATGTGAGGGTTCCCTCGTGCGTCAGTTCGCCCATGATGCACTTTACCAAGGTGGATTTTCCTTCGCCGTTCCGGCCCACGAATGCGATCTTGTTGCCTCGTTCTACTGTCAGTGTGGCACCTCCGAACACACGATGATCGCCATACACCTTGCCTACTCCCTCCATCACTACGGGATAATTGCCGCTGCGCGGCGAAGGCGGGAACTTCAGGCGCAGGGCCGAGGTGTCTTCCTCGTCCACCTCGATGATTTGCAGTTTCTCCAGCATTTTCACGCGGCTCTGTACCTGGAGCGTCTTGCTGTACGTCCCTTTGAAACGTTCTATATAATCCTTGGTCTCCTGGATCATCTTCTGCTGGTCCTCGTACTGCTTCATCTGCTGTTCGCGGCGTTCGCGGCGCAACTCCAGGTACTTGCTGTAGTTTACCTTGTAATCGTAGATGCGTCCCATCGTGACTTCGATGGTGCGGGTGGTGATGTTATCTACAAACTTGCGGTCGTGGCTGATGACGACAACGGCCTTTCCGCTCTCCATGAGAAACTGTTCCAGCCATTGGATACTGTCAATGTCCAGGTGGTTGGTCGGCTCGTCCAGCAGCAACACGTCGGGATTCTGCAACAACAACTTGGCCAGCTCGATGCGCATACGCCATCCTCCGCTGAAATCGCTTGTCGGACGCTGAAAATCCGTACGTTCGAATCCCAGTCCGAGCAGTGCTTTTTCCACATCTTCCTCAAAATGGGTCAGGTCGATGGCATAAAACTTCTCGCTCAACGCCGCCACCTTTTCGATCAGCTCCATGTATGAATCGCTCTCATAATCGGTACGTTCGGCCAGTTGCCGGTTCATTTCGTCAATCTCGCTTTCCATTTTTTTCAAATGGGCAAAGGCAAGGGATGCTTCTTCGAACACGGTACGTCCGTCTTCGGTCATCAGATGTTGGGGGAGATAAGCAATCACGCATTCTTTCGGGGCGGTTACTTTTCCCCGGGTGGGCTGACGCACTCCGGCGAGGATTTTCAGCAAAGTGCTTTTACCGGCTCCGTTTTTTCCCATGAGGGCTATACGGTCTTTTTCGTTAATTTGGAAAGATATGTCACTGAATAAGGTGGTTCCGCCGAATTCGACGGCCAAGTTTTCTACTGCAACCATATTTATCTTCTATACTGTATACTTATTGAGTTTGGGATGTGTTATTCGTGCAATCGCCCGCTGTGGTCGATCATTTGTCGTATCTTGTTGTTCAGTTCCTCGCAATTCATGAGTGTTTCCAATGGAATGTGCATCCGGTAATGCCAGTAGTTCAGCGGATTGGCCGGCACATTGATGCGTTCGAAAGCCGCATCGGGATAGCGCAGCTGATCGTCGATGGACAACCAGTCCTGCCAAGAAATCAGACAAAGCATGGAGGGCGAGAACAAATGGCGGGCCACCACTTCCTGGCATAGCCAGCCCGGCAGCACGGCAGGTGCCTTGCCGTCTTTTTGCAACACCTCGTTGTAGTAAGCCTGCGCCCGCGAGGCATTCTCTTCCCACCATCCGCGCAAAGTGGGCATATCGTGGGTGAAAATGGTGCTTACACTGCGGTAAGGGTTATCCTCCAACCGACCGAAACGGCAGTAGAGCTGCTTGGGCATGGCCTGTATTTCCAACGTAAGGATGCGCAGGTCGTTCATCACCCAAGGCACACAGGCCGGCACCATACCGAGGTCTTCGGCGCATACCAGCATGTTGGTGGCTTCCACCAGCGCCGGCAGTTTACACATGGCCTCACCGTACCAGAAGTCGTTGTGACGATGATAGAAGTAATGTTCGTACAGCGCATCGAAAGCTTCACGTTCGGCTCCGCTCAGTGCCTGATACAAGGAACTATGCCGGGCCGATATGCGGGGATGATAACCATCGGGACGGGTGCGGTCGGGAACAAACAACACATTGCTTATCAGGCTATACAGCCCTTCGCGCAAACGTAAACTTTCAGCGTCTGTCCGCCCGGAAAAGGCCGCTTCCACCTGACGTTGCGTCTCGTACTCCGGCTTCATTTCATACCAGTCGCGTCCGGCCTGTACCAGGTAAGTCTGTCTGATCCGTTCCGTCTGATCGCCGAAAAGAGCTTTCAATACTTGATCGGTGATGTAAGGACGGGTGAAAAAATCCTTTCGGAACGTCAGTCCGTAGCTTTCAATCTCCTCTACCGTCATCGGAAGAGCCGGAGAGAACTGTCCCAGCAAACCGTGGACGGCATGGGTGGGAATCTCCCAGATACGGAAAAAACCGAGTACATGATCAATACGGTAAGCATCGAAGTATTCGGCCATTTTGCTGAAACGCCGTACCCACCAACGATAGCCGTCCTGTTGCATGGCATCCCAGTTGTAGGTGGGGAATCCCCAGTTCTGTCCGTTGACCGAGAAATCATCGGGAGGGGCACCGGCCTGTCCGTCTTCGTTGAAATAGAACGGTTCCACCCAGGCTTCCACACTGTTGCGGCTGATGCCTATGGGGATGTCGCCTTTCAGCACAATCCCCCGACTGCGGGCATAGGTGCTGGCTTCCACCAGTTGCACGTGCAACAGATACTGTACGTAGAAAAAGAAAGCTATGGCCGTGTAGTCCGGTGCTAGGGGAGTACACATACGCTCCACCTCGTCCGGTCTGAACACAGCACACGACGGCCAGGTGCGGAAGTCGGCCGTACCGGTTTTGTCGCGCATGAAACAGAACACTGCATAGGGCTGTAACCATTCTTTGTTGTCGTTGAAGAAGACGGCAAAGGCGTCCGATGCCAATACGTCGCTACCCTCCTGCGCGTACAGACGGTGCAAGTATTCGGATTTCAAAGCCATCATCTGTTCATAGTCTACCTGTGGCAGTGCGTTCAATTCTTCGCGTCGTTTCTCGAAACGGTGCATAAACGCATCGTCCCGTATCGGAGGTAACGGATTCAGATCCATATACTGCGGATGCAGGGCGTAGATGGAAATGCTGTTGTAAGGATATGAATCGGTCCAGCTATGGTTGATAATCGTATCGTAAATAGGCAGCAACTGAATCACGCGCATGCCGGTGAGACTGGCCCAATCAACCATCTTTTTTAAATCGCCGAAGTCGCCTACGCCGCAGCTTTGTCCGCTTCGTAAAGAAAACAACGGGATGACAACACCTGCTCCCTTCCAGCGCTCTCCTTCCACACGCAAGACATCGTCGGTGATAACCAGCACCTGATCGGCCTCTACTCCTTTGTAGTAGGACGTACGGTTAGCACCGCTCTCCCACTCCAACAGCTCGCCGCTCTGCGCATCCACTACCACATATTTATATTCGAACGGGAACGACATCCCGGCAGCACTCAGCGAAATGCCCCATTCGTGCAAGGCTACTTCTTTCATTTGTAAGGCAAAATGAGGGTTCCATTCGCCAAGGGCCGGGATACTTCCGACAAGAGCCAGCGCCTGTCCCGGTTTCAACTGAGGAGCCTGGATACGGAATTGCAACGTCTGCCGGAAATAAGGCAACATGACGGGTTCCGTGGCACGCGGATGGATGCAACGTGTGAAAGCAGAACTGTATAGATGGGCCTGTACCGGAAAGTCGTTCCAGTGATCGGGGAATATAAAGTCTTTGGCTGTATCTCCGGCAAAACAACGACCGTTGCCTTTCCACTCTTTTCGTATCACTACTCCGTCGCGAAGCACACCATATCGGTAGGAAAAGGATACGATCTCTCTGTCGCTTAACAGAAAGTCCCCGGCCCAGATGCGTCCGTCCGTCGTATCCAGTATACAAGAACTTCGTTTCTGCCGACCTTTGATATCCACCGTATTAATTTCCACCATCACTGTCTCGCCCCAGTTGGTACGGTATTCTATCGAAAATTGTAGTCTCATAAAAATAATGTTCAAAAAATCATCGTACAAAGATAATGATTCACAACCAACTGACATAGCCCCGTCCCGAAAAAAGTAGGACCGTTTGTTTTTTTTATTTGGCTGTTACAAGGTTTTATATTACCTTTGCAATGATGAAGGAAACAAGCATAGCCGCATCGGTTTGACTGGGATACTCATCAAATTATAATTGAAAACCGAGAATGCTTCACACACCAATGGCGGGCCACGCCTTCGGGTAGCTTTAAGCCGGTGGATTACAAAGGTGGTGGGCGCTCAAATCTTATTAGCTCGGAGTTTCATCACATCACCGGTGCGGTTTTTTCATACAAAATCCTCCCCTTGCACACAACGTACAAGGGGAGGATTCGTATAATATATCCGGTGGGGTGCCTTTCAAGCCCTTCTTCTGAACTCCGCACAGACGATGGCTGTAGCGATAGCCACATTCAGGCTCTCGCTGGTGGCTCTCTCCGCCGGATAGTTCGGGACATACAATCGGGCGGTCACCCATTGCTCTACTTCACGACCGACTCCTTTACCTTCGTTTCCCATCACAAGAATACCCCGCTGTTCCAACGGTTGTTCGTAGATGTTCCGCCCGTTAAGGAAAGTGCCATATACGGGAATACCGGCCCCGACTGCCCGGGAGAGCAGATCGGGCAAGACGGTATAGTGCACACGCACGCGTGCCAGGGCGCCCATTGTGGCTTGTACGGCTTTGGGGTTATAAACATCGGCCGTCGACAAAGAGCAGAAAATATCTTCAATGCCGAACCAGTCGGCCAGCCGTACGATGGTGCCCAGATTGCCCGGGTCCTGCACGCCGTCCAAAGCCAGGCATAAGTTCTCGCCCGCCGATTGTATCGGGTCCTGCTGATGTTCGGGCGTATGAAACAAGGCTATCACTTCCTGCGGTGCCCGCAGCAGACTGGCTCGGTTCAGTTCCTCTTCCGTGATCTCGTCCGTCTCCGTTCCGTTTGTTTTCAGAAAAATATGTCCCTTGTCCTGTCTACTCCACCATTCGGAGGTGGCAGCCAGATAGGCACACGGAAAAGCGGTTAACAGTTCTCCCACAAGCTTAGGCCCTTCGGCTACAAAGAGACCGCTCTCTTTTCTATTCTTTTTCAGTTCCAAGGAGCGGATTAGTTTGATACGATTTTTGCTTAGCATATCTTATTCCTTATTATATTACTCGTTTTGTCGTTCGTCATTTGTTAATATCTCGTCTCTTGAAATACAAATGCTACAAGAACGATCAGTTGTTGCAGAAGCAGGCAATCAATGAACCATACGGCATGATAACAAATGCCGATGTAACACACACGAAGTGTTTCGCTCCAGCCCCGTATGGAATTGTTGGCATGTCCGTAGGTTACGGATGCCAGTAAGATTCCGGCAGTAAGCAGGAACGGCAACGTACGACTGAAGGGAGACGGAAAGAACCGACCGGTGACACTGAGTAACTGTGCGCGGAAAAGCATCAGCAACATAGTCCAGAAGCCCAGATATATTCCCCATATCATACCGGCACAAAACAACGCCCGCCGCTGACGCAATGTAATGGGACCGTCTGATCGATCTAAAGACAGCAATCGGCCCATCATGGCGGCAAGTCCCGAATATTGTAAGGCCCCGCAACTGACGACCAGCAAAAGGATGTATGTATGAAACGGATATTCCCACTGAAAACCGAAAAGGGAAAAGCACCGGCGCATCCCTTCGGCAGACAACAGACTGCTGAGGGGCCAGCCGGCGACATCGGCCAGCCATGAGAATAACGTCAGGGCGGCAATGGCTGATAGTAATACCGCCATAACCGCTTCACCGATTCTGTTGCTGAGCTTGTCTGTGTCTTTATTCATCGTCGGGCTCCAGATTATCTAAGTCCAGAATACGCAATTGTAAAGCGCGGACAACCAAGCGTGTGGCATTGATCCCCGAGCGTTCGTTAGAGCTAAACAAGCGGTTGATTAATTCATTCTGACGTTTTTCCAGACTTTTCACCCCGAAAGGCATTCCTTTCAGGCCGGCAATCATTTCTTTGGTATATCCAAGGGCCAGATGCCTTAAAAAACGCTCGTCGTATTCATCTATATCATAGTTTATGACGGCATCGTTTTTCTTGAAATCATTAATGACCGCTTTCTTGAAACGGGCAATAATCTGTTCCAGGATAGGCTGATTGAAGACTAGCCGTCTGCCATCCATTACTTGGCGGACATCGTTTTTCGTGAGTAATTCTCCGCTCTTCAATATAATCCCGTCTGCTCCGGCATTGAGTGCGTCTACCCATAGCTTCTCGTTCAATACCTCGCCGGTAAAAATCAGTATGTGCAGACCCGGGTATCGGCTACGTACCTGACGACAGATGTCTACACCCACCGTGGAGGAGCCTCCCAGCCCCAAATCCAATAACAGCAGGTCCGGGAGTTGCTGTTGCATCAGACACCATAACTCGTTTTCATTCATAGCCGTGCCGATGATTTCAGCCTCGGGTATATCGGTGCGGAAAATCTCTTCTGTGCCTTTGAGCTCCAGTTTTACGTCTTCTACGATAATAACTTTAAAAGGTTTCATAAACAAATAAGTTGAGTATATTGAGGAATGGTGAATCCTATGCAGAAACTGCCGTCCGGTAAAAGCTCCGCCTGAATACGGCATCCGCAATGGTTGGTAAATGTATCGTGTTCGCGAATGATTTGCTTACATATTAAATAAGGTATGCGACGGGCATCGGGGATAAACCACTCGTCCACCTCTTCCTTGGTGCAGTTCGGCTGCTTGTCAATGAATTGGAAACGTACGAAACGTCCGTCTTCCTTTGCCGACAGACAGAATGTCGTCGGTCTGTCGGGAGCTTTCTCATTCAAAGCGGCTGCAATCAGATTCTCTAATAGGTATTGTAGCAGATCCTCATCTCCCAACACGTCCGTAAACGGATGGTTCCAATCAATCCGCAGTTGGCAGGAAAGTGCTTTCTTGGAACATTGTTTAATAAAGAAACGCTCGCTTTGTTTCAATAAATCTTCTACCGAAACGGCCTTTCTTCTAAATTTGATCTCGGCCAACTGCCGGTCTGCCTGACTGCACAAAAGTGTGTATACTTCTTTGTAATAATCCGTCCATTCCGTTAGGGAAGTCATTTGTCGGTCCCACTCCTCTTTTTTCCCTTGTATTTCCGAGAGCCGTTCCACCGACATCCGGATACGGTTCGGATAATATATGGATTCGTGCTTAATGGCAGACAGGCAATTGTCCAGAATCATATTCTGCACGTGCAGGCGTTCTTCTTCATACCGTGCACGGACATATTCATTTTCTGCCGAATCCAGCTCGTCATAAGCAGCCTGCCGGCATAAGACACTTTGATACAGCAATACCGCGAGGTAACGAACCACCAGCTCGTCCATAAGCCGTTCGGCCTCTCCGGCCATCTCCTTCCCCGTGTCGATCAACAAAGCCCCTATACATAAAAGATGATCGTCACTTTTTTCCAGCCAGAGTGGGAATGTATACCGGCATTTTGTTTGATCGACGGAGGGATGAGCGGAACGATATGTACCGGTCAGCCACTCTTTGTCTTCCGGTTGCACATAATATTCGTTTCCTTCGGAGTAATATCCCACCAGGTTTCTTTCTTCATCATACAAAAGCATCTGCATGTGCGTCACGGTATGGAGTTCATTCAGTCCGTGACGGACGCAGGCCAGTAATTTTTTTGCCGAATCAGAAATATCTTCCGTCTCGGAACAGGCGGAAGCTGTAGTCAGTAAGGATTGATTGACTTCCAGCACCTGTCTGAGACGAAACCGGAATTGCAGTCGCTCCCGTACATAAAACAGATAATAGACAAACGAAGCAGCGATCGTAAGCAGTACTATCAAGGCTAAACTTATACGCTTGTCTGTTTGAGCTTTTTCCATCTCTTTGCAATAAAATTCCAAAGAAGCATCCTGGCTCAACAGCCTGTAAAGTTGTTTGTAGGCGTGGTTGTTGTAACGGTAAAGGCTCCAGTCGTGTAAAGCTAATGCGGCAACCGCCGTTTCGTTACGTAGGGCAAGAAGCAAATTGTAATCCGTCTCATACCGGTTGTTCCACCAGGCAATTTCTGCAGGAACGGCCATTTTATCCGGTTCGTAGCTCACCATTTCATGAAATGCCGTTCCATAACGTTTTTTCTGGCTGAGGTTCACGTAGTGAAAGGCGGAATCCGCATAAGACAAGGCTTGACTGTATGCACCTCGGATATTGGCGAAATACAGTGAATCGACGTAAGACTGTGCGTATTGCATATTCTCTTCCGTATGCGTAGCAGTCGGCTCCGCTAATCGGGCTTCCTTGGATTCGGTTGCAAATGGGTTTGCATGGCACGAACAGAAAAGCCACATCACTCCAATGAGTATATATTGTATGGAATGACGGATGGCCTTGGGCAAGCGGAAATAAAAACGGCTGCCTGTTCCCAACCGGCTTTCAATGCCGAAAAGACATACTTCGAACAGTGAATTGGTTTTACGGTATTTTTCTATAATGCCTTTGCAGTTCATTAAACCGAAGCCTGAACCTTTCGAACGATCGGCATCGATAGTATGACAACCGATTTTGTGGGAATCATACACTTTGGAAGAGAGGATAAGTTGTATATCGTCTTCGGAAAGACCACATCCCGTGTCCGCTACGGAAATCTCCACATAAGCTTCATGCTCACGGGCCGATACGGTCACTGTTCCTCCCGAAGGAGTAAACTTTCGGGCGTTATCTGCCAGTGTGTTGATCATAAAGAGGGTCAAGGCCCTGTCCGCTTTGACAACGGATTCGGTATCCTCTATATGTAAACCGATTCCTTTCTGCTCAAAAGCATAGCGTCCCTTCTTCAATAATTCAAACAAAGGCCGAAGCTCAAAATTCTCAACGTGCAGATCCAATTGGCCTTGGTGCAATTGAATCCATTGTGTGAGTATGGCGTTGTAGGTATTGATTTGATCAATCAGCTCGCGAATATACTGCAAGCGGTTACCGGTTTTCTTATCAGGATTTTTCAGTCGATGCACTTCATGGATAATGCGGTCAAGGAACGGAATGACAGCATGCGCCAGTGACATTTTGGCTCGCTTTTCTATATTATGACGTTTGTTACCGATGATATGTCGCTCAATCAATCTCTGTGCGTCTTGTGCCCGGAGTTGTTCGGCTCCTATCATTCGCAGGCGTTGACGATTGGAACGAGCAAAATCTTGATAAGGCTGTATGATAGCGTTCCAAGTACCGGAAGCAAAAATCATGTGGTTCTCTTCTTCCTTTTCCGTACCGGCCAAAATGTGTCGGCAATGTTCCAGAACGGCACGTAATTCGTTTATTTGCTTTCGAGTATTCTTTCGCCATCGGAAAGATAAACACACTACAAGTATAGCCACTAGCAGAATGAGCGTGACCACGGCTGTCAAACCGAATGTAAGCAGGCGCGTGTCTTCATTCAATTCTTCATAACGGCTCTCCCACTCTTTGTCCTGACGTGTAAGTTCAAGCAAATCCAGGTAGATATTGCGATTGTAGTCCGATGCCTGCTTTTCTCCCAATGCACTGTATACCATACTCATATTCTCCCGGATACCTGCAATCCATTCAGGAACGGTCTTTATTTCCGGGTGAAGCATCCATTGCATTTCTACGGAAATCGTGTCTTCCGCCTTGTACGCACATAATGTATCCGAAGCGGATGACGGATAATAACGCTGGTGGTGCCGGTTGACATAGCCAAGCGCCGTCTGGAAATAACGAAGTGCCGTTTCATAATCTTTTCGGCGAAACATGATCTCGCCCAGCGTACGATACGTACACGCTGTCTGAAACCAGTCTTTATATTCCTGAAACAGATGCAGGGCATGGCTAGTCAGCGCCAAGGGCAGATCTTCTTCACGCGGTTCGCCCTCCGGCAACCAACTGAGATGCTGGCCATAGAGATATTCATAGGCTCCCTGCCGACCGTTTTTCAGCAGCATTCGTACTTCCCTATTCTGTAGCAGGATAGCGAAAGCTTGCAAGCAGTTTCCTTCAAAGTAGATATAATCGGCAGATTTACTTAAGGTGTAACATTTAAACAGATAATCAAACTCCCGAAAACGTATTTCTTCTTCGTTACTTCCTTCACATAAACCTCCCGACCCTTTCATATAGTTGAGATAAAGCCATTGAGCGGTGTCGCGACGACCGTTCGTTTCCGGCTTTACCCGATTGATTTCCGCCAAAGCAGGTCCTTCTTGTTCCAAATAGAAATAATAGGTTGACGAAACGATATGATATTCCGCCCGAGCAAAAAGCAGCCGATCACGCAGATGAGCGGATAGGCGCTCTTCCTCCTCGGCTATTCTTTCCAACCGCTGTTGCGCACGGTTGCGATAGATAAAGAAATCATGATTCCCGGAAATACGCTGGCAGATTTTCATTCCCATGACATCGGCTATCAGAAGTTCCACCTGGTTACCGGTCGTTTTCTGTACGGTTTGTACCAGTTGTTCGGCTCCGTCGAAATCCATCCGCTGATACTTGACGTAAGCCATGTGATTGAGTGCTTCCGCCATTCCATCCGAATAGGCTTCGGCCAGTGTTTGAGCCTGTTGGGCATACGACAGGGAACGGTCGGTATTCCGATAACGATATTCGTACGCCAGCCGGTTTAAAGAATCGACACACTGTTCCCGGTGGGATAATACCGGAATACCGGTGCATGAGGTCAATGCTCCAAGCCAGCTACCGGTACATAGAACCGCTATGAGCCTCCTCCATATATTCCGATATGAGAAAATCCCGTTGTTCATTATCTACAAAAGTAAGTTATTTTGCGATAGGAACAACGGGATTTCTGAAAAAACTTTCAAGGCTTGTTCACCAGCGGCCACCCTTCTCTGTCCCATTTCATTTTGCGGAGTATCAGTTTGCTTGCCCCGTTTTCCTTCCGACTATATCCGTGAGCCAGGAAATAATCTTGTCCGTCAAAGGTATATGCCGAGCAGTGCCCCGATGCTACAAAATCGGCATCGGACGACAAAATAACCGTTCCGCCTCCCGCAGCCATATCCGTACCTTCGCGATCGACATAAGGGCCTTCAATCTTTTTTGATCGACCCACGGCGACTTTATACGTACTTTTACTTCCTTTGCAACAGTAATCATACGAAACAAACAGATAGTAGTACTTGCCATGCCGGAACAGGAAGGGCGCTTCAATGGCCTGTCCTTCTTTACGGCGGGCAATGACCTGCATCGGATATGTCGTATCTTGCGCTCTGAGATCCTCAGTCAGGCGGATCAGTTGAATTCCTCCCCAAAAAGAACCGAAAGCCATCCAGGGCGTCCCTTTTTTATCTATCAACACACTGGGATCAATGGCATTGTAGTTGTTCTTACCTTCTATGGAACGAACTACAACTCCCGTATCATGCCAGGGAGATAAGGTGTCGGCCGGATTCAATGTATGGCGTTCGGCATGACCGATGGCAGACGTGTTCTTTCCAAAAGAGGAACATGAATAGAAAATATGGTATTTGCCTTGATGATAAACAATGTCGGGCGCCCAAGTGTGTCCTTTATATCCGGGCACCGACTGTATGGCCCAAACCGGCGGAGCGGTAAAAACAGGACGCTCGAATGTCCAGTGTTCCAAGTCGGTGGAGGAAAGACACGAAATATTCCATCCTGTATGATACAAATAAAAGGTATTTCCTTCTTTAGCCATAACAGGATCATGTACCTCGGGATTTGTCACGGTGTGGGAACGTTGGGAACGGTGGTCCGCTTGAGCCGCCAACCGAATGTACCCTCCTGCTAAAAGAAGCAGTACAATTGCCGCCATTTTGTTTTTCATTTCGTTATTTTATTAAGAATTATAATTACATTGGAGTCCGTCACCCGCATGGCTTTCGTTGCGTGTGAACTCCTTATTTCAAGGCTCTCAGTATTTTGTCCATTTCATCAAACTCTTTCCCCATGTTCAGATTCAGATAAATTCGGTAAAGGGGATTTGCCCAGCGGGCGGTATCGTTCGGAGCGAGTTCGCGCACCTTCTCCATCGGTGGTAATGCTTTCCGATACAATTCGGTCACTGCATTTCTTTCTTTTTTATACTGGCTCTTGTTTATTTTGGATGCCAATTTCTCAGCCTGCAGAACCGCCAGATTACAATAGCTGATGCCTTTGTTATAATAGGCGTCAACGTAAGAACTGTCTATTTTCAACACGCTGTCGGAAGCGGCTATACAGGCTTCATATTGCCGGGTGTTCATAAGGACCACACTCTTGGCATACCGGAAAATGACAGACCGAGGGTTGTACTTTATCATCGTATCGGCAAAATGAATCCCCTCTTCATACCGGCCGGCCTCGTTGAAGTAGTCCATCAA
>CAJUDC010000036.1 GCA_910584955.1 uncultured Paraprevotella sp. | reverse complement strand
ATTGTCTTTACCCTTGATATTCATCCCGCAAATCCCCGGTCGTGTGATCATCGAAGGAGCGTTACTCTGTCTGATCTGTCCGACAGCCACAGCGGCAGCCGTGGTAACAGCCAAACTGGGTGGAAATGCCGCCTCGTTGACCGCTTATACGATCTTTATCAATCTGACCACAGCACTTATAGTCCCGCTGTTTGTCCCGCTGATGCATCCGCATCCCGAAATGAATTTCTGGGTATCGTTCGGCCTGATCATAGGCAAAGTTTTCCCTCTGTTGTTCGGACCGTTTCTTCTGGCGCTGTTCGTACGGCGTTTTGCCCCCCGGCTGCACTGCACGGTGGCTGGATACAAGGATCTGGCGTTCTATCTCTGGGCCGTTGCTTTATCCCTTGCCATAGCCGTCACGGTAAAAAGTTTAATGCACAGCCCTGTTTCGGTTGGATCCGAAATCGGCATTGCAGCCGTCTCACTGGCATGCTGCGTCTTGCAGTTTGCCTTCGGGCGATGGGTCGGACGCCGCCACGGAGAGCCTATCGGCAGCGCTCAGGCACTGGGACAAAAGAACACGGTATTTGCCATTTGGATGGGATATACCTTTCTCACTCCTGTAACATCGGTTGCCGGAGGATTTTACAGCGTATGGCACAACTTGTACAATTCTTATCAGCTTTACCGAATGAGAACAGGTGCAGGCCGGACAACGGACTAGAGGTTATACCCCTCTTCTCCCTTGTCATCCGATACAACCGTTCTTTCTTGAAGGATACCACATAAAGTGCTGCATCTTACCATCTGTTTTTCCCGGACGGGCACTACATCCTCTGCCACTCGGAAAACATAAGGCTGCATGAGGGGGCCTCTTTTTCGGGTTGTGCCCTCTTTTCGTCTCTTGTTTGGCTGCTTCTTCCATTTTTCGTATTTTTGCAACGGTTTAGCCCGACAAGAAAGGTGGCTTCTGGGAGCCTTTAATGCTTTTGCAACCTTTTCTTGGATTAGAGACTTATTTCTATTGTCAGTCTCAATTTCCAAACCTTGAAAACAAATTTAGCTACCATGTTTTAAAGATTTGTCGGGTTATTCCTTTTATTTTGTACACCAATAAATAAGACTGCTCTGTCAACAGCAGATCTATAACAACGGGCATCGGACAAGAGCCCTTGAACAGTTCTCATTTTCAATATCATACAAAATAGAAAAGAACAAGAAATGCACGATTTGGAGAACAGTACGGAATAAGGAAATAGCCATTCAACGAAAGCCGAGAACGTACCAATGCCTAGGGGCATTGGTACGTTAGGATGTATTTTATCCGTATGGGACGAATGTTGAAAAAAGGAGAAAGCAGCTTATTCGGCTGCTTTCTCCTTATCTTTCATTTCTTGCCTTTTCCCGAATGGCTTCACAAATAAAATCTGTCATTTTGCCTTCTACTTTTTCGAGAATAGCCATGACATCATCCGGCGCCCTGAAGGCATAAGACTTTGCCGTTGTCTTCTTCCGACCGGATCCCTCTCGCCTGCCTCCCCGCTTGCTCTTGCTTTTTTCTGTTTCTTCCATTGTTTTCTTCTGTTTATAAAGATTTCAGATTAACGGATACGAACGTCTTTCTCTACATTAGCCCCAACATCCGCACACTTTTATGCTTTAACTATCAACAAAAAAGGAGGGCATAAAGCCCTCCTTTCCAGTGATTCCGTTGGGGTTCGAACCCAAGACCCACGCCTTAGAAGGGCGTTGCTCTAATCCAACTGAGCTACGGAACCGACCTTAATTCGGCTGCAAAGGTAATGCTTTATACACAAAGAAACAAATTTTGTAGCATAAAAATAGTCCTTTATGTATAAAGCATTTCCCATTGTTCCGTTTTTACCGGTCACAGCTGATCACTTCACAAACTTATGCGTACGAACCCCGGAAGAAGTTCTGATCTTCAACAGATACGCACCGTGAGGCAGTCCGATCATGGAAATGTCCGCCCCGACACCCGGAGCACAAGAACGGTGAGCCAATGTAACACCTCCCAGGTTGAGTAGCGTGACTTCGGTAGCCTGATCCGACATCCCGGAATAAACTACAGACTGCCGTTCTCTGTCGTATCGGACGTTTATATTTTCCTGCGGAGCCGTTGTCGTACCCACACCAACCGCCTGATTCCGGCGCACGTCAAAGCGCAACGTGTAAGTATATTCTCCGGTGGACGGACATTTATAAGCGTCTATTACACCCGGACCGCAACTGCCATTACCCAAACCGCGCTGAAGATAATCGAAACGCGCATAGGTACCTGCCTCTTTTTTCAGTTCCCAAGGATGCAGACGGCTTTTGCCAAACTGCTCGTCATCGTAATGCGAGAGAGAGAATGCCACTTGCCCTTCGGTGGTAATCACCAACGAATCATTCGTCACATGGTTCAGCATCACCAACTGACGCAACCCTTCCCGATTTCCCATGCTTTGCGGATGGCTGTACATCTCAAACATATCGGTTATCGTCGTCGAATAACGACCGAAGAAACTGCCGGTATAACGATCCGGATAGTTTTCCCACGGGCCACGGGCGTAATAGGTAATATCTTCATAATCGACCGGGAATTCAGTACGTAAACCGATACGGCGCAAATCGGTGACTTGGGGACGGAACGTAGCTTTCAAGTCCACGGTGCCTCCGGAATAGAGAGTATAAACCAACGTGTAAGGACATTTGGAACCGTTTACATTAACCGTCACTTCACAATGCTGCTTATCGTCAGACAACCGGGTTGTGTAGGTGGAAGTTCCTTTCCCGCCATTCGTATCACCCTGTGTATCGTTTTCGATCCAAAGGAAGTTGCTGTATGTCGGATTGGCTGTAAACACCGTATTGCCATATTGTTTCCACGACAAGAGCGCTCCCGTGTTTTTATTAAATTGCAAAGAGACATTGTCGTTTCCAACCGTAACTTTTGTCAACGCATTCCTTATGGTTATATCATTGCCCGAAACATCAGTCACCGAAGGTAACACATCTTCCCGCTCCTGCAAAACAAATTGCTCGGCGGCCATTGCATAGCCGGCTTCCGCCCATGACGTCGCTTCTCTCAAACAAAGCTGTACATTCAGAAAATACTCAGCCATGTCCTCTGTTATCGGAGTAGAGAACGGAAGACTGACCGTTGTCTCCTCAGCGGGAGCGACCTCCGGCATTTCGACAGTGCCTTCTTCGATTATCGTTCCATCCTTAAGCACTTCATACTTCAAAACAAATTGGTTCAGATTGATAAAATTATACGCATTGCGCAATCTCACCTCCCGGCTTCCGGGAAGGAATTCCAGAAACTTCACATACTGGTATATCTTCTTTACTTCGGTCAGCTTAGGCGTCCACGCACGGTCGGCCGTGATAATACCGTTGTTCAGGAAGTTACCCTGATGAGGTCCCGGATAATCGTAGCCCGACACATAATGCGGAAAACCGTTCTTTTCCAGCTCGCCCGCCGCAATGGCTTCCGGATCGTATACAGACTGGTCCACCCAATCCCAGATACATCCGCCGATACCGTTGGCACTGCCTTCGATAATGTCCCAGTATTCTTTCAAGTTACCTACGGAATTCCCCATAGCATGCGCATATTCACACATAAAATAAGGTTTACCGCTTGCATTGACTCTCGCATTATACTCTACATTGGACAAATACGGATACATCACCGAATGCAGATCGGTATTATCGCCGCCACCCGGACTGCGCGTCGCTCCTTCGTAATGGATAATGCGCGGATCCAGTGCCCGTGTGGCTGCGTATGTAGCCGTAAAGTTGGAACCGTTGCCCGACTCGTTACCTAACGACCAGAATATGACGGAGGGATGGTTTCTGTCACGCAACACCATACGCACCGTGCGGTCCACATATTGGGCACGCCAAGACGGACTGTTCGTCATATCTCCGTTATCGGCCCAGTTCTTGTGGCATTCCACATCCGCTTCGTCCATGACATACATACCGTAGTAATCGAACAAGGCATTCATTTTGCTCTGACGGGGATAGTGGCTGGTACGCACGGTATTGACATTGGCCTGTTTCATCATTGTAATATCCGTTATCATCATAGGCACATCAATGGAGCGTCCGTACAAAGGATGGGTGTCCTGTGTATTCACACCCTTAAAATAGACTTGCTTGCCATTGATATACACCAAAGTACCGCGAATCTCCACGTGCCGGAAACCGTATTTTGTAGCAAAGACCGACTCTTCCGTGCCGTCACCGGCTTTCTGCCGCACAACAACCGTATACAGGACAGGCGTTTCGGCCGACCATAATTGCAAACCGGTCAATCCGCTTTCTTCCATCACCACCGTACAAGCAGAATCTCCCGCTGAGAATGTGACATCGCGCTGCAAACGAGCCACCAAACTGCCGTCCGGCCCCAGCAAATCCACTTCCAACTGTTTTTCTGCAGCTACCTGGGTACGGTTGTCCATCTCCAGCTGCACACGCAATTTGCCCGATGTATAGCCGGTGGTAGGATCAAGCGTACTTGTAATATAATGGTCGCGTACAAATGTGTTTGGCGTAGCAAACAAATACACATCCCGGAAAATCCCGCTCATGTGGAACATATCCTGCCCTTCCAGGTATGAGCCGTCGCACCAGCGCAACACTTGCACCGACACGTTGTTCTGCCCTTTACGCACATAAGCCGTCACATCAAATTCCGCATCGTTGTTTGCCCCTTGCGTATATCCCACGTACTGTCCGTTCATCCACACGAAAGCCGCACTGTATATACCGTCGAAATGAAGGAAAGTACGTTTCCCGTCCCATTCTTCGGGTAAAGTGAATTCCCGTCGGTAAGAGCCTACCGGATTATCACCGAATTGCCCTTTATAGGCACTCTTTACCCGAATATAAGGCGGATTGTCCTCAAAAGGATATTCCACATTTACGTACAAAGGTTTGTCGTAGCCTTTCATTTCCCAACACGACGGTACGCTAATCATCTCCCATGCCGAAACATCGGCATTGTCACCGTAGAAGTCCGCCTCGCCGGGCCGTTGCGAAGGCTCGCTTACAAAATGGAACTTCCAAACTCCGTTCAGGGACTGGTATTCAGCCCTTTCCGGTTCTGTCCAAGGATAATTATAGCGGGCATCCGCCTTCAAAGCCTCCGTCGTACGATACGGAATGTAAACCGCATGTCCCGCCTCTTTGTTCTCCTCGAAGAATGTTTCGTTTTCCCAACAATCACGTTCTATTTGGGGAGCTTCCGTGCCTTCCAACCTGAAATAAGTGCTTTCGTCCGCCGGGTCGGAAGTCAGTTCCAATTCATGTTTTTCATTCCCTTTCACATAATACGTTGTTCCTTTGTTGGAACCTTGCAACTGATATACTCCTTTCCGCCCTTCTACCGCAACAAACAAAATCTGTTGGTTCTTGTTACCGGTATTCACCGTCCATTGCAACGGACGCTGCCTGCCGTCCAAAGCCAGGTCTACGGCCTTCCCGCTGTATATATTCTTCAGCACAAACGTACCGGATGTATTGCCCGATACCAATTGCCAGATCTGCCCCATCGACGAACTATTGTCCGGCTCCAAATAAATATAGGCATCGTTATCCGCATTGTTACGGTTGTCAATGTATCTGCCGCTATTCAGATGCAGCAACCGATAATGTTGTTTGGCAATCGGAAAGGTCAGCCCGTTGCCCTGTAACAATTCAAAATGAAAATACGTATCCGGTGTATCTGTGTCTGAAGCCATTTTCAACGAATTGTTGGCATTGGCCGTCATAACCATCGAGGGTTGAGCCGCATTAAGAAGTTTATACGTATTCTCCCGTCCCTCCACAGCCTGAAGCTTAAATAGCTGGTTGGGATTGTTCATATCCATAGTCCATTGCAACACAGCCCCTACGGTAGGTGCCATATCTATGGCTTTCAAGTAAGTAGGGTTCACCAATTGGCATGTCTGTTCCAACTCATCCTTGAACACAAGCGCCCATTCCTGTCCGGCACTCGACTCGTCCGTTGCAGCCAATGTAATGCGCACATCATTGTCTCCTCGGTTACCGTTCGTCAACGCTTTCCCACTCTTGGCATTGGTAATACGGTATACGTTACCCGTTTTTAAAGCCACTGTCTGAGCCTTTGTTGCCAAGTCTCCTGCCAGAAGACACATCAGCACAAACCATACCGCTCTTTTCATCTGGTTCGTCATATTTTCGTTTAATAAAAGGTTAATTAATATCTCTTCAACTATCTATTTCACGGCCTATTGCCTTTCTTTTCCTCCGGTTTGAGAGGCGCAACAAAGTAAAGCATTTTTTTTCAACTACAAAACTCTTTCCTTCTTTTTTGCCATCTGCCAGAATCTTTATTTGTACATCCAATATTTATCAACGATATTCAGATAAAAATCATTAGGCCGGCGCCCAAAAGCCACAGCATACATCCCCACTCCTTTTTCCTTCAGTTCTTTTAAACGGCTCTGTCCTACCTCATCGGGAGTCTCGACCTCAAAATCAGACAGTATCAACAAATCAGCATAAGCATAGTCCGCTGTCCACAAGGACGCTACGGCCTCAGTCAGCGCCGTCTGCACGTCTGTTCCTCCGTGAAAAGAACGGCAGAAGAACTCCGATAGCAAAGGAAGGCCTTCGTATAAACTGCCAAACTCAACCGTCTCCGTCTGATCGGAAAACAAAATAACCCGGCAACGCCGGCCGGTTTGCTCCGAAAGCAATCCCACACTCAATACAATGGCTTTCGCAATATCTTCCCGGACACCGGCCATCGAACCCGACGAATCCACACAAACTACAAAAGGTCCCTGCATGGAGGGGTTGGGCGTATCGTTCCCAGAATGCGGAGTTGCCTTACCTCTTTCCGTCACCTGCGATGCCACTTCGAAGACCTGAAGCGTTTTTTCCGTATAACGTTTCAAGAAGAAAGGATGCAACACAGTATCAGCCATATAAGCATATTCCAAAGGCAATAAGGCATTCAAATTGTCTCCCTCCTTCACCCCCGTAATATCACTTGGAGAAGAACGTTTGATTGTATGCAGGCTATGTTTGTCGTTCAAGGCCTTATATCGTTTCTGTCCCAAAGGGGTCTGTCGTCCCAACCGGGCATTCAGCTCCCTGACAATCGGATTACGTTTCAGAATAAGAGCCAGTTCGCGCAGGCGTTTTCTGAGTTCGGGAGTTTGCTTGCTCTGCAACCACTCCAGACGGGGAGCGGTATCGTCTCCTTTTCTTCCGCAATTCGCCAGTTTTTCGGCCGTTTGCCGGACGATACGGTAATAGTCGGCACACAGTTGTTCGATATGGATCAGTTGATAATTATATTCCCTATCGGATAAAGCCTTTTCCCAACGCTCTTCAAACAGATGCCGTAAAGTGTTCCACGGCCATGAGCCGGCGGACATGGAACGGAACAGTTGCAAATAATAATCCACGTTCAACTCACAACTGTCGTACCGTGCAGAAAAAGCGCGATTCAACCGTCCCAGTTCCGACAGGAAACCGGCATCTTGCGTCGCTTTTACCCGATAAAAAGCGTCCCACTGCTCACCGTAAAACGAATACACCTCTTGCAAGCCGGCTCTTCTCCGGGCATGATAACGTTCGATCTCCTCTTCCACTTCACTCGTTCTCACCGCACCGGAAGCCAGCAACGGTGCATACACTTCCGCAGCACAAGCACGCAGGCGGTTGCGAAACAGCGTGTACAAATCTTCCATACGAGAAAACTTACCGGGAGTTTCCGCAGGCATATTGCAATTCGTTCAGCTCGTTCTCGATACGGTTCAGGGAAAAAGACGCAGCACGTAAGGCATCTTCCACTCTGTTTCTCAGCCCTTCATCCAAAAACAGATGGCCGGCAGCACAATCCGTCTCCTGTTCCTTAAAAGTCTGCAACCTTGCCTTACTCTCTTTTATTTCCTCCGCCAATCTTTTCATCACTTCCAGCCATTGTTCATCCACCAGGCCCAGCGGTTCCGCATCCGGTAATTCATCGGTTGTCTTTTCGGTCAACAAAGGATATTCTTTGCCATTTACAACTACGGCACACGGACGGGCAACGACTTGCAGAATGTCCTTCGGGAAAACGGAAGGATAACGGCTTTTTTCATATTTCTTAAGAACTTGTCCGCCTGTCTTATAGCGGTCGGTCACTAATACAAACGGGGTCGGACGGTTCTTGTCCAATTGCTTGTATTCACTGGCATACATGAATATGTTACGTGACGAATGTCCGGTTATAAGCTGGTAATAGAAACTATGAACTACTTTCATCCCCTTTGTTTCGGGGGCTTCCGACCGGACTTGCGAACGCAACTCATCGCGCAAAGCCGCCATCCGGTCCTGTAACAATTGCACCCGGCAAGTCTCCTCAATCGTTTGCACCAATGCCCGGCTCAACAGACGCAGCAAAGCCTCCCTACGGTCGGGCGCATCCCACAAGACATGTGCCAGCAACATGGCATCCGACAGTCTCACCTCGGAACGTCCGTTCAGAAAAGCCGAGGCACGCAACACGTTGACCGCCTTCTTCCACCTGCGGTCGGACACCCGAAACACTTCTTCCGTTGCAGAAACGGCGTCTACCGAATCCCCACGTATCAGTTCGTCGCGCATCCGATGGATAAAAGCAAGCAGGATCTCCGGGACGACAATCCGATCCATTCCCCATCGCCATACTTCCAGTTCCCGGGCGGTCAGCTTTAATTCCTCCGGGACACCCGGAACCGACGGTGCCGTATCGGTTATCATACGATCGAACAAATCGTTACGCGATATGTCCGTCACCACACAGCGCAACAGGAAGCGGTCCCACAGGGCTTCCAACCCTTCTCCTTCGGCCGGCAATTCGTTGGAAGCGGCAATCAGCCCTTTCAGTGGCAAACGGATCAGTTGGCGTCCGTTCCGGTATACCTTTTCATTAAGTACGGTCAGTAAAGCATTCTGAATGCCGGGACCGGCCTTCCATATTTCATCCAGAAACACGATGTCGGCCGATGGCAGGTATCCGTCGGTCACCCGTTCGTAACGGTCTTCGTCTTTCAGCTTCGAGATGGAAACGGGACCGAATATTTCGTCCGGCGTACTGAATCGTGACATAAGATATTCAAACGAAGAAGCGCCCGCAAAGGCTTCTTTCAGCCGGCGGGCTATCATACTCTTGGCCACACCCGGAGGTCCTAACAGAAAGAGGCTCTCCCCCGCCACAGCCGACAGGAGCGCCAATGCCACCGCCTGCTCTTTTTCATACAACCCTTCGTTCAACGCCGACAGCAACAACCGCAACCGTCCCGGGTTCGTTTCGTTTGTCTCGCTCACTTGTCTCTTCTCCTGTTCAGCTGCCGATAATACACGGCGTCAAACACCCATTCTCCCAAAGCAAATATCAGTAGCTGTATGACAAAAAGCCACCCGGCAGCCGACGAAAGAAATGCGAACAACACGCCCAGCAACATAGTCAGCCCGAAAAGATATGCAGCGCTCAGACGGACTTTACCCAAAGCATACAATATGAAATTCATCACGGCCAGCAGAAAAAAGTAAGCCACCGTCATATACATGCCTTTGCCGTTCACCCGACAAGCCGGGAAAAAGACGAACTGTACCGTCATCGCTCCACACAGAAGCAACGTCAAGCCCCCTACTTGCATAAGGCAAAACCGCTTAATGTTTTGCTCAAACCATTGTCTTCCTCTAGCCATATTGTCAACGGATTAACAAGTCCACAAGAAAGTATACGCCCAAACCCAACAGCCAACCCAGCAGCACCTTTCCGCTGATATGACGGAAATACCACCAGATCGTCACTCCTTCGCTCTTCATCAGAGCGTAGCCCGAAGTCGATCCGATAGGCAACAGGCAACCGCCCACACTGGCGCAGAAAGCCACCAGGTGCCAATACTGTCCGTTCAACATGAACGAACGGGCGTATTCGGGATCTATCCGGCGAATCACGGAAGCATGTTCGGCCACATCATACATGGAAATGCTGCTCAACACCAATACGATGTTATCCAGCACAGCCGAAATCAGACCGAGCGCCACGCTGAGCACATATATATTATGAATCTTATGGTCGCACCATTCCGATGCGGCATGAAGGGCGCCCGTTTCCGCCAAGGCCCCCACTGCCAGACACACGCCTATAAAGAAAAGAATAGTCTGCAAACTCTCATACTGCAAAAAGCGCGGGAAAGTGCGGGTGACAGGCTGATCCGTACGGATACGTTTCTGGTTGCATACTTCGTTCACTACCCAGAACAAGGCCAACACACACAAAGCCCCTACAAACGGCGGCAACTTGGTAATGCTGTGAAAAGTAGGGATAAACCACAATCCGCCGATTCCCACAAAAAACATCAGAATGCGCTGCCAAGGGGCCAGCGTCGTATCGTCGCCGCGAAAATACAGACGGGGTTCCTCTATCTCAATACGCTCGGGCAACTTTCTTGAAATCAACAAAGTGGGAACGATCACCGCCACCAGGGAAGGAAGCACCAGCGCCTCGGAAAAACTGGAGGGGGTAACGGCTTCCTTCGACCACAGCATCAACGAACATACATCCCCGATCACCGTGAAACAGCCGCCGCAATTGGCAGCCAGCACAATGGCCGCCCCATACTGCATCCGCCAAAGCGGTTTCACCACAATCTGGCGCATCACAACCAGCATCATCACCGTTGTGGTCAGGTTATCCAGATTGGCCGATAACAGATAAGTGATACCCACTAAGGACCACAACAGGCGGCGACTGTTACGGGTACGCACCCAAGCCCGGATAAAATCGAAACAACCGTTCACATTGAGCACCTCCACAATGGCCATCGTCGCGAGCAAGAAAAGCACGATACCACAAATATAGGCGGCATAATGCACAAAGATATGCTGGGCTATGAACGTCTTTACGGCTGTGACCGTAGAAGGCATCCCATGCAGGAAATCGGCAAATTCATGCGGATACATCGCCCGTACATACGTACCGCCGTCGCACATAAACAGAATCCATCCCACCACACCCAGGAACATGGCCACAGCCGACTTGTTGATTTTAGTAATGTGTTCCGTGGCAATAAACACGTAACCCAACAAAAAAAAGGAGACGATAATAAATGTCATATTCAGTTTCTTTCTACATTTCCCGCCGTTTGGTGAGAATCCCGTAACACTACCGCAAAAGTAGCAAAAACAATCGATTTACGGCCATTCCCTCCTTCTTTTTTTAGTTCTCTCAGACAGGCTGCGTTTTTTTCGATGTGAAATATCGGTTACATTCTCTTGCATATATCGAACATCCTTAGTATCTTTGCCTGTACGGAAACGCATGCAGACTTAAAACTAAAACCACACGGAAGCACCGGCTTCCCCACTTAACAGAGTTATCTATGAGACTTAAAGCAAACCGGGCGACCGAAAATCTACTGTCCCCTCTCTTTTTTCTGGCTCGCTGGTTGGAAGACATTCATCGGAACGTCAGCGAATATTTCTGGCATCATTATTCCATGAATTATTGCCGGCGGCGGGGTGTGCGGTTTCCTGCAAGCGGCGAGATCAGTTTCCGGGGACGTCCGTTTCTACGGATCGACAGAGGGTGCGACATCCGTTTCGGTCATAACTTCCGGTGCAACTCGGGCAAGAACTACAGTTGTGACGACCACGAATGTTCCCTGATCCGTGTGAAACGGGGAGCCGTGCTGCATATCGGAGACCATAGCGGCATGACGAATGCCAGTCTGCAATGCTATTGTTCCATCACGATAGGCAATTATGTAAACATCGGTACGGGCACCCGCATCTTCGACACGAACTGGCACAGTACCGACTGGCGCGACCGCATGGACCCGGACCGAGACATGAAAAATGCCGGTACGGCTCCCATTGTCATCAAAGACCATGCTTTTATCGGTGCCAACAGCTTGGTGATGAAAGGTGTTACCATCGGAGAAAGAGCCGTCATAGCGGCCGGAAGCGTGGTGGGGAAAGATGTACCCGCCGGCGAAATCTGGGGCGGTAATCCGGCCCGGTTTATCAAGCGGATAGACGACTGAAGCCGTCAGTCCGCGTGGATTTCCACAATCCGGTAGCGATTGCCCACCCGCGTATGACACCGTTCCACACCGGCTGCCTGCAAGGCTCGGGAGAAACTCTGCATATTCACTCCCGCCATCGCCCCGTGACAACGGGCACGCACCATCTGCACCACTTCCGGCAAAGCATACAATCTGCACTCCTCGCCCGGCAATGCCGCCCGAAAATACAGGCGGAAAGCCTCTTCGACCGGACATACCCGATAAAAAGCGGCATTATTGCGCTGAATGGCTTCCTCTTCCTCCGACGTAAACCAATACCGTTCCCCGGCCCGCAGCAAAGCTTTCAGCTGGGCATATACCTGCGTATGGCAGATCCCGCTGCTGTCTATGGGACGTTCTACCGACACACACAGAAAGCGCCGGCTTCCCGACGGATCGGTAAGCAACTCCCGGGAATTGGATGTTCCGATAAACGATGCCACCCGAGGCAGTCGACCGGCATGGCGCCGGTAGGCCCGCCGCAGATGAAGGTCCGACAGCTGCATGATATTCTTTAACAAAGGTTGTTTGCGGGCGGAAATACGGTCGAATTCATCCAGATTGATCAAGCCCATCTCCACCAGTTTATTCTCCACCGACAGCGGCGACGCCAGATCTATGCTGTCCGTGTAATAGCTCTGCAACACAGGAGGCATCAATGCCCGGCAGAACGTGGATTTTCCCATGCCCTGCGTCTCGCTCACCAGTACGGGGGCCACACTGTTGGCGTACATACGGTCCAGCCCCATCCATTGTGCCGCCAAAGCCAGCATCCAGCGCCGGAATCCGTTTACCCACAAGGGACTGTGAGATACGCGGCGGGCCAACTCTTCCAGACGGTCACGACCGTCCCAGTCCGGCAGACCGTCGAAATAATGGAGAAACGGATGGTAATCCGGGGTGCGCACAGAGTGCACGATCCGCGCCACATCCCTGTCCCAGCAGGCAATCCCCTCGGCATGCGCTTCCAGACAGATAGCATTCAAATGGCGCGGTGTGACGGGCACGAAAGTACGCTCTTGCTCCTCCAGGCGGTGCAATTCCGTGACATCCGTCAGCATATTATGCCGGAATTCATACCTGCTTTGTAAAAAGCATGCCAAATCGCGCTCCATCTTCCCCACCGCAGGTTCGGCAATGGACCGCTTCGCCGTTTCCGTACCACCTCGTTTGCCAACCGTTTTTCCCGTACGCACTGTCAGGCGTTCCCACCAGTAGCGCAACATGTCTCGTACCACCTTTTTCAAATTCATTCCGTTCATTTTAAAGTTCCGTCGGCAAATATACGATACAAACAGTGCGTTTTCCAAATTTTCAGATAACCGACTTATATACAAATATTTATTCCATTGTATATTTAGTACGTTGTCAATTGTGAATGCAATGTGAAAGAGCTGTGAAACCTTTGTACCCCACTCCTTCACCTTACCGACCGCATGAAATGGACATTTCCGACGCCGGTGAAAGCGTGAAACCGTCTTTTGACAAACACAGAGAGGAGAGACACAAATGCGGCCTAGGCCTCGCTCCACCGTGGTGCGCTCCCCGCTTCCACCTGTTGCAGACCATCATTGCAGGAGACGAGCACCCCGATCATAGAATCTGCGCATCTCCAGGCTTCGTTATCCCGATACATGTGACACACCTATGCCCATAAAAAAAGGACGTCTCCCACAGCGAAATACGTCCTTTCCTATTTAAATCGGTATCAAGAAACGAAAGGCATGCAACACACGAACCGCACGGTTTGAATGAACACATCCTATCGTCTATGCAGCTTATGTATTGTAGACCGACTCTCCATGTTCATAAATATCAAGGCCTTCCTCTTCGATTCTCGCCGGCACGCGAAGACCGTGAACCCAATCGACACCTTTAAAAATCAAAAAGCCCATGCCGGCAGCCCACAAGCCGATCGTAACCGCTCCGAATGCCTGTGCGCCGAGCAAGCCCCAGCCGGCCCCATAGAAAAGTCCCTCCGTCACCGAAAAAAGACCGGTGAGCAAAGTCCCCGTAAATCCGCATACGCCATGAACGGAAACCGCACCGACAGGATCATCGATTTTGAGAACACGATCAACAAATTCCACAGAAAGAACCATAAGCAGTCCGCATATAAGCCCAATGATTACCGCCCCTAAGGGCGAAACGGCATCGCAACCGGCTGTGATGCCGACAAGACCGGCCAGGATGCCGTTGAGCGTGAGCGACAAAGAGGGCTTTCCATACTTAAACCAACTCAGCACAAGCGTGGCAAATCCGCCGGCACAGGCCGCAAGGTTGGTGTTGAGAAAAACAAGTGATATTGAAACCTGATCCTCCATAGTAGCGGCAGCAAGGCGCGAACCCGGATTAAAGCCGAACCAGCCGAACCATAAAATGAAAACACCAAGCGCAGCTATGGTAAGATTATGGCCGGGAATGGCTTTCGATTTGCCGTCACGTGTATATTTGCCAATACGCGGACCCAGTATGGCGGCTCCGACCAACGCTATCCAGCCTCCAACAGAATGCACAATCGCCGAACCGGCAAAGTCATGGAATGTGGTGCCGAAAACGCTCATCATGAACGAGCCTTCACTGCCATCCATCAGCCAGCCGCCACCCCATGTCCAATGTCCCGATATCGGATAGACAAGCACACTGATGAAAATAGTATATATAAGGTAAGCGGAGAATTTAGTGCGCTCGGCCATCGCCCCAGATACGATTGTGGCCGCTGTGGCGCAGAATACGGTCTGAAACACCAAAAAACCTTCCGTCGGCAGAGAGGCGGAATCGGGAAGAGCCAGGCTCTCAAAACACGTACTCATAAAATGCGGAACGCCACAGAACCCACCGATACCAAACATAATGCCGAAACCAATGAACCAATAGAAAAGTGAACCGAAAATAAAGTCCACAAAATTCTTCATCAGAATATTGGCCGTGTTTTTTGAACGGGTGAAACCGGCCTCGACCATGGCAAACCCGGGCTGCATGAAAAAGACAAGCATGGCTGCAAGAAGCATCCATACGGTATTAAGTCCTGACACCAGAGCATCCGGTTCTTTCTCGACCATGCTCTCAACCGCATGACTAACCGAATAAACACTCTCCCCCATCACACCGGGAATCGAATCTGCCGTCAACGTATCGGCAGTGGCAAAAGCAGGAAAAACGACAGTCGCCGCAAGCAGCAGGATTGTCCCTAATAATCTATATGTTTTCATTATCTTATGCTGTTAGTAAATAATTGCTTTCCATGAATAGATCTCTAATCCCATGCCGGTTCACTTCTCATGTTCGGCATTGTAGAGAGCAATATCACCACGCTCACCGGTACGGATGCGCACGGAATCCTCAACCGGAATAATAAAAATACGGCCGTCACCGATTTCTCCGGTCTGCGCAGCCTCTACTATTGCCGATACAGTTCGTTCCACATTTATATCGCGGACAACAATCGATACCAGGATGCGTTCGATAGAACTTGTATCATACATCACCCCACGATAAATACGAGCTTGTCTGGATTTTCCGATACCTCTGACTTCGTAATACGAGAACCATTCAATATCGGCCTCTAGAAGAGCGCTTTTTACTTCCTCAAATTTGGTTTTGCGAATAATCGCTTCAATCTTTTTCATTTGTCAATAACTATTTTATGTTTGTATTCATATTCAATAATCACAAGGTCGTAAACGAAACTCCTGCAACTAAATATCCTTTTTCATTGCGCGGATTACAGATTCCTTTGGCATAGAGTTTAAGGACACATGATTTAGCCGGATTGAATTCTTTGGCAACACTTAGTCCGATATTGACAACGGAAAATCCTGTAGTGCTGTAGAAACTTGTCTTCCAAGGAGATGCTCCCAGTTCGGCATTCCATGCAAGTCCTCCCAGCATGAAAGGGGCACTCAACTCGATATAGGACGAATATGCTCGGTCCCCCTTATGCCCGGCGCCGTCGTTTCCGGCGATATTCGTATACCAACCGAACACCACAGGACCGAAGTCGTAACCGACATGCGCTTCAAAGACATGCGCTGTACGATGGGACGCATAGTGAAAATATCCGGGACCGTTGTCAAACCAATAATCGGTCATGCCGACTTGAAAACCTTTTCCTCCCCATGCTAACGTCACATCGACTTCTTTAACATCTTCTTTATCGAAACCGGACGATCCCCATGCGCTTAAGGAAAAACCCCGATATTCAACCCCTAAACCCGGTTGAATACTGATACCACCTAGATTTTGCCCCCGCCATATATAAGTGCTTACCCAGTCGGCATTCAACGAAGCGCTTATTCTGTGACTTTCCTCCAGCTCCGACGCAACAACCGGAGAGGATGATGCAAGCATGTAGCCTGCCAATGAAACGGACAATGCTTTTGAACTCATAATCTTTTTACCTTAAAAAAACAATAATTAAATCCTATTCACACAGCAAAGATACTATCACTAATTTATATAAACAAGAAAAACACTACTAAAATGCAACATCAAAACACAAATACAAAAACAATATGATATAATATAAATATATAATACATCATTTTGACATATCAACAAAAAAGAAAAAGATACAATAGCACATGATTGCCCCTCTTCATTCTCTGTCGTAGCAGGCAATAATGGTGAAGCATGCGCTTGCGGGCTTTCTTATCCGTATAAAACAAGAATGGTTATAGCCCTCTCTCACGACTATAACCATTCTTTATTAATGATGTTTTTTTACAACTCAACCTCATCGGTGCAAGGACGTCGAGCATTGGCAAAAGACATTTACGATCCCCTTAAATACGAACAAGAAAATATTTTGAAGTTGCCATGTATCGAGTTAGGGATTGTCTCATTATATATATCCATTATCTACATCACAAATTTAACTCCAACAATACATCTCCTTTTGTATTCAACACCTTAACTGTCAGCGTTTCCTTTTTCTTTTGAATAATCATCACTGTAGCAGAATTTATGCTATACCCTCCACCGATGACAACCGGATAATTATTCCCCAGTTCCCCCTTGGGGTGATAGGCAAATTGATGTGTATGCGCGTTCAGACTGACATGGAACGGTGCTTTAGAGAGCAGCGGAGTCCACAACTCCTCGCAAAGATTCTTCCCGTCGTTACCGTACAGCGGAATATGATGGATAAGTATACGTTTACGGGCTTTCTTGAAAGCTTTGCCGGATAACTCCGTTCTTAAAAAATCCACTTGCTCATGACGCAAGCGAGTAAAGTCATTCAGATCGTAGTACACCCAATGACTATCTTCCTTATCTTCTCCGCAATCCAACATGACAATGCGGGTATCTCCCCAATTAAAGGCGCCGTATGTCTTATTACCCGGGTAATCATAATGATCGCGCAAGCCAATGGAATAGGCATTACGAATCTCATGGTTTCCCCGCATGAAGAAAACAGGAATACAATCGCCGTGCACTCCCTCCGTCAATTGACTGATAAATTTTGTCGCCTGGACGGGATTAGCCGGATCGTCCACGCAATCTCCATTGAACACGGCAAAATCATAATTTATATCCTGAATCTGGCGGCACAACGCCTCAAACGTCGCCCCTTGTTTGTGCAGGTCATTAAACACTACGGCGGTGAAACTATCGGCGTCAGCGCTCGGCAAAGTAAAATGACTGAAAGCGGAACGAGCCGTATTTCCAAACACCTTTTTATATGCCTGATACGACAGAATCTCCTGCGAACAAACCCTATAATAATAGGTTTGTCCAGGCTGCAAACTGTCCAGACGAATCTTGTGCAATGTCCGATTACATACCACTTGTCCGTCCACGACCGTACGGGCACGTTTCAGACGGGTGGTATCGGTACCGTACTCTACCCAGCTATAAGACGGAACCGTTGTTTCCCACATCACGGTCATACCGCCATCCAACGGATTTTGCAGATAAGGACGGGCACGAAAGAGGCGATCGGGCTTTTCCGCCATACACAGATCTACCGTTACCGGTCGATGGTCGGAAGCGACGGTATCGTTCACTACCCGACTGCCTTTAAGGAACTTTGCACCGGCCGTCGGTTTGAATACAAAGATATAATCAATCGTCTTTCCAGGGTGAAGGGAGGGATAGGTAGGGTACTTGGGATTGGACAACATTTCAAAGTCCTTTTGAACGGCTTTAATAAAATCCTCGTCCGGTTCCGCATTCATATCACCCGCCAAGAAGAAGGGTTTGTGATAGGTAGCAGCCGTTTCCCTGATTTTCTCTACAGATGCCATTCTGTCCGCCTCTGTGAGAGACAGGTGCGTGCAAGCATATACATAGTCCTCAAATTCAGCTACCAGCATCACGCGAGCTTCTTCTCTGCCCGGCAGAGGTACGGTTTCCAATCGGAGCGGTTTACGCTTAGTCAGGATTCCTATTCCATATTTTCCTTGATCGTGAGGGATGGCCGGAGCAAAGTAAGCCTGCATCCGGGCACGCTCTGCAATCTCCCCCAAAACATATTTTTCTCCGCTGCGACGGGTCATACTATCCGTTTCCTGAACGGCTATCACATCAGCTCCCGCTTCCGTAATGACGTTGGCGATACGCTGATAATTGCGAATACCATCCATCCCGTTCGCATTCCTTATATTATACGTCATCAACCGCAATGTGTGCTGCGAATACGAAGAACAGGCAAATACAGCACCGCACAGCATCATAACAAGTTTTCTCATTATCTTTCTTTTTATATGGTTTAATAAAATAAGGTAAACAGAATGATAGACAACAAAGATAATAAAAAAGGTATACAAAATTACAAAAGAATGGCAAAAAAGAAGTACTTTTGTAAGGGAGTGTATATACGATAGTAAACCCCATAGGTACGATTACGAGCTATTTTATTGTCTCACGGGAATAATGGTAGCCGAGGTTCCTAGCCAATTCATGATGAGAAAATAGTATAAAACCTTTCAAATATGCAGATGGAAGCTGATAAACCTAAAAGAATCCGCCGGAAAAAAGTGGACATTGAAAAAGCCATAAACAAAGCGGCCAAAGAAATTATCCTTAAAAAGGGATTTTCGGGAATGGCTCTTCTGGATCTCATCAAACGAGCAATAATAGAGCCGGTCACTTTCTACAACCGTTATAAAAACCAAGAGGAATTCTATGATAATCTTGTAAGAGAATATGATTACTGGTTTAATGATATTATAAAAACATCCTCGCATAACTCCTGTAGCAAGGAAGGATATTTGGAAATCTTTAAAAGCCTGTCTGACTACTTGAAAGATGATACGGTTATGCTGGAATTGCTTCGGTGGGAGATCAATGAGACAAACAGTGTCACCCGACGTACGGCGATGAACCGTGAAATCCAAATGTTGCCATTAACACATATCTATGAGAAAGGATTTAAAGACACCGGACTTGATATAGTGGCTATCTCCGCTCTCTTAATGGCGGGAATTTATTATATGAATCTCCATCGGCGGTGCTCTCCTTTTTGTGGCATAGACCTTACGAAGGAAGACGACCGGGAAAGAATCAA
>CAJUDC010000035.1 GCA_910584955.1 uncultured Paraprevotella sp. | reverse complement strand
AGACAATGAAATTATGACCGACCGGGGCGGGCGGTTTGTGGAGCAATACCGGGCCGGTGTCTCGTCCTATTCTTTGGAGGACAACGGCTATCGCGATCGTAACTTTAGTCTTAAATCCTCCTTTCAGCTGGACTGGCGACCGTCTACCTCTTCTTTTATTACGCTGACACCCTCGTTGGGCTATGGCAAAGGGAACGGGAAGGGCTGGAGCCGCAGCGGAACCTGGAACGAGAATCCTTATGCGCTGTCCGTTGCGCCGCTGGACAGTCTGCTTGCGAATCCCGCATTGTTCGGCACAACGGCGGTGAACAGCAGACTGGACGATGGTCGTCAGTACCATGAGTATCGGGATGCTTCGTTGGGTTTCTGGGCCAACTGGTGGGTGACGTCCGACGGATGTAACTTTACATTGCGGGGGGATCTGCAATATCGGAACGAGAAAACGGATGATTATGATCGGGAGGGGTATAATTATTACCAGCCCGGACAGGAGGAACGCGACGAGTTTCGTAACATTTATGCCCGAAGTCCGGCCTCGTTCCGCTCGGGGCGTTTCTTTCTGGACTACGTGCATGTGTTTAAAAACGGCTTGCGCCTGCGGGGCACTTACGGGTTGTACAAAGGTTACCACGACGACCGGGGGCATTATCGTTATCGGCTCGACGAACTGGGCGATCCGTGGGACGATCCTACAAAGGTCGTACTGGGGCTGCGCCCCGACGACGTGGAAATGCTGGTGCGTGCGCTGGATATGCGCAACAGCTACGACAGCGAGTTGCACGGGACCCACCACTGGATAGAGACCGGTCTGAACTGGGACTGGAAAAAGAAGGTCAGCATTTTCGGGCAGTTCGGCGTGCAACCTTATACCGATGTGGTGGACTACCGGCGCGACGGTGTCAGCAAGCATTTGTCGAAATCGTATTTGCATATAGCTCCCTCGGCCAGAATCAAATACGTCACCGATAGTCTGGGCACGCTGGAATTCAACTATTACAACTCGTTTACCGGCGACTACATGCTGCGCAACCTGATTGACATGACGGACGATACGGATCCCCTTAACATCCGTATGGGCAATCCTAATCTGAAAGGTTACTATACCCATAAATTCGGGGGGAAGTACAGCCACTTCAACAAGCGCAAGCAAAATTTCAGTCTGTCGTTGTCCCATTCATACGGTACGGGCGCGGTGAGTTATGTGCAGCGCTATGATCCTTCGACCGGTATCACCGTCATCCGTCCCGAAAACACGGAAGGCGATCGTGACTGGCATTTGTCCGGTTCTGTGAATTTGCCGCTGGACAAGAAAAACCGTTGGAACTTATCCCCCGGTTTCGACGGCAGAACCTACCGCAGCGTGGAATATTCCATGCTGAGCGGAGCTACCGAAAGTGCGCGTGATGTGGTGCGTACATATCATATCTCTCCCCGCCTGCAACTCAGCTACCGGCAGGACAAATTCGGCGCTTCCTGCAACACCTCTTTCAGAATTTCCGCACTCGATTCACGGCTTGGATTGAACGAACGGAGCATACGTACCGTCAGTTGTTACGGTTACGCATGGGGAAATTTGCCGGGGAGCATCCGGGTGCACACGACGGTTTCGCTCAGTCGCCCCTACGGTTACGATGATCCGTCGATGAACCGTGCTTATACGGTGTGGGATATTCTCGTGGAAAAAACGTGTCTCCGAAAGAAGAACCTGACACTGACATTGTCGGCGCACGACATATTGCGTCAACGTATGAACCACGGCAGCTATTTGAGCGGAGACAGGCGTACGGCGTGGTGGGGTGTCGGGACGACCGACTATGTGATGTTCGGGTTCAACTATAAGCTGCAATCCAAAAAGAAAGACTGATCGCCCGGCTTCGTATGCCTTGTTGCTCCGGGCGGTCGGCCGACGGGATGCCCGCCCGGTCGATCCGTCGCGAGCGGAACGGCGATAGGAAATGAGGATTGCAAACTAAAAAGGTCTACACCTTCTTGAAATAAGGTGTAGACCTTTTTAGTTTTTGCTGTACACCTTTTCAGAATAAGGTGTACGGCTTTTTAAAGGTTGGCGGTCGTCACCGCTTATTTTACATCGCCTGCCTCGATTAAGTATTCGGCAATCTGCACGGCGTTCAGCGCGGCGCCTTTCTTAATCTGGTCACCGACAATCCAGAACGTCAGGCCGTTCTCGTTGGCCAGATCTTTACGGACGCGGCCTACATATACATCATCCTTGCCGGCCAGGAAGAGCGGCATGGGATATTCCTTATTAGCCGGATTGTCCATCAGCTGTACGCCTTTGGCGGCGGCAAAGGCGTCTTGTGCCTCTTTCACCGAGACGGGGCGTTCCGTTTCCACCCAAATGGCTTCGGAATGGCTTCGGAGCGAGGGGACGCGCACGCACATGGCCGAGCATTGCACGCTGCTGTGCATGATTTTCTGCGTTTCGTTGAACATCTTCATTTCCTCCTTGGTGTAGCCGTTTTCCTGGAACACGTCGATCTGGGGGATAACGTTATAGGCCAACTGATACTGGAACTTTTCTACCGTGGCCGGTTTGCCGTCGAGCACCTCGCGGTATTGCTGCTCCAGTTCCTGCATGGCGGCTGCGCCGGCTCCGCTGGCGGCCTGATAGCTGGCCACGTGGATGCGGCGGATGTGGCTGAGCTGCTCCAGCGGTTGCAGGGCCACTACCATCATGATGGTGGTGCAGTTGGGGTTGGCGATGATGCCGCGCGGACGGTTCAGGGCGTCGGCGGCATTGCATTCGGGCACGACCAGAGGCACGTCTTCGTCCATACGGAAAGCGCTGGAGTTGTCAATCATCACTGCGCCGTACTTGGTGATGTCGGCGGCAAACTCTTTGGATGTTCCGGCACCTGCCGAAGTAAAGGCGATGTCGATATCCTTGAAATCATCGTTGTGCTGGAGGAGTTTCACTTCGATCTCCTTGCCGCGAAAGGTATATTTCTTACCGGCGCTGCGTTGTGAACCGAACAATACCAACTCGTCCAACGGAAAGTTTCTCTCTTCGAGCACGCGCAGGAACTCCTGTCCCACAGCACCGCTCGCACCAACTATTGCTACTTTCATGTCTTTGTTCTTTTTATATATTTGATGATTTCGGCTGCAAAAATAGACAATTTATTATACAAGGCCGTAAAAAATGGAAAGTTTTTCGTTCCTTTGTAACGTAATTCGATACATAATGCTTATGCAGATGCCTTTGATCATATCTTATCTACCGGTTACGGATCCTACCTGGATCTTTTTTGTGGTGCTGAGCATCATCTTGTTTGCTCCCTTGCTGTTGGGGCGGCTCCGCATACCACATATCATCGGTATGATTCTGGCGGGAGTGATTATCGGGCCTCACGGTTTCCATATCCTGGACCGGGACAGCAGTTTTGAGCTTTTCGGTAAGGTGGGATTGTATTATATCATGTTTTTGGCCAGCTTGGAGATGGACTTGCAGGATATGAAGCGCATTCGCGGACAGGCGTTTATGCTAGGCATCACGGCTTTTGTATTTCCGCTTGCTCTGGGCGTGGTATCCAATATGTTATTGCTGAAATACAGCCTCGTCACTTCCGTGTTGCTGGCCAGTATGTATGCCTCGCACACGCTGATTGCCTATCCCATCGTGATTCGTTACGGTGTGTCGCGCCATCGCAGTGTGAGCATCGCCGTGGGTGGCACGATTGTGACCGACACGCTGACTTTGCTGGTGTTGGCGGTGATCGGCGGTATGTTCAAGGAAGACACGGAAGGCTGGTTCTGGTTGCTGCTGGTGCTGAAAGTCATTTTGCTGGCTGCGGTTATCATCTATGCTTTTCCGCGCATCGGGCGCTGGTTCTTCCGTCGCTATAATGATGGGGTGATACAGTATATTTTCGTACTGGCGATGGTGTTTCTCGGGGCCGGTCTGATGGAGTTTGTAGGGATGGAGGGCATCTTGGGCGCTTTCCTGGCGGGCCTGGTGCTCAACCGTCTTATTCCGCACTCCTCACCGTTGATGACACATCTGGAGTTTGTGGGCAATGCCCTGTTCATTCCCTATTTCCTGATCGGTGTGGGCATGATTATCGACGTGCGGGTGTTGTTGGGAGGAGGTGAGGCCCTGAAGGTGGCCGGCGTGATGATTGTCATGGCTCTGTCGGGCAAATGGATCGCATCGTGGGTGACGCAGAAGGTCTACGGCATGAGTGCGCTGGAGCGTGGCCTGATGTACGGACTGAGCAATGCGCAGGCCGCTGCCACGCTGGCGGCGGTGTTGGTGGGCTATAACATCATCTTGCCGGACGGCAGCCGGTTGCTCAACGATGACGTGCTCAACGGCACGGTAGTGCTGATTCTGGTAACCTGTGTGGTAAGCTCTTTTCTTACCGAGCATACGGCCCGTCGGTTGGCTTTGTCCCATTCCTCCGGGTCGGAAGAACTCGTACCGGAAGGGGATACCACACTGATAGCCCTGGCTTACTCCGAGACGGTGGAACCGATTGTCAATATGGCGCTGATGATGCGCAAGCAGGAAACGGATCATCCGCTGATGGCTTTGAACGTGGTTCTCGACGATGATCCGGGTGCCCGGGAAAAAGGACAGAAGGTGCTGGACAATGCCGTTCGTATCGCCTCGGCAGCCAATGTACAGATGAATACCAAAGTGCGTTTCGCCACCAACCTGGCCAACGGTATCATCCATGCCATGAAAGAGAACGATTATTCGCAGGTGGTGGTGGGGCTGCACATAAAGTCGTCGCCGGGTGAGTCGTTTTTCGGTCCTGTCCTGCTTAGTCTGCTGAGCGGCCTGAACCAGCAGATCATGATGGTGCGCAGTACGATGCCTATCAATACCATCCGCCGTATTCATGTGGCTATTCCTGCCAAGGCGGAGTACGAGGCCGGCTTCCTGCATTGGGTGGAACGTATCGCACGCTTGGGTAGCGGGTTGGGATGCAGGGTGTTCTATCACGGACATCCTCGTACGCTGAAACGCGTACGGGCATACATGGAACGTAATTATCCGTCAGTGCGGGCCGAATATTTCGAGACCGACGGCGGCAACGAACTGAAGCGGTTGTCGGAGATCATCAATCCCGACCATTTGCTTGTGGTGATCTGTGCGCGAAGAGGTTCTATCTCGTTCCGTCCGTCGCTGGAGCATGTGCCGCACCAGATTATGAAGTATTATATGCAGAACAGCTTGCTGTTGATCTTCCCCGACGGTTACGATGCTCAGCCTACTTATACGGTCAGCCTGAGCAAACCGCATAGCGTGACGGACAAGTACGAGACGGCAAAAGAATGGTTTGGCGGCTGGCATAAGAAAAACAAGTAGATGGAGAACCGGACGGAAGAGCGGGAATGGATGCAGCGCACGGTGCAGCTGTTGGGGACTGACAAGACGGAGCGCATGCAACGGGCACATGTACTGGTGGTCGGATTGGGCGGTGTGGGCGCTTATGCGGCCGAGATGCTGGTGCGGGCCGGTGTGGGGCGTTTTACGCTGATGGATGCCGATACGGTACAGCCCACGAACATCAACCGCCAGTTGTGTGCGTTGCACTCTACGACGGGGCGCAGTAAGGTGGAAGTACTGGCCGACCGGTTCCGCGATATAAACCCCGAAGTGGAATTGTGTGTGCGCCGGACGTATCTGCAAGCCGAGGACGTACCCGCTTTGTTGCAGGAAGGGGCGTTTGATTTTGTGGTGGATGCCATCGATACCATTGCCCCCAAATGTGCGCTGATTGCCGGTGCCTTGAAACACCGCATACCGCTTGTGTGCAGCATGGGGGCCGGTGCCAAGACCGATATTACGCAGATCGCTTTTTCCGACCTGTGGGCTACGTATCATTGCGGGCTGAGCAAGGCGGTGCGCAACCGTCTGAAGGGGATGGGACTGAAAGGACGTCCCGTACCGGTGGTGTTCTGCACGCAGCAGGCCGATCCGTCGGCCGTTGTACCGGTGGACGGCGAGCGTAACAAAAAATCCACAACCGGAACCGTAAGCTATATGCCCGCCGTGTTCGGTTGCTATCTGGCCCATTATGTGATTGCGCATTTATGAGAAAAGGATAAAAAGAAGATCATGATAGATTTAAAAGGTATAACCAAAAGTTTCGGCACTTTGCAAGTGCTTAAAGGCATTGATCTGCATATCGGTAAAGGCGAGGTGGTGAGTATCGTGGGGCCCAGCGGGGCAGGGAAAACCACTCTGTTGCAGATTATGGGCACATTGGACCGTCCCGATGCCGGTAGTGTGGTGCTGAACGGAGTGGCCACTCAGGACCTGAACAGCAGTGAGTTGTCCCGTTTCCGAAACCGGCAGATCGGCTTTGTGTTTCAGTTCCACCAGCTTTTGCCGGAGTTTACGGCATTGGAAAATGTGATGATTCCGGCTTTCATCGGAAAAGTATCGGTGAAGAAGGCCCGGGAGCAGGCTCGGGAACTGCTGGCTTTCATGGGACTGGAGGAGCGTGCCGCGCACAAGCCGGGCGAGCTGTCGGGAGGGGAAAAACAGCGGGTAGCCGTGGCCCGTGCCTTGATGAACCGGCCCGCCGTGATCCTGGCCGACGAACCTTCGGGCAGTCTGGATTCGAAAAACAAAGAAGAACTTCATCGTTTGTTTTTCGACCTTCGCGACCGTTTCGGACAGACCTTCGTCATTGTGACCCACGATGACGAACTGGCCCGTATCACGGACCGTACCATCCATATGAAAGACGGGAGGATACAGGGAGAAACGGGGGTGCGTGAAGAGGGGTCGCCCTTGGAATAATCTATGAAAATGAAGCTTTATGAAACATATACAATTAGGACGGACGAACCGCCTGCGGGTGGTAAAGAAAGTTGATTTCGGAGTATATCTCGACGGTAGCCTTGACGGAGAAATCCTGTTGCCGTCGCGCTACGTACCGGATGATTGCCGGGTAGACGATGAACTGGATGTGTTCATCTATCTGGACAGTGAAGAACGGCTGGTGGCCACCACGGAACAGCCGTTGGCGCAGGTGGGGGATTTTGCTTACCTGCGGGTGGCGTGGGTGAACAATTTCGGAGCATTCTTGGACTGGGGGTTGATGAAAGACCTTTTTGTGCCTTTCCGGGAGCAGAAAATGAAGATGCAGAAGGACAACAGTTATATTGTGCATCTGCATGTGGATGAAGAGAGTTATCGTATTATGGCTTCGGCCAAGGTGGAACGTTATCTGAGCAAGGACATGCCGCCTTATCAGGCCGGCGACGAAGTGGAGGGTCTGGTGTGGCAAAAGACCGATTTGGGCTTCAAGGTGATTGTTGACAATCGTTTCGGAGCCTTGCTGTACGAGAATGAGGTGTTCTGCGAGTTGCACACGGGCGACCGTGTGAGTGCCTACGTCAAACAGGTGCGTCCCGACGGAAAAATTGACCTGTCGCTGCAGCGGCAGGGGCAGGCGGCGGTAACGGATTTTTCCGATGTGCTGCTGAATCATTTGCGTACCAATGCCGGTCGCACCCCGTTGTGCGATAAAACACCGGCCGATGAGATTTACGCCGTGTTCGGAGTCAGCAAAAAGGTGTTCAAGAAAGCTGTGGGCGACCTTTACAAGCGTCGGTTAATAGAGATTTCCGACAGCGGATTGCATCTGCTGGGTGAATAAAACGCCGGTTGACGGCAAGTTTTGAAAAGCGACGTATCGGGGCATATCGTTCCGATGCGTCGCTTTTTTTCTTTGCTGTTCCGGTAAAAATCCTCATGTCTCGGTGGAAGTTCCTAAGTCCGCAGCCGAAACTGTAAATCGCGGTAAGGTTTACACATCCCGTGCTTGGAGATGGACAAACTGCGGCATGAGATGAAGAAAACAAACCGTAATGTTGACTTTTTCCGGTCATGATTTTGATTTATTCTGTTCGCAGTAGGATTTTTTTAGTTTGACGGAGGGTGGTTTGGGGGTATGTTTCTGCCCGGGAGAGGCCGGTCGGCATGAAACTCTTGCGATGAGAGAAAACGAAATTTCTGGCATTTCTATTTGCTTTTACGGTTATGATCTATTATTTTTGTGTGCGTTAACAAAAATGATAGATACCTATAGATCCGATTATTAACTAATATCATGAGAAAATGAAAAAGCAGAAAGAAAAAACGTGGATGGCACTGACACTGATGTTGTTGGTGACGTGCCCGTTGACGGTGAGTGCGGACGATGTGGTGTTCCGCCTGAAAAATGCGTTGGGCTTTCCGCGCACGCAGGAGGCGGTGACGGTGGAAGTGCCCGAAGGTACCGATCTTACCGGCAAACAACTGGTAGACGAGGCCGGACGGGCGATACCCTACGAGGCGTGTGCCGACGGGCGGATACGTTTTCGGGCCGATGTAGCCCGTGGGGCCACGGCGGTCTTTACGTTGCGGGACGGTGTGCCCGCTCCGCTGGCCAAGCGGACGTATGCCGCCCGGATGATGCCGTCGAGCCGAAACGACATCGCGTGGGAGAACGATCTGGCGGCCTACCGCATGTACAGCCGTCAGTTGCAAACATCCGAACCCAATACGGCCAATGGTGTGGACCTCTGGCAAAAGAAAACGGCAGAGCCTGTTATCGACCGTATGTATGCCTCCTCGAACTATCATAGCGAGAACGAATTCGGTGTGGACGCCTATTCTGTGAACGGGAAAACGTTGGGGGCCGCCGGCGTGTCGGCCTATGCCGATGGAAAACTATGGTTGCACGATGCCTATGACGAGTGTCGCATCCTGGAAAACGGGGCGTTGCAGGCTGTTTTTGAACTTGTATATAATAAGGTGGAAGTGGACGGTGCGTACTATACCAAAACATTGCGTATAGAAACCACCGCCGGTCGGCTGCTTAATAAAGCGACCGTGCGCTACGACGGACCGCAGAAAGCCATGAAAATGGCGGTGGGAATATACCAACACACCAATATGGCGGGCGTCACGCCGCAGGGGGCAGCGTACACCGATGTGCCGGGGCTGATAGGCTATGCCGAGAACAAGAGCGAGGGAACGGTCACTTCGCCGGGTGCCCGTTTTTATCTGGGAGCCTATATGCCTGGTGTGGAAACGACCGTTCAGGAAATCGACCACCATCTGACCGTGATGTGCGACTACACTCCGGGCACCGATCTGGTATATTATTTCGGGGGAGGGTGGAATATATTCCCCAGAGATACGTACGCTTCCGATGACGATTGGTTCGACGCCCTCGACCGCTTCCGCCAGACGGTGGACTGTCCGCTGGTGGAGACATCCATGCAGACACTTCCCCGGAAGGATGAGGTTATCGACATCATCCACCGTGTGAACGGGCATTGGCAGGAAACACATCCTACGCACGGCGACTTCTTCTGGAACCGGGCGGTGTATCATATCGGTAATATGGAAGCGTATGCCGTTACGGGAGACGCCTCGTATCTGGACTACTCGCAGGCCTGGGCCGAGCGGAACAACTGGACGGGAGCGCCGGGAACGGACAAATCCCAATGGGTGTATACCTACGGCGAGGGCGGAAACCACGTGCTCTTCGGCGACTGCCAGGTTTGTTTTCAGGTATATGCCGACTTATACGGCATCAGCCCCGCTGAAAACCGTATTGCCCGTGCCCTCGAAGTGATGGGCTATGAAATAAATACGGCGGCGGTGGATTACCTGTATTGGGTGGACGGTCTCTTTATGGTCATGCCCGTCATGACACGGCTATATAAGATAACGGGCGACGAACTGTACTTGCAGAGGATGTACGACTATTGGACGTATGCAAACAGCATCATGTACGACGAAGAAGAAGACCTTTATTACAGAGACGCCAAATACGTATATCCGGCCCATAAGACCCTGAGTGGGAAGAAAGATTTCTGGGCTCGTGGCGACGGATGGATTTTTGCCGCTTTTGCCCGTGTGCTGGCCGATCTGCCGCCGACCGACCCGCATCGCGACGAGTATATCAGCGTGTACCGGAAGATGGCCCGTTCGGTGGCCGACGCACAGCAGCCCGAGGGGCATTGGACCCGCAGCATGCTCGACCCGTCGTATGCACCCGGGTACGAGAGTAGCGGAACGGCGCTCTTCACCTACGGTTATTTATGGGGATTCAACAACGGTATCTTGTCGGAAAAAGAATACGGTGCTACCGTGCAGAAAGCGTGGAACTACCTCACCACGGTAGCCCTTCAGGACGACGGGGCGGTGGGTTACATGCAGCCTATCGGCGAAAAAGCCGACCCCAATCAGACTGTGGGGCGGGGGTCCGTGGCCGATTTCGGTGTGGGAGCATTCTTATTGGCTGCTAGCGAGATGGCCCGTTATGCGGTGGGCGACGCCTCGATTCCGTCGTTGCGCCTTTCGTCGGTACGGCTCACCGAGCCCAATCTGATTACGGTAGTGTTTAATGATGTGCCCGACCCGGCGGAAGTGCTGAATGTGGCCCATTATACGTTGAACGGCAAACCGGTAGAAGCGGTTGTCGGGACTGACGGCGACCGGACGGCTGTGCTTACGTTGGCACACGCGCTCGACTTCGGTCGCTACACCCTCGGCATCGAAGGACTGAACAGCGCGGCAGGCGGACAAATGGTGGGTATGCAAAGCCGCACGCTGCTGCACACGGTTCCGCTCACCCCGTCGCCCGCCGGCATCAAGGTGACGGCCATCGGCAACCAGTCGGGCAATACACCGGCCAATACCATCGATAACAAACTGTCCACGCGCTGGAGCAAGGAAGGGACGGGGCAATGGATCCGTTACGACTTGGGCGAGGTGAAACCGGTTGAGGCCGTGGATCTTGCGTTTTATGCCGGTACGCAACGGAAGAGCTATTTCGATATCGAAGTGTCGGAGGACGGAGTTAACTACACGACCGTCTTGCCGGGATGTGCATCGAGCGGTCTCACCGACGAGATGGAGCGTTACGCTTTCGATAGTCCGCAGGCGGCGCGCTATGTGCGTGTGGTGTGCAACGGAAATTCGCAGGGCGGCGAAAATTGGAACAGCATTACCGAAGCCCGCATCCGGGTGACGGAGGTAACGATGGACGGACTTACTTTGCCCGGTGAGGTGTATGCCGACATCCTGTTGCCGGCAGCCACCGCCAACGGGAATCCGGTGGTATGGTCGTCGTCGGCTCCCGAGGTGTTGTCCGGTTACGGCTTCGTTACTCCGGGCGAGGAACCTGTGGATGTGACGCTTACGGCTACGGCAGGCTTGCAGGAAAAGTCCTTTGAAGTGACGGTGATGCCCCGCACACCCGAAAAAACGCTGCGCCTGTTCTACGCTTTTGATGCTGACGACTGTTACCTCCAGGGAACGGCCCGCTGGCTGACCGACCGCAGCGGATGCGGGCATGACGCCCGCATCATGGGGAAGGCTGTAGTAGAAGGTTCGCTTGATTTGACGGCCAATACGGCCACAGGGTTCGGTACCAACGGTTATCTGTTGCTTCCGAAAGGTTTGCTCGACAGTCTGCGGAGCTATACCGTGATGTTCACCGCCGTACCTTCAGCGCTGGATAAACTGCCCCGTTTCTACGACTTCGGTGCTTCATCGGCCCATAGCCTGTTTTTGCGCGGGGGTACGTTCGGTGCCGGTGTCAAGTACAACGGCGCGAGCACTGTTCTGCTGAATGCCAATCGGCAACCGATGGTGGGGCAGGAGCAGCACATCGCTGTGACGTTCGAGGCACGAAGCCACACTACCTGCATATACTTGAACGGAGAAAAAGTGGCCGAAGGCACTACACTGGCTTACGAGCCTTATGAACTGGCCCGCTTCAAGGCCGATACGCGGAACTACATCGGACGGACGCAATGGTGGGACAGCAACGTGAAAAACGATAACCCGGACTATTGCGGCACGATGGACAACTTCCGTATATACGGGCTGGCACTCACTGCCGAGGAGATGCAGGCCGTGTTCGAGGGCGACGCCACCCCGGTGGGACAAGTCCGCACGGAGGCTGGTTTTGCTTTGCGGAACAGCGTGGTACGTTCCGATCAGCCGCTGGAGTTGCTTTGCGGTGGAGATGCGCCCGCCGGTTGCACGGTGGAATTGGTCGGTGTGAGCGGAGCGCGTCTGTGCTGTTGGCCGGTAACCGGTTTCTCTACCTCTTTCCCGGCAGATGTTCCCGCCGGAATCTATCTGGTGCGGGTAAGTGACGGCGGACGCACGCTGTTTACGGCAAAATTGCTTGTACAATAAAAGCGGCGGTGCTGGGCGCACCGTTCTTCTGTATACATTTACCCCCTTTTGTCGGTCCGGTTTGATGGATGGATGAGAGGGGGTGAATGTGTAAAGGGAGGTTCGGGCGGGGAGACGTTCTTAGACTGGAAAAGCGCAGGGGCTGCAAGCACAGATAAACTGCGGATGGCTTTTGACGGAATGGTAGTCAGGGATGTTTCCTCCGGCTGTCCGCAGCCTTATAAAAAAACAGGAGCCGTGTTTGGGAAAGTTCCCGACACGGCTCCTGTATGTGTTGGCTTGACAAGCAGAATGTTTTTAAGCTTGTTTGGGGGCAACAGTGCGCTTTTCAGCGATTCTTGCCTTCTTGCCCGTAAGTTTGCGCAAGTAGTACAATTTAGCGCGGCGAACCTTACCGATTTTGTTAACGGTAATGCTGTCGATGTTCGGACTGTCGATGGGGAAGATACGCTCTACGCCTACCGTACCCGACATTTTGCGAACGGTGAAACGTTTGTTGTGACCGTGACCGGCAATTTTGATAACAACACCCCGGTACAACTGGATACGCTCCTTGTTACCTTCGACGATTTTGTATGCTACGGTTACGGTATCTCCGGCCTTGAATGTCGGGAACGTCTTACCGGTAGCAAAAGCTTCTTCTGCGATTTTAATTAAATCTGCCATTTTTTTTGACTGTAAAATTGTTTATCGTTCGGCGCAACATAAACAGGGAACTCTGCATCCTGCCAGCGATTACGCGAAAGCGACGGCAAAAGTACTAAGAATCTGTGACCTGTGCAAGCTCACGGACTTTTTTTGCATGGAAAGTTGCGATTTCGGCTCATTTTCTATAATTTTGAATGATGAATTAAATCCGAAAAGATGATGATGAAAAAGAAAAGGGCAGGGGTGCAGATACTCCTGCTGCTGGCTTGTCAATGGGGCGTTCGGGCGCAACGGTTTGAATTGAAATCGGTCACGGCCCAACGGTTCGAGATTACCAATCAACTTGACCGCACGCCGGATGAAGAAGCCGAGGCTTTGCTTGCCCCTTATCGGGTGGCGGTTGACAGTATGATGGCTCCGGTATTGGGAGTGAGTGACATGTATATGAAAAGCGGTCGTCCGGAAAGCCTGTTGTCCAATTGGGTGGCAGATGTGTTGCGGGAAGCATCCGTGCGCTACGGGCGTAAGGCGGACATGGGATTGTGCAATATGGGCGGGTTGCGTAGCGCATTGCCCAAGGGAAAGGTGACGAAAGGCGATATATTGGCCATCGCTCCTTTTGAGAATATGTTTTGCGTGCTATCGTTGCGGGGCGCTGATTTGCAGATACTCATGGAGCAGATCGCATCGGTGGGAGGAGAAGGGGTCAGCGGTGTGAGGCTGGAGATCTCGCCCGACGACAAGCTGCTCCGGGCCGCTGTAGGCGGAAAGCCGATCAATCCGGAAAAGATTTATACGATAGCCACTTTGGATTATCTGGCAGAGGGTAATGACAAGATGGAGGCTTTGAAGAAGGCCGTGTCCCGGCAGAGTACTACGCGGCCGGTGCGCGACATATTGATGGATTACATTGTAGAACAGGAAAAACTAGGCAGGAAACTGACCGCAAGAATGGAGGGCCGTATTACGGTGAAGAAGCCATGAAACAGACAGCGAACGGAATGATGAAAGGATGGATGTGGCTGTTGTTCTGGAGTTGTCTGCAACTGAACGTACAGGCACAGCAGGATGCGCCCGTGAAGTTGCGTGTATTGCATACGAACGATACCCACAGTTGTGTACAGCCTATTACCAAAAATTATGCCGATTCCGCTTTGGCGGATAAAGGCGGCTTTCTGCGTCGTTCGGCATGGGTGAAACAGCAACGTTCCGAGGACGAAAATCTGCTTTTGTTCGATTGCGGAGATTTTTCGCAGGGCTCTCCTTATTACAATCTGTTTAAGGGAGAAGTAGAGGTGAAGCTAATGAATCACATGCGATACGACGCCTGTACGATCGGGAATCATGAGTTCGATTTCGGACTGGACAATATGGCCCGTTTGTTTCGGATGGCTCAATTCCCGGTGGTATGTTGTAATTACGGATTCAAGGGGACGGCGCTCGAAGGTTTGGTGAAGCCTTATATCGTGTTGGAACGCAAGGGCGTGCGGATCGGTGTGCTGGGAGTAAGTCCCGAGATGGACGGGCTGGTGGCGCGAAATAATTTTGCCGGAGTCACTTACGAGGATCCTGTACAGGCGGCCAATCGGGTGGTGGATATACTGCGGAAGCAAGAGATGTGTGATTTTGTGATTTGCCTGTCGCACCTCGGGTGGGGGCTGAAAGGTATGAATGATGAAGTGTTTATACGAGGTACACACGGTATTGACGTGGTGTTGGGAGGGCATTCGCACAGCTATTTTTCCGAACCGGAGTTTGTAGAGAATGCCGAAGGATTGTATGTGGTGTGTAATCAGATGGGCAAGAACGGTCGGTTTGTCGGTGTGCTGGAACTGGAATTGAAACCTTTGTCCGAGAAATAACAGAAAACGGCGTGCATGCAACGGTAGTGTTTGATGCCGGCTGCTGACCATGGAACATCACCACATATCTACATTCCAACGGTTCTTCGGCCCATTCTATCGTGCATGTCTGCATGTAACTTTCGTCTTTCGCTGTAATTATCCGTTTATTCGGAATTTTTCTGCATCAGTAGATTACGTGTGAAGGGGATGTGAATCCTTCCTTCACACGTAATCCGCTGATGCTTATTTGATTGTATGTACTGTGAAAGGGTGAAGGCTGTTTTCCATAAACTCCGAGAGAGGGAAACAGGTTTCAAAGCAGACTCCTCTTCTACAAACACCGATCCATACCAACAGGTATGACAGACTTTATTCACGGTATGCCCAACTCATTATTTTGCGGCGTACATGACATTTTAACGTTTCCTAGTCCTCAATCAAACGCAGTGAGCACCAGAACGTGATTTTAATTCAGGCAAAAGTTTGTTTGTTCTCCAGATGAAGTCGATGGGAGGAATGCCGACAATGCGTTTGAAGGTGCGATAGAAATAGGATAGGCCACAGTTTGGGGGATAAATCCGATATGGAGAATTGCCGGGTCGAAGTTCATAATGAGCTAAGGATAATGGCAATGCCAAGCATTATGACCTGAATATTGGCATCCTGCTGTCATATTCTTGCACAATATAAACATATAATGCTGCTTTATACGCATTTCCCATGCAAAATTCCGAGGCAGGATCCTGTCGTTTATATTTAATTGCTACATTTGTAGTGTTAATCTAAATATCATTGTCGAATGAACCGTTCTATCATGATGAAAGGGCTGGTACTGCTGCTTTCGTGCATGTTTTTCCTTCCGGTCAACGCACAGACGTCCGATTGGGAGAATCCGCAAGTGATAGGTATTAATAAATTACCCTACCATAGTACCCTGCAAATGCCGTCCAAAGAGAATGAATGTAAAGAAATTATTTCATTAGACGGGAAGTGGTTGTTCCGCTGGTCGAAAAATCCCGAAGAACGTATTGTAGATTTCTATCGCACGGATTACGACACACAGGCATGGGACACAATTACCGTTCCCGGCAATTGGCAGATGCAAGGTTACGGAAAGCCTATATATACGAATATAACCTATCCGTTCAAGAAAGACGAACCGTATGTAACGGGTGAATCCAATAAGAGTTGGTACTCCTTTGAACATCGTAACCCGGTAGGGCAATATGTCACTTTCATTGAGATAGCCAAACAAATGATGGACAAGTCGCTCATCTTGCATTTTGGAGGAGTAAAGTCTGCGATGTATGTGTGGGTGAACGGTGAAAAGATTGGTTATAGCCAGAACTCAATGTCGCCGGCAGAGTTTGATGTGAGTAAATACCTGCATGAAGGAAAAAACAAACTGGCTGTAGAGGTATACCGCTGGAGCGATGGCAGCTATCTGGAGGATCAGGATATGTGGCGTTTGAGCGGTATCTTTCGCCCTGTGCAGTTGTGGGTGAGACCGTTGGTGCACATTGCCGACTATCATATCACTTCGTCTGTGTCTGACAATCTGAAGAAAGGTGAGTTTCGTGCCGAGGTGAAGGTGTGTAACGCCGGTTCCGACGTGGCAAAGAATGTGCCGGTAAGCGTTACGATAGACGGTCGGAAACTGACGAAGACGATCAGCCGGATCGCTTCCGGCGATACGGTTAGCGTTCCTTTGTCTGTAGACTTAGGCAATGTACATCTGTGGTCGGCAAACGATCCGTTCTTATACCCTGTAGGCATAGATGTAGCAGACGAGCATTTCGACAATTATACAGGCTTCAGAACGGTGGAAATTGTCGGTGAAGTGCTGAAGATTAATACTAAAAACGTCAAGCTACGCGGTGTGAATCGCCACGATCATCATCCTCGTATGGGAAATTATGTCGATCGTCTCACCTATGATATTGACATCAAAATGATGAAACGCTGCAATATCAATTTTTTACGCACCAGTCACTATCCAGATGATCCTTACTTGTACGAACTCTGCGATCGCTATGGCATTTTTGTGATGGATGAGGCCAACAATGAGAGCCATGGCTACGGTATCGGCGACAAGACATTGGGCGAAAGTCCGCGTTGGACAAAGGCTTACGTAGATAGGGCTCTTAGTCTTGTGGAGCGTGATAAGAATCATCCTTCCGTCATTTTTTGGTCATTGGGTAACGAAGCTGCATCAGGCCTTAATCCTCGTGTCATGCGTCAGACAATCCTTGGTATTGATACCACACGCGTCATTTACTATGATAGCGACCGCTCTGTATCGGATATTTACGACGACGGATATTTGAGTCCTGAGGATTTGCGTAAGGCAGCGGAGAGGGTTGCGGATCGGCCTTTTATGATGCGTGAATATGCTCATGCCATGGGGAATTCAATGGGTAACCTCAAAGAATATTGGGATGTCATTTATGCAGATTCCAGTATCTGCGGTGCTGCCATTTGGGATTGGGTTGATCAGGGCATTGCTGTTAATAACAAGTATCTGAAAGAGAAAAACGGCAAGTTGGAACGTTGGAATGACAAAACGATTCCGACCCGATTGACTAAGGACGAAGACGAATCGTGGGCTTATGGAGGCGATTTTAACGACGAACCCAACAACGGCTTGTTCAATATCAATGGCCTTCTTGCTGCCGACCGCACTCCGCATCCTCATTTTTGCGAGGTGCAGTATGTATATCAGCCCATAAAATTCTCTTACCGGGACGGTGTAGTAATGAAACAAAGCGTGGACCCGTTTGTCGATGTTGATGATTTCGATTATGTGGAAGAGCGTGTTTCCAACAATGGAGAGACCCTCGTCAATGTTTACGCCCGTCTGAAAGAAGACAATCTCTGGGCAAAAAAGGGATTTACAGTGGCCCACGAACAGTTTGTCGAGGGTGTATACGACTATCCCGTTTTCGCTGCTTCGTCAAAGAAAAAGTTGAAAGTTGGGAAAACAGAGCAGGGAATTAAGGTCTATACCAAGGGCGGTTATGTTCAATTCGACGACAATGGCGCACTTGTCCAAATAAACATGGGTGGAAAAGATATGCTCTATGCACCGCTTGAACCTTACTTCTGGAAAATGGAGAACGACAATCAGCATGCCGCCCGTTTTGCTGAACGCCTGCAACAATGGAAAGATGCTGCCAAGGAGCGTAAACTTATAGATTCGTCTGTAAGTAATAAAGACGGTGTTGTTACATGCACCTATAATTTTGAATTGCCGATAGGTGCCACTTACAGACTTATGTACAGTATAAACAATAGCAGTATGGTAAAAGTGGATGTGGATTATTGTCCAACGACAGACAACATACCATCGATCCCTAAATTTGGAATGCGTATGCGCCTGCCCAAAGACATGTGCACTGTGTCGTGGAACGGACGGGGGCCTGTAGAGAATTATCCTGACCGTAAACTCTCGCAGCATATCGGAACATACAAAATGAATGTTCGTGAGTTCGGATACGACTATGTGCGTCCGCAAGACAATGCCTACAGATGCGATGTTCGCGAGTTTACGTTGACGGACAACGTGCAGGCTATTGACATCAAGGGAATGCAGCCGTTGTGCTTCAACATTACCGATTACGGCGAAGAGGATGCTGACGTGGCACATCCATACGAACTTAATAGGGGGCGTTTTATTAATGTGAATATCGATCTCAACGTTCACGGTGTAGGAGGCATAGACGCTTGGGGGGCACGCACATTGCCTCAATATACTATTCCGGGCAACAGCGCCTATCACTATGCATTCATTATAAATAGTTATATAATAAATAATTAGGTATACATTCAACTATTCAGCTATTCATGAAACTTTTCCATTCATTTGTTGTGATTAACGTGAACTCGGGATGAGGAATTAGGTGTGAAAGCCGGTAATCTCGCAAATGCTTTGTGATTTTATATTGAGCTTGTCAATTACATGAATGCGATAAACGGATTTCATATAGGTAATCCCAAAAGTATAATTTGGAGGAAAAGGACAAATCTATTTTTACTTTTCGCATTGTTGTTGTGTACCTTGCAGATGCTGCACAAGATGTAAGGTTTTATTCAAAGTAAAGCGTCAGGACGATCATTTTTGATGAGGCCCCGTCCAGCGAATGGGTATATTTGAGCATGGACTTGTCGATGAGATCGCTTCGGTTCTTTTGCAGAATGTCTGTCAGGCCGAAACAAAATTTCAGTTCCGGTATCATCTTGAAAAACGAGAAATAGATATCGCATCCCATTCCCACTTCCAGGTAACAGTCGAAAGGTTTGGTAAGCAGAGCACGGTGTTTGCGTACGGTTAAGTCGATCATGGGATTGACACCTGCCAGGAAGTAAGGACGGTAATTATTAAAGCGGGGAGGCGTGAATTTCAAGTCGAGCGGAAAGGACAAATAGGTGGATTTGATATTCTGGGTGCTGTCTCGTCCGCTCACCTGTTCGTGAAAGGTAACGTGCTTTTGGCCGAAGTGCATGGTAGGCACCAGTCTTAAAGCCAAATATTTGTTCAGCCGCATTTCACCTAGTACGCCGACGCTGAATCCCGGATTGTAATTGTCAACTTCGGCATACCATTGTTCGCCGCTGGCAGGATCTGTGTAACCGTTGTTTTTCAGTTCCATATCCTGCATATGTAATCCGATGAGGAAGCCGTAATGAAAACGGCGCTCGTCAATGTAAGGCCGGTTCTGGAGGCGGCGCGTTTGTGCCGTCAGCCCGATTGACAGGATACAGAGAAACCCTAATACGGTAACTTTCTTCATGAAACTCTTTCTTAATTATATCTCAATAACGGAAGGAAGGCGGGCTTATTGCCTGTGTTTAGTTTAGATTTGTTTTAAATAGTGAAAAAGGAGTAGGTTGTGTTCTTGTAATCGGCGAAAAAGCGCTATTTTTGCCGGACTGATTAGTACTAATAATTAAAAATTAAAGAAAATGGCTTACGTAATTAACGACGATTGTGTTGCATGTGGAACATGTATCGATGAGTGCCCTGTTGGCGCTATCTCTGAAGGTGATAAGTA
>CAJUDC010000034.1:9143-20721 GCA_910584955.1 uncultured Paraprevotella sp. | reverse complement strand
ATAGCGCAAACAAGTAAAAAAACACGAGAACAAGCCACAAAAAAAGTCTTCCAAACCGCATTTTCTTAAAAAGAATTCGTACCTTTGCAGCCGTTAATACTGCAACCTCTCATCAAGGCGGTTTGCCAATAATCACAAGACAATATTTAATAAAAACAAGCCCCCGGCCTTTTTGTGGGGCATTTTCCCCTGCGGAAAGGCCACTTTAAATACAAAACTTATTCTATGCACACAAAAAGCGACTTAGAGAATATGTCGGGAGAAGAACTCAACGACATCGCGAAAAATCTAGGCATAAACGCATCAGCGTCGGACGACAGGCTGGATCTGATTTACCGAATTATTGACGAGGAATCAGCCCAGTCGGCGGCACAACGCGTATCGGAATCCAAACCCGCCGCCCGAAAAAGAACCCGTATCAGTAAAAAAGAAACAGACCGTGTATACTCTGCCAGCCAAGGTGCCGGTGAAAACTTTGACATAAAAAAGAAAACACCGCAAGAAGCCAAACTCATAGACGACATTGCTGCCGAACTCTTCCAGCATGCCGAAACGGCAGCAGCAGAAAAGGCCTCCAAAGAGACGGAAACGGTTCCTCCCGCTCCCAAAAAACGCGGACGGAAATCAAAAGCTGAAAAAGCGGCGGAAGAGCAAGCCGCTTTGTCGGAACAACAGGAAAAGCCTACATCAGCCGCCCAGGCTATACCGGAAACTCCAACCCATGAAGCTGTTGCCATAAGCAGCAATGAAACAGCACCGCAAATCGAACCGGTGCAGGAAATATCCACCACGGACGAAACAAAGGAGAATAAACAAACAACCGTTGAAACTGTGTCCGACACCGAAAATGCGAATACGGCCTCAACAGACAAAAAAGAAACGGCCGAAGCCTTTTTTACAGCCGACGAAGAAGACTTCATTCTTATCGAAGACATCCCTGTGGAGGCTTTTATCACTTCCAATAACGATACTTATTCCCCGGATTCCAGCCTGTCGACAATCGCTTCCTCCGAAAACGAAACGGCACAGACTTCCCATGCAGAAGGAGACAACAACTGGGACATGCCTCCTTTCTTAAAGGATGAACTGAATAAAAAAGAAACGACAGAACAACCTTACGACTTTGGCGACATTCTAGTAGGCCAAGGCGTGCTTGAAATCATGAGCGACGGCTACGGTTTTTTACGTTCAAGCGATTATAATTACCTCTCCTCTCCCGACGACATTTACGTCAGTGCCTCCCAAATCAAATTATTCGGACTGAAGACCGGCGACGTTGTGGAAGGACCGGTTCGCCCTCCCAAGGAAGGAGAAAAATATTTTCCGCTGATCCGGGTTACACAAATCAACGGACGGGAACCCGGTGAAGTACGTGACCGCGTACCGTTCGAGCATCTTACTCCTTTATTCCCCAACGAAAAGTTTCGCCTTTGTAAAGGATATAATGACAGTTTATCCGCTCGGGTTGTAGACCTGTTCGCCCCTATCGGCAAAGGGCAACGCGCCTTGTTGGTTGCCCAACCCAAAACAGGTAAGACATTACTGATGAAAGATATTGCCAATGCCATAGCCGCCAATCATCCCGAAGCCTACTTGATTATGTTGCTTATCGACGAACGTCCCGAAGAAGTAACCGACATGGCCCGCACAGTTAACGCCGAAGTCATAGCCTCCACTTTTGACGAGCCGGCAGAACGCCACGTGAAAATCGCAGGAATTGTTTTGGAAAAAGCCAAAAGGATGGTAGAATGCGGACACGACGTCGTTATCTTTCTCGATTCCATCACCCGATTGGCACGTGCTTACAATACGGTGTCTCCGGCAAGCGGCAAAGTACTCTCCGGTGGTGTGGACGCCAACGCCCTGCACAAACCCAAGCGCTTTTTCGGCGCCGCCAGAAACATAGAAGACGGAGGATCGCTCACCATCATTGCAACCGCCCTGATAGATACCGGCAGCAAGATGGACGAGGTTATTTTCGAAGAATTCAAAGGCACTGGCAACATGGAGTTGCAATTGGACCGTACACTGAGCAACAAACGAGTGTTCCCGGCTGTAAATATCATCGCTTCAAGTACCCGCCGCGACGACTTGCTGCATGACAAACAGACATTAGACCGAATGTGGATTCTACGTAAATTCCTGGCCGATATGAATTCAATGGAGGCCATGACCTTCGTCAAAGACCGCCTGGAACAAACCAAAGACAACGAAGAATTTTTAATGAGCATGAACTCATAAACATTTGTATACCTATAAAGTCGCAAGAAGTCTATTCGGACAACATTATACGATGTGAATCTTGCACAAGAATGGCCAAGATACCGTATTCGTGCGGTCTTGGCCATTCTTATATAAATTTCAACAATCATTCTCTCTTTATCCCGCCAGGTAGACAGGTACATCGGTACGTATCTATCGGTTTTCCATAGACACCAATCTCAAAAGAGGGAATGCGTATTCTCCATTTACGTCAGTGTAAAAGCAGGAAATACCCAATTTACTCAAAAAAGCCTGTTGTTCCTCCCCTTTTTAAAACTTCTACTCTTATTTTATAAAAGCACGCCGTCTACATACATTCTTCAAAAGCCCAACTTCTGTTGCGGTAACAAACCGGGATTTTGCCGATAATGTAAAGGCGACAAGCCGAACATTCTTTTGAAGAAACGACCGAAATAAGACTGATCCGGGAAACCAAGCTGATTACTGATTTCCTGCACCGTCAGCGTCGTTTTACTCAATAAACGAAGAGATTCCAAAGCCACCCTGCGGTCGATCATCTCCTTGGGTGTCCGGTTTATAATGCGCTTGGTGATTTGGGTAAGGTATTTAGCCGATATGCAGAGATGGTCCGCATAGTAGGAGACCCGATGATCGTACATGAAGTTTTGATGCAGATGTTGGGCAAAACGCTCGAAGATATGTTGGGCACTCATGGTATGCTTCGAAACCTGAGGATGATATATTTTCTGCACCTTGAAATGGAATGTGTAAATAAACGCCGACAACAAACCGGCTATCACTTCTTTCTGACGCGGATTCCTGCGGTCGGAAACGGCATATTCAACTGCATAGAAGAAATGACGGGCAGCCTGACTAAGTTCCTTGTCCATATACCATTGAAAATGTTGGAATACGAAAATAAAGAAATTCGGATCAATCCGCAGTTCGGTAATGGAAAGCAAATCCATCCTCATCCCGACTCCCATAACCCGGAAATCAGTAGAAGCCCTCTGAAGGCGCACTTCAAGATGCGGATGCAGGAATAACATGCTGCGTGTTCCCACACGACACTCCGCATCTCCGATCTTCACACAGCCAACTCCGCTTTCTACAAAAAACAGTGTAAAACAGTTCGTCACAAACGGTTCTTTCTGGGTATAACGCCAATCCGTACGAACGAAATCGTACAATGCTTCCGGCTTTTCATGCTTTTCCTCCATCGCTTTTTCCGCCTTTTGATCTTCTAACAACAAAAATAAACAGTCCGTTGTTAAAAACAAAACCTTCATCCCAAAATCAACAATATTAATTCCTTTTTTGTCAAACGCAAGACAAAAAAAAGCGGTAATTTTGCCGCGTTTTACCGACAGAATACACATTATATTATAAATACGAAGATGAAAAAAGAAATGAAAGCAGTATTCCTTACAGCATTTACATGCTTGTTCGTTTTTGCTTCCTGCCAAAAAGAACAGCCTATGGGCCAGGCAGGAACGTACAAAACCATGAAAGTAAAAACAGAAAACCGAGAACTTCCTTCCAGTTATTCCGCAACAATCCGAGGAAGACAAGATATTGAGATTTACCCACAAGTAGGAGGAACCCTGCAGAAGTTGTGCGTAACCGAAGGACAGCGTGTACGCAAAGGACAAACCTTGTTCATTATCGACCAGGTTCCTTATCAGGCTGCGCTGAAAACGGCCATTGCCAATGTGAATGCGGCCGAAGCCGCTGTGGCAACCGCCCGACTGACTTATCAGAGCAAGCAGAACCTGTTTGATCAGAAAATCATCTCGGACTTTGATCTGCAGCAAGCCAAAAACTCACTGCTGAGCGCACAAGCCACATTGGCACAGGCCGAAGCCCAGCGGACCAATGCACAGAACAGCCTGTCGTACACTACCGTCACCAGTCCTGCCGACGGCGTCGTAGGCACATTGCCTTACCGTCAAGGAGCTTTGGTAGGCAGTAACATTCCCCAGCCGCTCACTGTCGTATCCGACAATTCACAGATGTATGTATACTTTTCCATGACAGAGAACCGGTTGCTGGAACTCACACGCGAATACGGTTCACCCGAAAAAGCCATCGAGAACATGCCGGATGTGAAACTGCTCTTAAGCGACGGTACGGAATACGGCACGACAGGTCGTGTAGAGACCATCAGCGGTGTTGTAGACCGCTCCACGGGTGCAGTCAGTCTGCGCGCGGTATTCGACAATCCGAATCATCTGCTGCACAGCGGTTCATCCGGCAATATCATTATCCCCGTCAGCTACAAGAATTGTGTTGTGATCCCGCAAGATGCCACATTCTCTTTGCAGGATAAGATCATGGTCTATAAAGTCATCGACGGCAAAGCCACCAGTGCCAATATTACCGTCGCTCCCACCAACAACGGAAAAGAATACATCGTACTCGACGGTTTGAAAGCCGGTGAGGAAATCATTGCCGAAGGTGCCGGTCTGGTTCGTGAAGGAACGCCCGTAAACGCCGGTACACAAAAGTAACTGTTCATCCCCTATAAAAGTGTAAAAAGATGAAAGGAAATATATTTATTAAAAGGCCGGTAATGGCCGTCTCCATCTCCATTCTCATCATGGTGGTGGGTCTCATCTCCCTCTTCACGCTGCCCGTGGAGCAATATCCCGACATTGCTCCGCCTACCGTTATGGTATCGGCCACCTATACCGGTGCCAATGCCGAAGCTGTGCAGAAGAGCGTTATCATGCCGTTGGAGGAAAGTATCAACGGTGTGGAGAACATGATTTACATGACCTCTACAGCCACCAATTCCGGTACGGCCACCATACAGATCTATTTTAAACAGGGTACCAATCCCGATATGGCGGCGGTAAACGTACAGAACCGTGTTTCCAAAGCACAGGGACTACTGCCTTCCGAGGTAACACGCATCGGTGTAAGTACCTCAAAACGCCAGACGAGTTTCCTGCAAATCGGTTCGCTGACAAGCCCCAGCGGTAAATATGACGAGCGTTTCCTGTCGAACTATCTTGATATAAATGTAGTGCCTCGTATCAAGCGTATCGAAGGCGTGGGCGACGTAATGGCATTGGGCGACACCTATTCCATGCGTATCTGGCTAAAGCCCGATATAATGGCACAATACGGTTTAATACCCTCCGACATCACTGCCGTATTGGGAGAGCAGAACATTGAAGCCCCCACCGGTTCTTTAGGTGAAAACTCAGGCAATACGTTCCAATACACCCTGAAATACAGAGGACGACTGAAGAGTGTGGAAGAATTCAAGAACATCGTGATCCGCTCGGATGAAAACGGAAAGATTCTCCGCGTCCGCGATGTAGCCGATGTAGAACTGGGTTCTTTGTCTTATAGCTTCCACAGTAGTCTGGACGGCCATCCCTCCTGTACTTTCCTTGTATTCCAGGTAGCCGGAGCCAATGCCACCAAAGTGAACCAGAACATCTCGGCTTTGCTGGAAGACATGGGTAAAGACTTGCCTGCCGGAGTAGAGTTTGTCACCATGATGAGTTCGAACGACTTTCTTTTCGAGTCTATTCACGAAGTAGTAGAGACACTGGTCATTGCCATCCTGTTGGTAATTCTCGTTGTTTACTTTTTCCTGCAAGACTTCAAGAGTACACTGATTCCTTCCATCTCCATCATCGTATCTCTCGTCGGCACATTCGCCTGCCTCACAGCAGCCGGATTCAGTATCAATATCCTGACATTGTTTGCCCTGGTACTGGCTATCGGTACGGTGGTTGACGACGCCATCGTAGTAGTAGAAGCCGTCCAAGCCAAGTTCGACGTAGGATACACCTCGCCTTACAAGGCCACTAAAGACGCACTTTCCGATGTAACGATGGCTGTTATTTCCTGTACATTCGTATTTATGGCCGTGTTCATTCCCGTAACGTTCATGGGAGGAACCTCCGGTATCTTCTACACCCAGTTCGGTGTGACGATGGCAACTTCCGTAGGTCTTTCCTGTATCAGCGCCCTCACCTTGTGTCCGGCCCTGTGCGCCATGCTTATGCGCCCGTCCGACGGTCAGAAGAGTGCCAAAAGCATCAACGGTCGCGTTCGTGCCGCATACAATGCCTCCTACAACGCCATGCTGGAGAAATACAAAAAAGGCGTCATGTTCTTCATCCATCATCGCGCGCTGACTTGGCTCCTATTGATTGTTGCCGTTGCCTTGCTAGGGTACTTCATGTCAACGACCAAAACGGGTCTCGTCCCGCAAGAGGACCAAGGTACACTTATGGTTAACGTCAGTGTAGCGCCCGGTAGCGCTTTGGAAGAAACGAACGGAGTAATCAAACAAGTGGAGGAGATATTAAAAAACACACCGGAAGTGCACCATTACCAGACAGTAGCCGGCTATGGTTTCATCTCGGGACAGGGTGTATCCTACGGTATGGCCATCGTGCGACTGAAAGAATGGAGCGAGCGACAAGATCCCTCACAATCGGCAAAGGCCGTGCTGGCACGCCTGAATGCACAATTCAGCCAAATCAAGAAAGCACAGATCTTCTCGTTCCAGCCCGGTATGATCCCGGGATACGGTATGGGTAACTCCATAGAGATGCACCTCCAGGACAAAGCCGGCGGTGACATCAATACATTCTACGGCAATGCCATGAAGTTCCTTATGGCGCTGAACCAACGGCCTGAAATAGCCATGGCCTACACCTCCTTTGCCTTGAATTTCCCTCAATATACCGTAGATGTGGACGCTGCGAAATGCAAGCGGGCGGGCATCTCTCCGGCTTCTGTGCTAGAGGTGCTGGGCAATTATTGCGGTGGTGCTTACGTATCCAACTACAATGAATTCGGAAAAGTATACCGCGTTATGATGCAAGCAGCCCCGCAATACCGTCTGAACGAAGAGTCCTTGCACAATCTTTATGTCCGCAACGGCAGTAAAATGGCTCCGGTAAGCGAATTCGTGACACTGAAACGCGTACTCGGTTCGGAAACGGCTACCCGCTTCAACTTGTTCAGTTCCATCGCCACCAACATAAACGTTGCCGAAGGATACTCCAGCGGCGAGGCCATGAAAGCTATTGCAGAAGTGGCAGCCCAGACACTGCCCAACAGCTATGGCTATGAATACAGCGGCATGTCGCGTGAAGAATCTCAGACCGGCGGCGGTTCCACCCTCTTTATTTATGGAATCTGCATCCTGCTGATTTATCTGATCCTATCCTGTCTGTACGAGAGTTTCCTGGTACCGTTTGCCGTTATCCTCTCCGTTCCGTTCGGATTGATGGGCAGTTTCCTGTTCGCCAAACTATTCGGTCTGGAAAACAACATCTACCTGCAAACAGGTATTATCATGTTGATCGGTCTGTTGGCAAAGACAGCTATTCTTATCACGGAGTTTGCCATTGAACGCCGCCGCAAAGGCATGGGCATCATCGAAGCCGCTTATGCAGCCGCACAGGCTCGTCTGCGCCCGATCCTCATGACGGTGCTGACGATGGTGTTCGGTATGTTGCCTCTGATGTTCGCAACGGGAGCCGGCGCCAACGGAAACAGTTCGCTGGGTACAGGTGTCGTAGGCGGTATGGTGGTCGGCACCCTGGCATTGCTATTCGTAGTCCCGGTGTTCTTCATTGTTTTCGAGTTCCTGCAGGAGAAAATCCGACCGGCCCTGATCGAAGAAGCCGACCAACAAGTGCAAGCCGAACGTGAAAGAAGTTTGGAAGAGAGAATGGAATCCAATCAATTAAAAGATACTGAAGAATGAAAACAACACATTTGTCGATAATGATAGTTGCAGCTGCATTGTTGTGCAGTTGCAACCTCTACAAGAATTACGAGCGGCCCGCCGACATATCCACCGACAACCTGTACGGAAGCCAGACAGGTGCCGGCGAGGAGACTGCAACCGGCTTGGGCGATCAGCCCTGGCGCACCGTGTTCACCGATCCCGCCCTGCAAGCTCTGATTGAAAAAGGGCTGGCACAGAACACTGACATGAAAACGGCCGCTTTGCAGATCGAAGAAGCCGAAGCTGCTTTGAAAGCCGCCAGGCTGGCTTTTCTGCCCAACCTGATTCTCGGACCGCAAGGATCCCTCAACGGATTCGACTGGGGTGCGCCCACCAAGGCCTACACCCTGCCCGCCGTAGCCTCCTGGCAAGTGGATATCTTCGGAAGCATCCGAAATGCCAAGAAGCGCACGCAAATGCAGCTGTTCCAGACACAGACCTACAAACAGGCCGTACAGGTACAACTCATCGCCGCCATCGCCAACTACTATTACACGCTGACCATGCTTGACGAGCAGCTGAACATCAGCGAACAGACGGCAGCCAACTGGAAAAGGAATGTAGAAATCACCAAAGCCTTGATGGCGGCCGGACAGAGCAACGATGCCGCCGTATCGCAGTCGGAAGCCAACTATTATGCAGTATGCACCCAGGTAGTGGACTTGAAGCATCAGATTCGTGAGATAGAGAACGGATTCTCAACCTTGCTGGCCGAGACTCCACACTCCATCCGCCGGGGAACGCTGTCCGGCTGGCAAGTTCCGGCCAGTCTCCAGACCGGTGTACCGGTTTCTCTGCTTGCACGCCGTCCCGATGTGAAAGCCGCCGAATATGCCTTGGCTTCGGCTTTCTACGCCACCAACGAGGCGCGGGCCGCTTTCTATCCGGGGCTGACCCTGAGCGGAACCATCGGCTGGACAAACAGTGAAGGAATGGTCAATCCCGGGAAATGGATCTGGCAGGCCTTGGGCTCTCTTTCACAGCCTCTTTTTATGAACGGTAAATTACAGGCACAACTGAAAATATCCAAAGCCAAACAGGAAGAAGCCAAATTAGCCTTTCAACAGAGCCTGATCGCGGCCGGGGCAGAAGTGAACACGGCTTTAGCCAAAATCCAAGCCAACCAGGCGAAAGAGCAATTGTATGCTTCGCAGGTAGCTTCGCTGGAGAGGGCTGTCAAAAGCACACAGGCGTTAATGCTCAACTCTCCGACCAATTACTTGCAGGTGCTGACTGCCCAACAAGGATTACTCAGCGCACAAATAGCGCAAACGAGCAACCGCTTCAGCAGCATACAGGGCGTCATCGAACTGTATCAGGCTTTAGGAGGCGGAGCCGCCGAATAAAACACGGGCACAGCCTTTAACCCCAAAGGAGGAGAATCGTCAAAAATTCTCCTCCTTTGGTATTTAACGTGAAATCTAAAACTTCACGTTATTTACGGTTCATGATTTCTTCTACAGTTTTAATCATCGTGTCTCCGCGCAAATTACGCTTCAAGATGGTACCATCGGGCGAAAACAAAATAATGTGAGGGATACCATCCACCCCATACACATGAGCGGACTTGTTTTCACTGTCAACAATCTGCGGCCAAGTCACTCCTTCCGAATCCATTGCTTTCTTCAAGTTCTCCTCCTTGTCCCAGACAAATATACCTATCACTGTCAATCCTTTATCCTTATACTGATTCTGTAGTTTGGCCAGGTTGGGGATTTCTCTTTTGCAGGGACCACACCAACTTGCCCACATGTCCATCAATACGTAATTTCCCTTCCCCATGAAGTTAGAGAGAGCGACGGGTTTCCCTTCAGCATCAGTACCCGTAATATCTGTGTACGGCATACCTTCAGCCGTCTTTTCCTGAGCCTCGATTCTTTTGCTTATTTTTTGTACGGTTCGGGTGGATTTCAACCAATTACCGAACTTCGCAAGCAGAGCTTTCTGTTGTACGGGCGGAATAAAGTCGAAGAATTCGGAATACAGGAGGGCATATCCAAAAGCATCATCCCAATGACCTTCGTAGAAATCGGCACACTTATTTGCAATGGATTCCCGCTGCTGTCTTATGAATTCTTTCATTTGGCAGTCAAAAGCCTGTTCGTCGTTTCCACATTGTTCCTTGATCTCTTGACTTCGTCGAGCAATCAGTTCACTGACGCTATCTTCTGCCAGTGCCAATTGAGCCACTTTATCATTCAACAGAGTACCTGACGGTTGATTATGTTTTTGCAAGTCTACCCGAATATCACCATTTTCCAGAATAAAATTAGCATATGCATCTCTGTCAACATCAATACGGCAATAGGACGCAGTATCTACCTGTCCTTTGAAAGTAAACTGATTCTTTTCAATGACAGTACTGTCTATATACCGATTATCATCGTAACGCATAATATAGATCTTCTTACCATTAGACGATGAATCACTTACCACACCTGTTACAGAATATCCGGTAGAATGAGAAGAAGGGATACATGCATACAAAATAGCCGTGAAGCCGACATAGATAATATTTTTCATAAAAAACGATAATTGGATATTATAATTGATATATTTATAGGCTAAAATTACAGAGATTTATTGTATAACCGATGATTTTTACAAGGAATTTGCGTTACAACAGGAAAAATATATAATTGAAGATAGTCTGCCAAGCGGTCCGCATTGGTGCTCACCCCGTTATATCGGGGCCTAGAAGACGTTGCAACGTCCTGCTCATCCTCTTCTTTCCTGTTGGGCATGCCCTCAGAAACGGCACTACCACCATTTTTCAAACGGCGTCGCATTCCCAGACAACCGACCCGGAGCGGCATGTACATCCTCCTCCCGGAGTTTACTAGAAACAGCCTTCACCGTTTCACATTAAACATAATCAGCTATTCACCAATTGCTTATCGGTGAATGCAGGCACCTTATCCCTTTCACAACCCCTTCACCGCTCTTTCACAATGCTTTCACCGCTCTTTCACAAAAAGTCATACGACAGTACGCCGCATGGCCCTCTATTCTCGTCCCTGCCTCTCCGTCAAACCGGAGCAACTTTTTAAAATACGACAGTCGCGACCCCGTTCCGGTCCGTTATGAAACCTGAATCACCGAAAGCCTCAACAAGGAAGGACATTTCAGCCCCAAGCGCCCTAGAGGAATGCCTACAAAAAGGGGAGCGCCCCGAACGATCGGAACGCTCCCCTTTTGTATGCGCCTCTCTTTAAAAAGGAAGGTCATCGGTTGAATCTCCCGAAGAGAAATCAACAGGAGCGGTCGGGGCGGCAGCGGATGCCGGCGGAAAAGGTGCCGCCATATCGGGAGCAGGAGCGGCAGCCGTCCCCAGAGAACGATCCACTTTCCAGGCCCGGATACTGTTGTACCAGCGTCCTTGGTATTCCCGGGCGTCAATATCGAAAGAAACCGTCAACGTCTCTCCGACATTAATGTTAAACTGAGCGATTTTATCCGCTCCGAACACATCAAAACACATTTTACGGGGATAAGTTTCCTGAGTCTCCAATACATAAGACTGTGATTTCCACTCTGCCCCCGTACGTTGGGAAATACCTCCACGCTCCGGCAATACAGCAATAATTT
>CAJUDC010000034.1:0-9121 GCA_910584955.1 uncultured Paraprevotella sp. | reverse complement strand
TCAATTCCATATTTCAATCTGATTAAAGTGGTGCGAAATTACTATTTTCCCCTTAGTTTTACTAATTTTAAGCCACATTTTTTTGTGCGGTCCGCCGCAATTATGTATTTTTGTTCCATATACATTACGATTAAACACATAAAACATTTATATAATGAGATTTGTAGTATCCAGTTCGGCCCTTCTCGGTCGATTGCAATCCGTGAGCCGTGTCAGCAATTCCAAGAACTCTCTCCCCATTCTAGACTGTTTCCTTTTTGAACTGAACGGCAACAAACTGACTATCACTGCTTCGGACAGTGAGACAACGATGATCACCACACTTGACGTAATTGATAGTGAAGCCGACCTGCGATTCTGCATCAACTCCAAAACCGTATTGGATTCTCTGAAAGAGATCTCGGAGCAACCGCTGACATTCGACGTCAACACGTCGAACATGGAAATCGTGGTCAATTATCAGAACGGCACATTCAGCATCGTAGGACAACAGGCCGACGATTACCCGAAAGCGAACGCCCTGGAAGACGATACCACCCAGTTGCAAATGAGTGCAGAAGATCTGCTGAACGGCATCAACCGCTGTCTGTTCGCCACTGCCGACGACGAATTGCGACCGGTCATGAACGGCGTTTACTTCGATATTACAGAAAACGACCTGACCTTTGTTGCATCCGACGGTCATAAACTGGTAAGAAGCAAGAACTATGCCATACGGGGCAACGGCACATCGGCCTTCATCCTGCCTAAAAAGCCGACCACCATCCTGAAAAATCTTCTGCCTAAAGAACAGGGCGATGTAAGCATCCGCTTCAACGACCGCAACGCAAGCATCATCCTGGAGAACTATACGTTGATCTGCCGGCTGATAGAAGGCCGCTATCCGAACTACAACTCCGTGATCCCGCAGAACAACCCGCACCGGGCTACGATCGACCGCATCGCCCTGCTCAGTGCCCTGAAACGCGTACTGGTGTTCTCCAACCAAAGCAGCGCCCTCATCAAACTGCATCTCGACAACAACCAAGTAGTGGTTTCCGGCCAGGACATCGACTATTCGACTTCGGCGGAAGAGAGTATCGTCTGCGAATACGGAAGCACACCGATGAATATCGGATTCAAAGGTACTTTCCTCATCGATATCTTAAATAATCTGGACGGAGAGAACGTCATCGTGGAATTGGCAGATCCCAGTCGCGCCGGTGTGATCGTTCCGGCCGAGCAGCAAGAAAACGAAGACGTGCTTATGCTGCTCATGCCCATGATGTTGAACGATTAATCTGCGATACGGATGAAGCTGAACCTTAACAACCCGATTGTCTTCTTCGATCTGGAAACCACCGGTACGAACATCAGCAACGACCGCATCGTGGAACTTTGTTACATCAAAGTATATCCCAACGGCGACGAAGAGTCGAAGAGCATGCGGGTGAATCCCGAAATGCATATCCCGGAGACGTCGTCCGCCGTGCACGGCATCTACGACGAAGATGTGGCCGACTGCCCTACATTCAAACAAATAGCCCGCAACCTGGCTGCGGCCATCGAAGGATGCGACTTGGCCGGTTTCAATTCCAACCGCTTCGACATTCCGCTGCTGGTGGAGGAATTCTTGAGAGCCGGTGTGGAAATAGACCTGACCCGACGGAAGTTTATTGATGTGCAGAACATCTACCACAAGATGGAACGCCGCACGCTGAGTGCCGCCTATCGCTTTTATTGCGGGAAAGACCTGGAAGACGCCCATACGGCCCTGGCCGACACACAGGCCACTTACGAAGTATTGAAAGCCCAGCTGGACAAGTACTCCGATGAGCTGCAGAACGATGTGGCGTTTCTGGCCGATTTTTCACGCATGACGAACAATGTGGATTTCGCCGGTCGCATGGTATACGATGAAAACAACGTGGAAGTATTCAATTTCGGCAAATACAAAGGCAAACCCGTTGCCGAAGTCCTCCGTAGAGACCCGGGATATTACAGTTGGATCATGCAGGGCGATTTTGCCCGGAACACGAAGCAGATTCTCACACAAATCCGTCTGCGCGAGATAACAAGATAACGTAAATACATGCTTCCCGCCACTCCCGCCGGACCGTTTCAGCAGGAGCCGGACCGGGAACTCAAACCGAACGATATGTTACAAGGCAAAAAGATCGTATTGGGAATAACCGGCAGCATCGCCGCCTATAAAGCGTGCTACATCATCCGCGAGCTGGTCAGGAAAGGTGCCGAGGTACAAGTCGTCATCACTCCGGCAGGCAAGGAGTTCATTACCCCCGTCACGCTGTCGGCCCTGACAAGTAAACCGGTCATCAGCGAGTTTTTCTCGCAACGCGACGGTTCCTGGCACAGCCATGTCAGTCTGGGATTATGGGCGGATGCCATGCTCATCGCTCCCGCCACTGCCTCCACACTCGGAAAAATGGCTCACGGAATAGCCGACAACATGCTCATCACCACTTATCTTTCGATGAAAGCGCCCGTCTTTGTGGCACCGGCGATGGACCTGGATATGTTTGCTCATCCCGCCACACAAAAGAATTTGGACATATTGCGCTCTTACGGCAACCACATCATCGAGCCGACCAGTGGAGAACTGGCCAGCCATCTGGTGGGCAAAGGACGTATGGAAGAACCGGCCCAGATCGTAAAAGCACTGGAAACGTTTTTCAACAACAAAGAGGAACTGGCCGGCAAACGTATCCTCATCACGGCCGGTCCGACGTATGAAAAGATCGATCCGGTACGGTTTATCGGCAATTACTCATCCGGGAAAATGGGATTAGCCCTGGCCGAAGCCTGTGCCGCCCGAGGGGCTTTGGTGGAATTGGTATGCGGTCCCACTTCGCTGACCGTTTCCCATCCTAACATACGGCGCACCGATGTAGAATCGGCGAGCGACATGTACCATGCGGCCACCGAACTGTATACCCGCTGCGATGCCGGTATTCTATGTGCGGCTGTCGCCGACTTTACCCCCGGAGAAGACAGTATAGCCGACAGAAAGATCAAACGAAAAGACAATGAGCTGGTTCTGCACCTGAAACCGACGCAGGACATAGCCCATGCCTTGGGCCAGATGAAACGCCCCGGTCAGAAGTTGGTCGGCTTTGCCCTGGAAACGCACAACGAACAGGCTAACGCACTTGACAAACTGCACCGCAAAAACTTCGATTTTATCGTACTCAACTCCTTGAACGACACGGGAGCGGGATTCCGCTACGACACCAACAAAATCACGATCCTATCCGAAACGGAATGTCGGGAATACCCCTTGAAAGACAAAAAAGAAGTAGCAGAGGACATCATAAACTACCTCTGCCGCATTTTCCAATAACTTCACCCCTTTTGCCATGAACATGCTTCGCTCTCTTCTTTCCCGCACGGCATACCGGCTGATTCCGGTCGCGGTCCTGCTGTCGCTATGCCCGGCCTTGCAGGCACAGGAGCTGAACGCTAAAGTCGTCATCAACCGGTCACAAGTTTCCAACACGAAGTCGTCCGTATTCGAAAACCTTGAGAAAACTGTCACGGCTTTCCTGAACGACCGCCAATGGACGAACCAGCAATACAAAGAGAACGAGCGTATCAATTGCAATTTCAACATCACCGTAAATACATACAGTGAGACAGACAATTCGTTCACGGCCAGCCTGATGGTGCAAAGCACACGCCCGGTATACAATTCCAGTTATACCACCACCGTATTCAGCATCAAAGATCCCAATTTCAATTTTGCTTTCCAAGAGTTCGACCAGCTCAACTTCCAGCCGGAACAGCTGGATAACAATCTGACTGCCATGCTGGCCTACTACGCCTATCTGATCATCGGCATGGACATGGACACCATGGCTCCGTCGGGAGGCACAGAGGTACTCCAAGCGGCCGAAAACGTAGTGACCAATGCACAAAATCTGGGATACCCGGGCTGGAAGGCCTTCGAGGACAACAAAAACCGCTTCGGTATCATCAACGATTATCTGGACGGTGCGATGGAACCTTACCGGCAACTGCAATACGTATACTATCGAAAAGGGCTGGATACAATGGCGGACAATGTCGACAATGGCCGGGCAGCCGTTACCGAAGCATTGGGCATGCTGAAAACCGCACAGGAAAACAAATCGATGAGCCAGTTACCGCAAATCTTCACCGATGTCAAGCGCGATGAAATTGTGAATATATACAGTGGAAAAGGCACACCGAAGGAAAGAGAGGCCGTATACGACATTGTTTTCCGCATCAACGCCTCGCAAAACGCTTATTGGGAGAAGATAAAGAAATAAGATATGCTTAAACAACTCCATATTCAGAACTATGCGCTGATCGACCGGCTTGAAATCGAATTCCAAAACGGTTTTTCGGTCATTACCGGAGAAACGGGGGCCGGAAAATCCATCATTCTGGGAGCCATCGGTCTGCTGCTGGGACAACGTGCCGACAGCAAAGCCATCAAAAACGGATCGTCACGCTGCACGCTGGAGGCCTTATTCGATGTTAAGGATTGCGGAATGGACGGCTTCTTCGAAAAAAACAATCTGGATTTCGACGGGCAGGAGTGCATCATCCGCAGGGAGGTGTCTGCTACGGGAAAAAGCCGGGCTTTCGTGAACGACACCCCCGTACAACTCGGACAGCTCAAGGAGCTGGGAGAAATGCTGATCGACGTGCACTCGCAGCATCAGAATCTGCTGCTCAACCGAGAGGATTTCCAGTTGAGCGTCATTGATATTCTGGCTCATGACAAAGCGGAGACAAAGACCTACCGAAAGATCTACAACGAATTTCGCGAAACCGAACGGCAACTGAAACAGGCGGAAGCCGAAGCCGAGCGCAACCGGGCCGACGAGGACTTCCTCGCTTTTCAGCTGCAACAGCTGGAGGAAGCCCGCCTGAGAAGCGGCGAACAGGAAGAGCTGGAGCAAGAAGCCGACTTGCTGACCCACGCCGAAGAAATCAAAAGTACACTCTTTCAAGCCGGCACCTTGCTGGAAGGCGACGAAGACGGGCTACTCAACCGACTGAAAAACAGCAAACGCATGCTCGACAGCCTGTGTAACGTATTCCCCGCCGCCGAAGAGCTGGCCGCACGGACCGAAAGCTGCTACATCGAGCTGAAAGACATTGCCGCCGAGATAAGCGCACAAGCCGAACAGGTGGAATTCAACCCCGAAAGGCTGGACTACGTCAACGACCGTCTGAACACGCTGTACGCACTGCAACAGAAACATCACGTCACCCATACGGAGGAACTGATCACCCTGGCAGACCAATACCGGGAGCGATTGGAGACCGTGGCCCACAGCGACGACCTCCTGCGCAGCCTGACCGAAAAGAAAGAGCACCTGTATCAAGAAGTACTGAAAGCAGCCGCCGTGCTGACACAGATGCGCAAAGCGGCAGCCGCACAGGCGGAAAAACAGATGCGGGAACGGCTCATCCCCCTCGGCATACCGAACGTACGGTTTAAAGTGGAACTGTCGAAATGTGAGCTGCCGGACGCCACCGGAACCGATAAGATAAATTTTCTGTTCAGCGCCAACAAAAACGGCACCCTACAGCCCATCTCACAAGTGGCCTCGGGAGGAGAAATCGCCCGCGTCATGCTCTCGCTCAAAGCCATGATCTCAGGAGCCGTTCAACTGCCTACCATCATTTTCGACGAAATCGACACGGGAGTTTCCGGCCATATCGCTGAGAAGATGGCCCTGATCATGCAAGAAATGGGAGCCTGCAACCGGCAGGTCATCAGCATCACCCACCTGCCGCAAATTGCCGCCTTGGGCGCCGTACACTACAAGGTGTACAAAGAAGACAACGAACAGGGGACGACCAGCCACATCATACGCCTCAACGAGGCCCAACGGATAGAGGAAATCGCCCACATGCTGAGCGGTGCCACACTGACCGAAGCGGCCGTAGACAACGCGAGAGCTTTACTGAAACTAAAAAAAGACACTTCCGCAACATGAACGTAAAAACATTGTTTCTAGGGGGGATGCTATGCCTGAGTCCGTTTCTGAACGCACAGAACCCCAAATGGTACAAGAAAGCAAGAAAAGCACAGATCAACATCATCACTTACAACGACAAGAACGACCTTCTGCGTTCCGGCCACGGATTTTATATCGACGAAAGCGGAACGGCACTGGCCGACTTCGACCTGTTTAAAGGCGCCGCACGGGCCACTGTTGTGGATGCCGACGGCAAAACCGCCGAAGTGGAGAGCATCATGGGAGCCAGTTCGCTCTACAACGTCGTAAAGTTCCACGTAAAAACGGATAAGAAAGTGGCCTCGCTATTACCGGCGGCGCTCATCGGGACAAAAAACGAGAGGGTGTACGTGATGCCTTATCCCACACAGACTTCCAACCGCTGCACGGAGGACACGCTGGTCAACGTGGCCACCTTCGACGGCGACTACGCCTATTACACCCTGACCGAAGCACCCAACGAGAAGCGAACGAACTGCCCGCTGATGAACGAAGAGGGAGAAGTAATGGCCATGCTGCAAATGCCCGCCAAGGCCGGCGATAAGAAAATGTACGCCATCAGCACGGCTTTCGGGCGCGACCTGACCATACGTGCTTTGTCGGGCAGCAACGACGACCTGCGTTCCATACACATACGAAAAGCCCTTCCGGACACGGAAGAAGAAGCCAACACCTTCCTGTTTCTGAGTGCAGCGCAGGACACGGCGCTCTACCTGAGCTATCTGGACGATTTCATCCGGCGGTTTCCAAACAGTGTGAACGGATACGTTACCAAAGCCGAGGCCTTGATCGCACGAGGACGTTATGCCGAAGCGGAAGAGACTTACAAGAACGGGCTGCAACTTCGGGAAAAGACCGACGAACTGCACTACTCATTCGCCAAAATGCTCTACGCCCTGAGCCGGGGACAGAACGATACGCCCTATCCCGGCTGGACGCTGGAAAAAGCCCTGTCCGAAGCCCGGGAAGCCAGTGCCATCAACCCGCTCCCGCTCTATACCCTGCTCCAGGGGCATTGTCTCTATGCCTTGAAACAATACGAACCGGCCGGTGAAAAATACATGGCTTTGCAACAGACCAACATGCGCTCGCCCGAAAACTTCCTGTTCGCCGCCCAGTGCCGTAAAATGGCCGGAGCCGATATAAAGGACATACTGGCTTTGCAGGACAGTGCCGTGGGCTGCTTCACCCAACCTTACGTCAAAGAAGCGGCTCCCATGCTGCTGCTGCGCGGAAGGACACGTATCGAAGCCGGACAAACGCGTGAAGGCGTGGCCGATCTTTACGACTACGAACACCTGATGCGCAACGAGGTGAACGCCAACTTCTATTACGAGCGCGAACAGGCGGAGATGCAATGCCGCATGTTCCAGCAGGCGCTGGACGACATTCAGCGGGCCCGGAAAATGGCACCAGAAGAACCGTTGTTCCATGCCGAGGAGGCAGCCGTCCACTGCCGCGTAGGTCAGTTGCAAGAAGCCATTGCTGCCGCCAAAGAGGCCATCCGACTGGACGGTAATTTTGCCGACGCCCATCGTATACTGGGTATCTGCCTGATAGAAAACAAACAAAAGGAGGAAGGCGTACGTCATCTGCAAAAAGCGGTAGAACTGGGCGACACCGGCGCACAAAGCATCATCGAGGGACTGGGAAACAAATGACGCCAATCCATCCATCTCCGGCATACGGCGGGCAAACTTCGGTTGGCCCGCCTTTTTTTAAGTTCTCATCTTCGGTACAAGTGCAAATCATGTCGTGATGTGTACCACCTACGGTTTGATATATACAAACGGCGGCTTGATCTGTACAGACCAAGCCGCCGTTTGCAGTTTTTCCCGCACACACACCGCTTTTCCGGTTCCGCCATTCAAGGTTGTGTGTCCCCCTCGATATAGTTTTCTAGAAAAAGATGCGTCCCGTCGAACACGGCATAAGTGAACTGCGTTATCCAGTCGCCCAGTATCAGCACACGGCTGTCGCGACTAAGCATCAGGTCGAGTTCGATATGCCGATGCCCGAACACAAAATAATTAATGGCCGGATGCACCTGCAAGTACGATTTGGCATAACGCACCAAAGGCTCATGCTCTTCTCCCATATAAGGCGGATCCCCTCCTTCCTTTCCGTGTTTCATCCGGCTATGACGGGCCCAGGACAACCCGAATTCCATCCCCCAACGGGGATGCAGACCGGAGAACATGCGCTGGCAGAGCCTGTTATGGAAAACGGCACGCAGGAAGCCGAATTTCCGGTCGGCATCTCCCAGTCCGTCGCCATGCGCCAACATAAAAATCTTGTCCCCTATCTCCACCGTCTGCGGCTCCCGGTGGAGCACCACGCCACACTCCTTCTCCAGATAGTCACCGCACCATATATCGTGATTGCCGGTAAAGAAATGAACCTCTACCCCCAAGTCGGTCAGTTCGCTGATCTTACCCAGGAAACGGGTATATCCCTTCGGAACCACCAACTTGTATTCATACCAGAAATCAAACATGTCGCCCAGCATATACACAGCCGATGCCTTGTGCTTGATCGCATCCAGAAAACGCACCAACCGGCGTTCCTGCGTCCGGCCGTGCCGTATGGCACGACTGCCCAGATGGGCGTCGGAAAGAAAATATACGTTTTTCATCGTTACAGAAATCCCAGTTCCAGTTTGGCTTCCTCGCTCATCATATCCTTGTCCCATTCCGGCTCGAACACCAGATTCACGGTGACGGTTTTCAGCCCTTCGATACTCTCCAGTTTCTGACGCACATCTTCGACAATGAAATCCGCCGCCGGACAATTGGGAGCCGTCAGCGTCATGTCGACCACCAGCTCCTGTTCATCGCTCAGATCAATCTTGTAAATCAGTCCCAGATCGTATATATTCACCGGTATCTCGGGGTCATAGACCGTTTTCAACCGTTCCACCACCTTCTCTTCCATATCTATGCGTGAATTTTCTTTTTTCTCCATATACTCATGTTGTTATATTATCCTTCCAAACGTCCTTGTTCCTGATAGCTGTAAAAACCTCCCTCGGCCCACACCAGATGGTCGAGCAGCCGGATGTCCATCAGCCGGCAGGCTTTTTGCAACTTTTCCGTCAGCAGATCATCTTCTCTGCTGGGGCGGAC
>CAJUDC010000033.1 GCA_910584955.1 uncultured Paraprevotella sp. | reverse complement strand
GCTGACACGCTCCGCACCGCCAGACGTTCCCATACACTAAGGCGGTGCGGAGATTCCGTTTTATAAAGCCGTATTTGTATTTGCCGGACAACGCCGGATAGGGAATAATCGTCATTAATATATGAAAAGAGCGTAAAAGAGTGTTTGAAGTGGCGTTCAGTCGAAAAACTTTTTTTACTTTTGTAGGTGTATGGATTGTGCATAATTTTTTAAAAGATATATCATATGAATCTGAAGGTACGATTGACGATAATGAACTTTCTTGAGTTCGCGGTATGGGGTGCTTATCTTACTTCGATGGGTAGTTACCTGGCCGGTGTGGGGCAGGCCGGCCAAATCGGTTGGTATTATGCTGTGCAAGGTATTGTTTCTTTGTTTATGCCGGCATTGGTGGGCATCGTGGCTGATCGTTGGATACAAGGGCAGCGGGTGTATAGCCTCTGTCATACGTTAGCGGGAGTGTTTATGCTGGCTACGGCTTATTACGGATATACGGCAGGTTCGGAAGTTGATTTTACCACTTTATTTAGTCTATATACATTAAGTGTGGCTTTCTTTATGCCTACTATGGCTTTGGCCAATTCCGTGGCTTATTCGGCGTTGGAGGGTGCCGGGCTGGATACAATCAAGGCCTTTCCTCCGATCCGTGTATTCGGGACGATAGGTTTTATTTGTTCCATGTGGATTGTAGATTTGGGCGGCATGCAGCAGACGGCCGGACAGTTTGCCCTGTCTGGCGCATTGAGTTTGGTCTTGGCCCTTTACGCTCTTACTCTTCCGGCTTGTCCGGTAGCGGTTTCCGATGAGAAAAAGAGCTTGGCGGATGCACTTGGTTTGCGTGCCTTTGCTTTGTTCCGTCAGCCTCGTATGGCTCTGTTTTTCATCTTTTCCATGTGTTTGGGCATGTGTTTGCAAGTTACTAACAGTTTTGCCAATCCTTTTATCTCGTCATTCGGACAGATTGAAGCCTATGTCGGTACTTTTGGTGTAGATCATGCCAATATTCTTATTTCGCTTTCACAAATGAGCGAGACGTTGTGTATTCTGCTTATTCCTGTTTTTCTGAGTAAGTTTGGTATTAAGCGTGTCATGCTTATCGCCATGCTTGCCTGGGCTTTTCGTTTCGGCTTTTTCGCCTTGGGGAATCCGGGTTCCGGCGTGTGGTTGTTTGTCTTGTCGATGATTGTCTATGGAGTCGCTTTTGATTTCTTTAATATTTCCGGTTCTCTTTTTGTAGACCGGGAGACGGATTTGAGTATCCGTAGCAGCGCGCAAGGCTTATTTATGATGATGACGAACGGTTTCGGTGCCACTTTCGGTATGTTGGCTGCGCAAGCTGTAGTAGACCGGTATGTTTATACGTTGGGCGAGAATGCAACGGGCGAGCAGGTAATTGCCGGATGGACTACGTGTTGGTATATTTTCGCGGCCTATGCTTTGTTGGTGGCTTTGCTCTTTGCTGTAAGTTTCCGTTATAAACATGTGCCGGAAACTACCCGATCGTGATAAAAGACGTTTGCTATGCTTCGGAATCTATATATAACAGATATTACCCGTTGTACACGAGACAATGAAGCCTATATGGCGGTGTTGCGTGAAACGGACGGAGAGCGCATCTTGCCTGTGCTGATGGAACGGGATGCTGCCCAACAACTGCTTTTACAGATACAGAGTGTAGTGCGTCCGTCTTTATCATTGTCTTTGCCCGGTATTATGCGGCAGATTTTTCAGAGTTGCCGGATTCGTATGTGTGAGGTTCGTATTTGCGGAGTGCAGGGCGGTGTTACTTTCTGCCATCTTCTTTTCGAGCAGGATCATGTGGAGCGGGTAGTACGCAATTGTCGTGCATCGGACGGATTACAGTTGGCGTGCGCTTTCGGATGCCCTGTAAGGATCGACGAGGAACTGTTGGAACGACAACATATGCGTCAGGCCGGAGAAAGTTCCTATTCTATTCCTGTCAATTCCGTTACGACAGAAGCGCTGAAAGGTGCCTTGCAGCAAGCCATTAAAGAAGAAAACTATGAACTGGCATCACAGTTGCGTGATGAACTGAGAAGAAGGAAATGAAAGAAACAAGATATTTTTATGCACCGGATGTGCGGACGAACAACCAATTGCCCCCTGAAGAAGCCGCCCATTGTTTGCGTGTGTTGCGCCTGACCGAAGGAGATGAGATACATCTCACTGACGGTCGGGGCTCTTTTTTCCGTGCGGAGATTACCGGTACGGGCGGCAAACATTGCCTGTTTCGTATACTGGAAGAGCTGCCTTGTCCCCGTGCATGGGCGGCCCGTCTGCATCTGGCGGTGGCCCCGACCAAAAACATAGATCGTATGGAGTGGTTGGCAGAGAAAGCTACGGAGATTGGTTTTGATGAATTGAGTTTTATATTCTGTCGGTTTTCCGAGCGGCGTTCCGTCAAGACGGAACGTATCGACAAGATACTGGTGTCGGCTATGAAGCAGAGCCATAAGGCCGAAAAGCCCGTGCTGAATGAGCCGGAAGACTTTCGTCATTTTGTGGAGCGTCCGTTTGCCGGACAAAAGTTCATAGCCCATTGTTATGAGGAAGCCGATATAGAAACGGGAGAAGCGCAGACCGCAGTTTCAGCTAGGAAGCAGTCTGTTGGAAAACCTCTGCTGTGGGATGTTTTGGAGCGCGGGAAAGACGCTTTGGTGATGATCGGACCGGAAGGGGATTTCAGTGTTGACGAAGTGCGCTTGGCGTTGTCGCACGGTTTCTGCTCCGTTAGTCTGGGAAGAAGCCGTCTGCGTACGGAAACGGCAGCGTTGGTGGCTGTGCATCTGATGCATTTGAAAAATGCCTTTTGATTTGTGTACCTTGTATATATAATTAAGGAGAAATTGGAATGAAGAAAAGAACGCTAATCGGAATGGGCTTATTGTTAGTGGCGGTTATTGCTGCTTTGTGCCTGTTCATGTGTCGTAGAGCGGAAACATATGTATACGTGCTTCCGGCCGATATGAAAGCGGTTGCCTCGGTTGATGTGGCGGCCTTGGCTAAGGTGACCGGTTGGAATGCCGACAGTCTGCAAGCTGCGGGACTTGCCGGCCCGGATGGAGAAGCTGTCGGATTAGACCTCTCCAAGAAAATATATGCTTTCGTCTCTCCCGAAGACTATGTCGGTGTGACGGGAGTTGTTGACGATGCCGGTCTTTTGCAGAAATTCCTGCAAAAGAAATCGGAGGAGGGCGTGTGCAGTGCGGTCCGTGAGCAACGCGGTTTCCGGTGGACGACCTTATCCGACCGTTGGTTGGCGGCTTTCGATGACGATAAATGGCTGGTTATGGGACCGGCTATGGGAAAGGAACAGGATGAGTTGCGTTATAAAATGCTTCTTTATCTGCGGCAGGATAAAGCCGAAAGCGGAGTAGGGAGCCCGTTGTTTGCGGAGCTTCCGCAACAGACCGGTCCGGTGACTGCTGTTACCCGGCTTGATGTCGTGCCTCAGGCGTATGTGCCCGCTAAAGTTGATCCGCAAGATGTCCGTATGGCATTTTCATTGCAGTTGGAGGACAACCGGATGGCTTTGCATATTGCTTTGCTTTCCGACCACCCGGAGATACAAAAACGCTGTGACGAGATCAAGGCCCTTTTCCGACCGATCCGTGGCGACCTGGCAGCGTACGACCTGCAACGTCCTCTCCTGTGGGCGTGTGTCAACCTCGACGGAGAAAAGCTGGTGGAACAGTTACGTAAGAACCCCAGTGTCCGCACGGCTCTTATCATGTTGAATATGGCTATCGACGCCGATATGATTCTTAAGAGCATAGATGGCGATGTGGCAGTGAGCGTAGAAGGATTGGACGGTAACGTAAGTATTCCTACCCGGTTGACGGCCCGTTTGCGTAATACGGATTTTCTGTCGCATGCCGATGATTGGAAACGGCCGGCGGGCGGACGCTCCGATTTAGCGATCGAGGAACAAGGAAACGATCGTTTCTATTTGTCGATGGGAGACTATAGTTTTTATTTGGGGGTGAAAGACCGCAGTCTGTATGTAACCAATAACGAGCGTTTGGCATCTTCGGCCTTGGTTGCCCCCCCCGAAGGGCAACTGGCCTCTCTTCGCAAGGAAATGGAAGGTTGTTATTGGTATGTCACGATAGACTTGACGCGCTTATCGCAGCAAGGAAGTACGTGGCTCCCTGTCGCTGCCGAAGGAAAGGATGCACAATATGTACGGAACCTGCAAGATATATGCACTCGCTTGGTGATAAAATCGGTTGAACCGCAACAACTTGATGTTGAATTATATGCTCCGGACGGTACGGATCTGACGAAAGAACTGCTCAAATGGATACGATAGAACTAAAGAACACATTGCCTTCCGTGTTCGTCACACGTAACGATGTTCAGAGTGATATTTGGCATCAGACGGTGACCTTGGAGCGCGGACAGATATATCTGGTAGAGGCCGCTTCGGGAACCGGTAAATCTTCGCTGTGCAGTTATCTGATCGGTTACAGACAGGATTACGAAGGTATTATCTGCTTCGACGGGAAAAATATCCGCAGTCTGACAGTGAAAGATTGGGTGGAAGTACGCAAACGTTCCATCAGTTGCCTGTTTCAGGAACTCAGACTGTTTCCCGGACTGACGGCGTATGAAAATGTGGCCATCAAGAACAGCCTGACGGGGTGTAAGCGCAAAAAGAAGATCAAAGCCTGGTTCGAAGCATTGGGCATTGCCGATAAAATTCATACGCCGGTAGGAAGGATGAGTTTCGGGCAACAGCAGCGTGTTGCTTTGATTCGTGCGCTGGTTCAGCCTTTCGATTTCCTGTTGCTCGATGAGCCGGTAAGTCATCTTGACGACCGGAATGCCGCCCTGTTGGGCGAGTTGCTGACGGAAGAAGTCAGGGTGCGGGAAGCCGGCATGGTGGTGACGAGCGTCGGTAAACATATTCGATTGAATTACGATAAAACATTCAGGTTATGACATTGGTTTGGAAACTGCTGCGTCAGCATATCAGCCTTCCGCAACTGGTAGGTTTCTTCTTCGCCAATCTGTTCGGCATGCTTATCGTTCTGCTCGGCTTTCAGCTGTATCACGATATTTTGCCGGTATTCACACAGGGCGATACCTTCCTAAAAAAAGATTTTCTTATCGTCTCCAAGCGCATCGGTACGGTCGGGACATTCAGCGGACGGGCTTCCACTTTTACATCGGCCGAAGTGGACGACATACGCAAACAACGTTTTTGCAAAGATGTAGGAGCATTCACGGCCAGCCGCTACACGGTGAGTGCCGGTATGGGGATAGAGGGCATTGCCTCGTTTCGCACCGAAATGTTCTTTGAGTCCGTGCCCGCTCAGTTTGTCGATACCGATAGCGAACGTTGGCATTTCACGCCCGAAAGCGGAGTGGTGCCCATCATTCTGCCGCGCAACTACCTGGCCATCTATAATTTCGGCTTTGCCCGCACGCGTTCGCTTCCTCAACTGTCAGAAAGTGTTATCGGTATGGTCGATCTCGATATTGTCATGCGCGGAGCGGGACGCGAAGGACGGGTGAAAGGCAAGGTCATCGGTTTCAGCAACCGTTTGAATACCATACTTGTCCCCGACGATTTCATGGCGTGGAGCAATGCCGAATATGCGCCGGGAGCCGATACGGCACCTACCCGTCTGATCGTAGAGGTAGACAACCCGGCGGACGATGCCGTTGTGCGCTATTTCCAGCACAAGGGATATGAGTTGGAAGACGATAAACTGGCAGCCGGGCGCCATACTTATTTCTTGAAAGTGTTGGCGGGCATTGTGATGAGCGTGGGATTGTTCATCAGTCTCCTGTCCTTTTATATCTTGACGCTGAGCATTTACCTGCTGGTGCAGAAAAATACCTCCAAACTTGAGAATCTCCTGTTGATCGGTTATAGTCCGGCGCGTGTCAGCCTGCCCTATCAGTTGCTGGCGGTGGGAATGAATGCCGTTGTGTTGCTGCTGTCTTTGCTGTTGCTCGTCTGCGTACGCGAATTCTATATGGAGCGTATCTGGATGCTGTTTCCGCAGATGGAAGAAGCATCTTTGTGGCCCTCTTGCTTGTTGGGCGGACTGCTGTTTGCCGGTGTCAGTGCTTTCAATGTGCTGGCGGTGCGCAGGAAGGTACAGTCGGTATGGCATAGAAAAGAATAAATACAATGGAACACCTTACCTTATTATATAAGAAGTGGGCCGGAGCGGAGCCTGTGTCCGTAATGGCCTTGCCGGGTGCCGGAAGCAACCGGTGTTATTACCGTTTTACGGGACCCGACGGACGTACGGCCATCGGTGTTGTCGGAACGTCACGCGATGAAAACCACGCTTTCATCTACCTGACCCGACATTTCACATTGCGTAAGCTTCCCGTGCCGCAGATTCTGGCTGTGGCCGACGACGGGTTGAGATACTTGCAAACCGACTTGGGCGACCGTTCTTTGTTTGATGCACTGGCGAAGGGACGTGCGGCCGGCGGACGTTATACGGCGGACGAACGTGATTTGTTGTTGCGTACGATCATCCGTTTGCCGGAGTTGCAGATCCGGGGGGCGCGCGGTCTTGATTTCAGTCAGTGTTATCCGCAGACCGAAATGGACCGTACCAGTGTGTTGTTTGATCTGAATTACTTCAAATATTGTTTTTTGAAAGCCACCGGACTTGATTTCCATGAGTTGAAACTCGAAGCCGGTTTTCAGCTCATGGCCAAGGAACTTACGCAACACCGGAGCGAGGCTTTCCTATACCGGGATTTTCAGGCGCGCAATGTGATGCTGGATCCTTCGGGCAATCCTTTCTTTATCGACTATCAGGGCGGACGTAAGGGACCGATACAATACGATGTGGCCAGTTTCCTGTGGCAGGCGTCGGCCAAATATTCCGCTGAGTTGCGTCGGGAATTGACGGATGCCTACATCGCTTCTTTGAAACAGTATACGGAGGTGAACGAAGTCGAGTTCCGCGCCACACTGGAGCGTTTTGTACTTTTCCGCGTGCTTCAGGTGTTGGGAGCGTACGGTTTTCGCGGGTATTTCGAGCGCAAGAAACACTTTCTGGAAAGTATTCCGCCGGCCATGCAGAATCTTCGCGAGTTGCTTGCTGCCGGTGCCTGTCCTTATCCCTATTTGAACCGGGTGCTCACCGAATTGACCGAGTTGCCGCAGTTCCGCTTGCGGGAAGAGCAGACTGTGACGCGTTCCGACGGTTACCGTACCGCCGATGTGAATGTCTACAAGGCACATGTCAAGGACGGTCCGGCCACCTTTTCCAAATACGACGGCAAAGGGCCGCTCAAGGTACGTGTGTTCAGTTTCTCGTTCCGCAAAGGCATTCCCGAGGACGAGAGCGGAAACGGCGGCGGATACGTGTTCGATTGCCGCAGTACGCATAACCCCGGTCGGTATGAACCCTATAAACAACTGACAGGCTTGGACGAGCCCGTGATCCGTTTTCTGGAAGACGACGGTGAGATACTTGTTTTTCTGGAGAGTGTATATAAACTGGCTGATGCCCATGTGGCCCGTTACATACAGCGCGGGTTCACCGATCTGATGTTCTGTTTCGGCTGTACGGGCGGTCAGCATCGTAGTGTCTATTCCGCCCAGCATCTGGCCGAGCACCTGAACCGTAAGTTCGGTGTCGAAGTGCATGTCTGCCACCGCGAGCAGGGCATCGAACAAACTTTTCCCGTCAATCCGTTGCCTTCCGACGATTTAATAGTTTCCTGATAATGAAAGCCATGATATTTGCCGCCGGGCTGGGCACCCGCTTGCGGCCGCTCACCGATACAATGCCTAAGGCACTGGTGCCTGTAGGCGGACGTCCGTTGCTGAAGATACTGATAGAGAAAATGATAGCTGCCGGTGTGACGGAGATTGTGATTAATGTGCACCATTTTGCCGAACAGATCGTACGTTTCGTGGAGGAGCATCGTTCGTTCGGCATCCGTATCGCTTTCAGCGACGAAACCGCCGGCTTGCTCGAAACGGGCGGGGGGATCAAGCAAGCCGTACCGCTGCTCACGGCGGGCAGTATGGGGGAGGAGCGTTTTCTGATACACAACGTGGACATTCTGAGCAACGTTGACTTGGGGGACTTCTACAGGCAGGCCCGGCCCGGAGCCGCCGTGTTGCTGGTGAGTGAGCGACAGACCCAGCGCTACCTGCTTTTTGATGATGACGACCGTTTGGTGGGGTGGACCAACTTGAAAACGGGTGAGGTGAAGACGCCTTACCCCCATCTGGACGTAAACGCCTGTCGCCGCTATGCCTTTGCCGGCATCCATCTCATTTCGTCGCGCCTGTTTCCTCGCTTCGAGGCATGGGGGCCGAAGTTTTCCATTATCGATTTCTACCTGTCTGTGTGTCACGAAGAGCCAATTTATGCCCGTGTGTGCCCGGATTTACGACTGATGGACGTGGGTAAGCAGGACACGTTGGCGCAGGCCGATGCTTTTCTGCTCACATGTGTCTGACCGGTCGTGTGTGCAACAGAATCGTATAGTTCCTGTAGAAAATAGTTGTAACGCTCACAGTATTCCTGTTTCTCAGAGCGACCGTACTGATATTTGCTATGGGGATTTGTCGTGGGCTGAGAAAGATATACGAATGAGACGGTCTGTGGGGAAGATTCTGAAGTCCGGTCTTTTTTATGGGAACGATAAGCTTATGACCGATTGTAGATAATATGGCTCATCGGGTGCTGCATTCGCGCACAGATTCCTTTTAGTCTCGTTTGTCCTTACAACAAGTCCACGGATAATGGTTCTGCCGTTACCGAGGTGATTCATGGCAGACCTTTTTACACTATTTTCGGCAGATAAACTTTTAAAATAGTATCTTTTGCTATATTCTTATCAGATTAATTTATTTAAATATTTAGTATTAATGGGTTAGATTATCGAAAAATAGGGTAACTTTGCAGACGAAAGAAAGTTAAAGTCAGGGAAAGTATATTGTATATGGGGCAAGAAAAGTCTTTTTCGAAGCGCAGTAGGGCGACAGTGTTGATAGAAGTCTTTGTATGTATCGACGTATGGTGCCTTTGCAGCGTGGTTAGTTTTTTATGGTTATGGTGGGGGAATCGAAAGCAGCGTTGCTGGGAACGGCATGTTTCACGGGATATATTGGGACTGACCGGTGTTCGCAGCTGCGAATATAGTTTGTGGAGCAGGGCTTTTCGGCAAGCGATGGTGGCAGGATACGATAGGGCTGCCGACTTGAACCCGCTAGGAGGTTTGCAACATTTTCCGACGCTCTTTGCTTTTTTGGCTGTCTTCTTTGTGCCTGTGGCGTATGTTCCCTTTGTGATAGCGGGTGCCCTCTGCCATGAAATGGTGTGGGTATTCTATGTGTGGAAGTCGGCCTGGCTAAAGCACAAATTCCGTAGCCCGCTGTTGTGCTGGAATACACATTACATGTATATTTCCAATTGGCCGGAGGATAACCGGATGAGATATTTCAGTTGGGACGAATTGGAGGTGCAGAGCGAATGTGTGCCGGTATGTAGCCAGGAAAACGGGACGAAAGATACGGGTAACTATAATGTCTACAGACTGTTTACAGCCGACGAACACAAACCGGTGTGCTCCGTTACGCTCGATTTCTACGAAAATGCTAATGCCTTGCGTACACGGCTTGAGCGCTTGCCCCGCAGGAATCAGGCGCTTTCCGAAAGGTAAACGTGGCCCTTTGGCACGAATAGGGGAATAATAAGTCGTAAAAATTAGCCGATTTGAACTAAACGGTTGGGAGGCTCGGTGGCTGAAAGGGTAAAATCGGACGTCTTATACGTTATGGGAACGGGGAGAAAGAGTTTAGCGTTGTGGAAATCTCTTTATATATTTTCCGGCATCGAAAATTGCGATGCCGGATTTTTTGTTGTAATTTTGTGCTTTAAACCGAAATATACGACGAGCACATGCAACAGAAGATTATTATCCTGGACTTCGGCTCGCAGACCACACAGCTTATCGGGCGTCGCGTCCGCGAACTGGACACTTTCTGCGAAATTCTTCCTTACAACAAATTCCCTGAAAATGATCCCGACGTTATCGGCGTGATTCTGAGCGGATCGCCTTACAGCGTTTATGACGAACAGGCGTTCAAGATAGACCTCGACAAGATTCGTGGTCGTTATCCCGTTCTCGGCATCTGCTACGGCGCTCAGTTTATGAGCTATACGTTGGGCGGAAAAGTGGAGCCGGCCGGCACACGCGAATACGGGCGTGCCAATCTGGCTTCGTTCGAGAAGGAAAATCCGCTGTTCCGGGGATTCGACGAGCATTCGCAGGTGTGGATGAGCCACGGCGACACCATCACGGCATTGCCGGAGCACTTCCGTGTGATTGCTTCCACCGATAAGGTGGTGAATGCCGCCTATCAGGCCGACGGCGAGCAGCTATGGGGCGTGCAGTTCCATCCCGAAGTGTTCCACTCCGTACAGGGCACGCTGTTGCTGAAAAACTTCGTGGTGGACATCTGCGGCAGCCGGCAGGACTGGAGTGCCGCCTCGTTTGTCGATACCACGGTGGAGGCATTGAAAGCGCAGTTGGGCGACGACCGTGTGATTCTGGGACTGAGCGGAGGAGTGGATTCCTCGGTAGCCGCTGTATTGCTCAACAAGGCCATCGGCAAGAATCTGACCTGCATTTTCGTGGATCACGGTATGTTGCGCAAGAACGAGTTCAAGAATGTGCTTCACGACTACGAATGCTTGGGACTGAATGTAATAGGAGTAGACGCCAGCGCCAAGTTCTTCAAAGACCTGGAAGGCGTGACCGATCCCGAGCAGAAGCGTAAGATCATCGGTCGCGACTTCGTGGAGGTGTTCGATGCCGAAGCCCGTAAGATAACCGATGCACGCTGGCTGGCGCAAGGCACCATCTACCCCGATCGCATCGAGAGCCTGAACATCACCGGCAAGACCATCAAGAGCCACCATAATGTAGGCGGACTGCCCGAGGAGATGAACCTGCGGCTGTGCGAACCGTTGCAGTGGCTCTTCAAGGATGAGGTGCGCCGCGTGGGGCGGCAGATGGGGATGCCCGAGCATCTTATCACGCGCCATCCCTTCCCCGGGCCCGGTTTGGCCGTACGCATCCTGGGCGACATCACGCCCGAGAAAGTGCGTATCCTGCAAGATGCCGACGACATCTTCATTCAGGGGCTTCGCGACTGGGGGCTGTACGATCAGGTGTGGCAGGCCGGTGTCATTCTCCTGCCTATCAAGAGTGTGGGGGTGATGGGCGACGAGCGCACCTATGAACGGGCCGTGGCGTTGCGCGCCGTGACGAGCACCGATGCCATGACGGCCGACTGGGCGCATCTGCCGTACGACTTCATGGCCAAGGTGAGCAACGATATTATCAACCATGTGAAAGGGGTGAACCGCGTATGCTACGACATTTCTTCCAAGCCCCCTTCGACCATTGAGTGGGAATAACGGACTGTCGTCGACCGTCTCCTAAGTAAAGACGCTGAAACGTTATATTCGTATACAGGCTTACCGCTTTTCTGTGCGGTGAGCCTGTTTTTTTATGTCTGCCGGCCCGAAAACTACACATCGCGACATGATCTCCACAAATCAAGGTGCGGTGTGCAGACATCAAAGCCTGTTGGGCGGAAATCGTGTCATGAAAGGAAGAAAGGAGGCCGGACGGTCGAAAGATATGTCCAAGAACATGTTTTTTATTGGGTGGAGGATGATGTGTTTTTGATAGATAAAGTGTATATTTGCCACTTGTTATACCCGTTGCATAACGGGCAGCCTAACAGATGAAAAACCTAAATCTGAACAGATAGAATGAAAAAATCATTACTTGTATGTTGCGGACTTCTGTCGTTTCTTTCGGCGGGAGCGCAACGAACGATGGAAACACTCGACCGGGGCCTTGTGGCCGTGAAAGTGGCCGGAGGCGTATACACCGGTTGGCGTATACTGGGAGAAGAGTATTACGACACGAAGTACAACCTGTACCGCGATGGTGTGAAAGTGAATGCCGAACCGCTGGAAGTGTCCAATTACAAAGATGCCGGCGGAACGGCGGATTCGAAGTACACCGTGCGTGCCGTGGTGCGCGGGGTGGAGCAGCCCGAATCGAAACCGGTCGGTGTGTGGGGAAAATCCTATCTTTCCGTGCCGATGGGGAGAGTATATTCCCGTCGGGGGACGGATATCACGGCGGGGTATCTGCTGAACGATGTATCGACGGCCGATCTGGACGGCGACGGAGAATTCGAACTGATCGTGAAGCGTATCAATGCGTGGGACGACCGCGATCTGTATCCGGTGGAGAACGACAGTGCCTATGTGTTCTTCGAAGCCTATAAACTGGACGGTACGAAATTGTGGCAGATAGACTGCGGTCCCAATATGGTGAGCGGCAGTAATGTGGAGATCAATCTGGTGGCTTACGACTGGGACGGCGACGGAAAGGCCGAACTGCTGATGCGGGCTGCCGACGGCACCATACTGCCCGACGGCACGGTGATAGGCGACATTACGAAGAATTACCGCTGGTCGGTGTCGCATTCGGCCAATATGACGTATATGACAGCCGGCGACGAATTTCTCCTTTACATGGAGGGCGCTACGGGCAAGCTCTACAACCGGCGCCCGTTTCCGCTGAAACGCCTGGAGGACGGAGAGACGGACCTCGACAAGGCGTGGGGCGACGGGTACGGACATCGCAGCAACAAATTCTTTTTCGGGGCCCCCTATCTGGACGGACGCCGGCCGAGTATCTTTCTGGCACGCGGTATCTATTCCCGGCACAAGATGGTGGCTTTCGACGTGAATCCCGTCACCCACGAACTGACGGAACGCTGGCGCTGGAACCAGAGCAGCTTAGGCCCGTGGTTCGGACAAGGCTATCACAATTACGGGATTGCCGATGTAGACTGGGACGGACGCGATGAAATCGTGTACGGTTCGATGGTGATTGACGACAACGGTCGGGGACTGTCCACCACCGGATTGGGCCATGGCGACGCACAGCATTGCGGCGATCTGGATCCGTACCGCAAAGGACAGGAGATATTTGCCTGCAACGAGGACGCGATGGGAGCCAATTACCGGGATGCCACGACGAGCAAGATCTATTACTGGTATTCGTTGGGGCGCGACTGCGGGCGTTGCATGGCCGGTAACTTTACCGATCAGTATCCGGGTTCGCAGATGATAGCCGTAGGTACGGGGCTGGTAAGTTCCGTGACCGCCAAATCCGTGGCCGACGGATGGTCGGGTATCACGCAGGATTTCCGTATCTACTGGGATGGCGACCTGTGTGAGGAAAGCCTGGACGGCGACGGAACGGAAGGACCGGCGGCTGTGTATAAATTCGGGCAAGGCAGTCCGATATTCACGGCTACGGGAACGAAGATGTGCAACTGGACGAAGAACACCCCCTGTCTGCAAGGCGATATACTGGGCGATTGGCGCGAGGAACTCGTGCTCCGTTCGGAGGACAATATGGAGCTACGCGTCTATACCACAACGGACATCACGCCGTGGCGCAACTACACGCTGTTGCACGACATGCAGTACCGTCAGGCGATATGCTGGCAGATGTGCGGTTATAACCAGCCTCCCCACGTGAGCTATTTCCTGGGCAAGGCCGAAGGAATCACCGTGGCTCCGCCTCCGGTGATGACAAACGGTCGTGAAGAAATCATCGGCGGACGGATTACGGCTGCCGGTAACGGGAAGCACCTTCTGCTGGCCGATCCTGCCGGCGGCGAGGTGACCGTGGACGAGGGCGTGGCACCCTACATCCTTACGGTAAACGCTTTCTCGCATACGGAGGGACACAATGATAACGACAATATCACGACCACCCGTTCCACCTATACGTTGAAGGGAGGTCGGCTGACGGGAGAGATGCGTCTGGTGAAACAGGGCGAAGGCATCCTCAACCTGAACGGCACGCACGACTACAGCGGCGAGACGAATCTGTGGGGCGGTATGGTGAATTTCAGTGGCAGTTTGCCGAACAGCCCGGTGTGGATGAATCGTTTTGCGGAACTGAATGCCGCCGGCGTGCTGGGAAAGGGGCTTAAGGCCGAATATGGTTCCGTGTTGCGCGTAGGCGGCGAGCAGAGCCGGGGTACATTGAAAGCCGCCGGCTATACGATGAATTTCGGAGCTGTGGCCGAGTTTGATATTTTTGCCGACGGAACGTCCGATACGTTGCTTTTGGACGGGATGCTGGAACTTAAGCCGTCGAATTTTGCCGCCCACGGACCGGCCTATAACGCACCGGTGTTCCGTTTCGTACAGCATAATAAAGCCGGTAGCCAACGACCGGAGCCGGGGCGTTATCTGCTGGTGAAAGCCGCTTCGCTGAACGGTGACTTGGCGGCTGTGAAGATAGAAGGCATGGAAGGTATCGACTGCCGGTTGGAGCAGGAGGGCGGTAATGTTTATTTGCAGGTGAATGCGTTGCGCGAAGCCACCACGATATACTGGAACGGCGAGGCCGAATCGGGGCTGTGGAACCTGAACGACTGTGCCAACTTCAGCAACGGAGGCGATGCGGATGTTTTTGTGACGGGGGACAAGGTGGTGTTCGACGATGCCGCCCGCTGTTTCACGGTGAATCTGGGCGGTGATGTGGAACCCGATACCGTGCTGTTTACCGGCGGTCGGGATTATACGCTGCAAGGCAACGGACGCATAACCGGTGCGGCTCGTCTGGTGAAGGAAGGAACGGGCGTGCTGACGATAAAGAATCTGAACGCCTACCAGGGCAAGACGACGTTGGCCGGCGGCACCACCCGTGTTTCCGTACTGGGTAACGAACAGAACGCAACGGGAGCCTTGGGAAGCTATACCACCGCGACCGATCGTTTTGAGATACGTAACGGCGCGGTGCTGCAAACGACCGGAAACGTGACGATGGGAATTCCGGTACGCATCGGAGCCGGCGGCGGTGAGATCAATTGCGGCGGCGCGTTTGAGATGAAGGCACAGATAGCGGGCGACACGCTGACCAAATCGGGAAACGGGACGATGAGCATGAGTGTGGACAACGCACTGAAGGCTACGGTGCTGAAAGCAGGAACGTTGGCCATGACGGCGGACGGTATCGGCTTAGGCAACCGCCTCATTCTGGAGGGAGGAACCTATCAAGATAGCGATAACAGCTATTCGTACAGTAACAATGCGGTGAATTTCCATGTTCCGGTTGGTAAGAAAGCCGTCTTGAATCTGGACTCCCGTTGCACTTATAAAGGGCGGTTGACCGGTGAGGGTACGGTCAGTGTGAATGTGCCCTGGATCCGCACGCAACTGCAAGGCGACTGGTCGGCCTTCAAAGGGACACTTAAGCCGACGAATACCGGCAACGGACTGACGCTTGACAACGGTTACGGACTGCCGAATGCAACACTTGATCTTTCGGCAGGCGTCACCGTGACCAATTCCGGCAAGACATTCCGCATCGGTAAAGTCGTAGGAACCGGTAAGTTGGGCGCATTGGCACCCTGGGCCAAGTCGGGTGTGAACACCTGGGCGGTGGGTTCGCTGAACACCGATTTTACGTTTGGCGGTTCGATTACCGGCGAAGGCACCCAATTTAATAAGGTGGGCAGCGGGACGATGAAGGTGACCGGTATCAGCGACTTCACCGGCAATTGCACGGTGTCGGGCGGTGCGCTCTGTCTGGATAACAAGACGGCGACCAAACCCATGCTGGGGACGGGTACGCTTCAAGTAAACAACGGGACCACGCTGTGCGGGCAAGGCCGTTTGGGCAATACGGTGACGGTGAATGCCGGCGGTACGGTACGTCCCGGTGTGACGGAGACTTCGATGAGCGGTACGATCGATTTCGGCGGGAAGAATGTCAGTTTCGCTCCCCGTTCCGTGTTGCGCATTTATGTGCGTAGCAACCGTTGGTATACCAGTCTGGCCAACATCGGCGTGATGAGGCTGCAAGGCACACTGAAAGTGGATGTGTACGAAGGATTGACGTTGCCGGTAGGTACGGAACTGGTGCTGTGGACAGCCGAAAGCAACAGCGTGAGTTCGAATCCCGTTCTGGAACTGGGATCGCCCGGAGAAGGATGCGAGTGGGACACTTCGGACATCGACAAAGGGATTCTGCGTGTAGCGGTGGCTACCGGAATCAGCCAGGTGCCGCAGGACGAGAACGTGGAATGCACGGTTTGCACGTTGTCCGGTGCGGTGGTGGCGCACTTTGCTTGTGCGAACAAGGATATCCAGGCCACCCTAGATGCTACGGCGCTCCCCCAAGGGACGTATATCGTGAAAGCACAGGGGCGGACAGCCGGCGGTGCGATGAAGTGCAGGAAGAAATAAAGGAAAAGGCCTCTGCATTGGAAAGGCTGTAGAAAGCATGACGCCGTTCCCGATACAAACGGGAACGGCGTCTTTTTTTTGAACGCTCGGTCGGGATGCCCGAACAGCGGCTGAAACTGTCTGTGAGTGAGTAACAACATTTAACGGGACGATAAGTTTTTTTATTTTTCCGAATGAATGTCCGTGCCGATTTATCGTTTATCTTTGCCCGCAGAGAAAGTAAAAAGATTACAGAACATTTAAAATGTATTTTCATGGGTAAGTCAATTAAAGGAACCAGAACAGAGAAGAATTTGCTGAAGTCGTTTGCCGGAGAGTCACAGGCAAGAATGCGATATACATACTTTGCCAGTGCGGCGAAAAAAGAAGGTTACGAACAGATCTCCGCCATCTTTACCGAAACGGCCGATCAGGAGAAGGAACACGCCAAGCGTATGTTCAAATGGCTGGAAGGCGGCAGTGTGGAGATAACGGCTTCTTATCCGGCTGGAGTGATCGGCACCACGGCGGAGAATCTGAAAGCCGCAGCGGCCGGAGAGCATGAGGAATGGTCGGTGGATTATCCGAAATTTGCCGACGTGGCCGAAGAGGAAGGCTTTCCGGAGATTGCCAAAATGTATCGGATGATATGCGTGGCCGAGCGTGGGCACGAAGAGCGTTACAAAGCTTTGTTGGCTAATGTGGAGAATCACAAGGTGTTCGAAAAGGAGGAAGAGACCGTTTGGCAGTGTCGTAACTGCGGCTATATCCATACGGGGAAAGAGGCACCGGATATGTGCCCGGCCTGCCTGCATCCGCAAGCTCATTTCGAAGTGAAAAAGACGAATTATTAAATACGCGCCGGCAGGAACAGCCGGCGGATGCGATAGGAAAACAGGGGCTCGGACGGTTGCATTGGCAGCGGAACGGGCCCGATTTGTATCATTTTTAACAAGAGAACTTTATGAAAATCAAACAGATTATAGGAAGAGAAATTCTGGATTCGAGAGGCAATCCTACCGTAGAGGTGGAAGTGTGGCTGGAAAGCGGTGTTTGCGGCCGGGCATCGGTTCCTTCGGGAGCGTCGACAGGCGAGAACGAGGCGCTGGAACTTCGGGACGGCGACAAAAAGCGTTATGGCGGTAAGGGCGTGTTGCGGGCGGTGGAAAATGTGAATTCCGTCATTGCACCGGCTTTGGTCGGGACATCGGTGCTGGAGCAGCGGACGATAGATGCGGTCATGCTGGCCATGGACGGTACGCCCACCAAAGAACGCCTGGGGGCCAATGCCATGCTGGGCGTTTCGCTGGCTGTGGCAAAGGCCGCCGCCGCTTATCTCCGTATGCCGCTTTACCGCTATCTGGGCGGGACGAATACTTACGTGATGCCGGTGCCGATGATGAATATCATCAACGGCGGTTCACACAGCGACGCACCGATAGCCTTTCAGGAGTTTATGATCCGACCGGTGGGTGCCGCTTCGTTCCGGGAAGGACTGCGCATGGGAGCCGAAGTGTTTCATGCGTTGAAGAGCGTGCTGCACCGGCGCGGTCTGAGTACGGCGGTAGGCGATGAAGGAGGTTTTGCTCCGGCATTGGCCGGGACGGAAGATGCGTTGGACAGTATTCTGGCAGCTATTCGGGAGGCCGGCTACGAACCCGGACGAGATGTGACGATCGGCATGGACTGTGCCGCCTCGGAGTTTTACCGGAACGGAGTGTATGATTATACGCTTTTTGAAGGAGAAAAAGGGAAAAGACGAAGCAGCGAAGAACAAATCGCTTATCTGGAATCCCTGGTGGAAAAGTATCCTGTCGATTCCATCGAAGACGGTATGGCGGAGAACGACTGGGAAGGCTGGCGGAATCTGACCGAACGGTTGGGAGCGCGGTGCCAGCTGGTGGGCGACGATCTGTTTGTCACCAATGTGAAGTTTCTGGCCCGGGGTATAGAAACGGGATGCGGCAACGCGATATTGATCAAGGTGAATCAGATCGGAACACTGTCGGAAACGCTGGATGCTATCGAAATGGCCCATCGGCACGGTTATGCAACGGTGACTTCGCACCGCTCGGGAGAGACGGAAGACACGACTATTGCCGATATAGCCGTAGCCACCAACAGCGGACAGATAAAGACGGGTTCGCTGAGCCGTACCGACCGTATGGCTAAATACAACCAACTGCTGCGCATCGAAGAAGAATTGGGCGACCGGGCCGTTTACGGTTATCGTCGCATCCGGTAATTCTTTTTTTTCGCAACCGTCGTTATTTTTAGTTCGGATACAAAGCATACTTGCTTTGCAGCATCCCCAAGACGTTTGTCGTGCCTGTCTCCGTTTGCGTATGGAGGCAGGCTTTTTTTGTCGTGAGGATACCGGCTCGGCTTGGGCTTTTTAAGCTAAAGCGGGCTGGGTGACTATAGTGTGCGCTGGAGGCAGAATTAAAAAAAACTAAATATAAGACCGGTTTTTGTCCATATCGGTAAAAAATGATAATTTGCGTTTTATAAACGGCTGTTCAATGGAAATGTGATAACCCGACGGGCGTACGGCCCCGCTATTCGCGCTGCAGTGAAGGAGGGGAGGAGACATACGGTGCCAGGTATAATTGCAAAAGCAAATATGGTGTTGTCGGTCATAAAATGCTTGGCAGATGGATTCGGGCTATTGTCGACTAGGGGGCAAACAAGAAATGGTGATAAATCCTAATCAATCATGTACAAATCTTATACCTGTTTATTTTCAATCGGAGTGATACTCCTGTCATTGTCTGTATCGGTTGCGACGGCAAAAGTGGATAAACTTCCACGCATTCGTTTTATAACGCCATCGATAGCGCGTATACAATGGGATGCTAACGGTAATTATGAGGGAAACCATACCGGTGTGTGTGTATATCCGCAGAAAAAGGTACCGGTCAAGGTTATCGAAACAGATACTGCTATTATATATCGGTCGTCGGAACTCACGGTAGAAGTCGTGAAGCCGTCTTTGGCCGTAGTGTTCAGGGAACCTAAGAGCGGTCGGGTTATTCTTCATGAACATTTGGGTAATCCCCGCGAAAGTGAAACGGTGGTAAAAGAGAATGTGGTTTATGATGATAACTCGGCGCGTATCGTCGACACGGCCAACGGGAAGGTGACGGTCAAAAATGTTTTGCGCCGCGATACAACGGGGTGTTACACACGCTATCGTTGTCATTTTGTATTTGGTGATGAATCGCTCTACGGACTGGGTTCGCACATGGAAGATTATATGGATCTTAAAGGTAAGACCGTGTATCTCGTACAGCATAATCTGAAAATTGCGATGCCCGTGTTGGTTTCAACCGGCGGTTACGGACTGTTTTTCGATGCGGGATGTGCCATGAAGTTTGAAGATGCCACAATAGAATACGATGCTGCGAACCAGTTGGATTATTACTTCATGAAGGGGGATAATCTTGATAAAGTGGTGGCGCAATATCGCTATCTGACCGGCGGGGTATCCCTACAGCCCAAATACATGTTCGGGTATATCCAATCGAAGGAGAGATATGTGAGCAGCGACGACATATTACGTACCCTTGCGGAATATCGGCGGCGTCATATCCCTATCGATGTGATGGTGCAGGATTGGAACTATTGGCCCGAAGGATGGGGATATATGAAGATGGACCGGAAACACTATCCCGATCCGAAAGCCCTTGCTGATTCGGTTCATGCCCTTCATGCCAAAATTATGATTAGTATCTGGCCTAATCCGATGAAGAATCCGCAGCAGGCTGACTTTCAGAAGAGAGGATGGATGCTGGGGAACTCGGTTTATGATGCCTTTAATCCAGAGGCCCGTAAGTTGTATTGGGAGTATGCCGACAAGGAGTTCTTCTCCAACGGCTTTGATGCTTGGTGGTGTGACAGTTCCGAACCGCTTGACGCCGACTGGGGCAATATCGCGGAAACCGTAGACGGTCAGCGTTACGGATGGGACAGTCATGAAAGACGCTGGCAACTTAATAAGAATGTGCTTTCCGATTGTCTGGGAGCTGACAAATGCAATCTTTATTCGTTGTACCATGCAAAAGGCATTTATGAGAACCAACGTGCCGCATCTCGGCAGAAGCGGGTGGTGAATCTGACCCGCTCGGGATTTGCCGGACAGCAGCGTTACGGTACTATCGTGTGGAATGGCGATACCCATGCTTCGTGGGAATCTTTTCGTCAGCAAATCCCGTCGGGACTTAATTATATAGCGACCGGTAATCCGTATTGGACGATTGACGTCGGTTCGTTTTTTACTCGTAGCGACAACCGTTGGTTTGTAAAAGGTCGGTTCCCTAAAGGAGTCAACGACGAGGCTTTCCGTGAATATTATACCCGTATGTTTCAATGGGCGACATTTATGCCCGTATTGCGTAGCCATGGAACGGATACCCCTCGTGAGGTATGGCGTTTCGGCGAACCGGATACTAAGTATTATGATGCCATCCTGAAGATGATAAACCTGCGGTATACGCTCCTTCCGTACATCTACAGTATGGCCGGTGCACAGACTGTCCATGACTATACGATGGTTCGAATGCTTCCGTTTGATTTTGCCAATGATAAGAATGTGTGGGACCTGAAAGACGAATATATGTTTGGGAGCATACTCGTTTGCCCAGTCACGGCTCCGGGGGCGGAGGTACGAAAAGTGTATTTGCCGGATGCGGGTGACAACGCTTCGT
>CAJUDC010000032.1 GCA_910584955.1 uncultured Paraprevotella sp. | reverse complement strand
GAACAGACCAGCCGCCACACCTGCCTGTACACCTAAAGGAGCGTTTTCCACGACCAGCCCTTCCCAAGGACGGATACCGGCTTTTTTCATTCCCATCAAGTAAGGTTCGGGATTGGGTTTGCCAAATCGTACATCGAAACCGGTTACCATCAATTCCTTCCGGAATATTCCGGGAAAATTTAAGTTCAAGCGCTCTATCAAGGAGGTTTGTGCGGATCCTGTTACTACTACGGGTTGGCATCCCGACATTTTCACCTTATCTAATAAGGGGGCGGCTCCCGGCATTTTTTCTGCCTCGGGACATTCGTTGAATACATCCGCTTTAGCCTGGTAAATACGTTGTACTTCCTCCTCGGTAGCGTTGCGTCCCCAATAGCGTTGGGTCAGGATGTTGATGGTGCCGCTTCCCGTGCGTCCTTCGTGCATGTATGCCTCTTCGGCCGTCATGTTCAATCCGAACTGTGTCATAGCGTGGCTCCAGGCGTAAGCGTGGTTGGGCATGGAATTGAACAAGACTCCGTCCATATCAAACAGCACGGCTTTGAGGCGGGTTGCCTCAAAGCCGTGTTGCTGTAGATAGTTTAGCTTTTCTTTTTCGTACATCATGCGATTACTTGTTCAGTTTGGCGCGGATAGCTTCGCTTTCCTTTTCATATCCGGGTTTGTTGAGCAACGCGAACATGTTTTTCTTGTATGCTTCTACGCCGGGTTGGTTGAACGTGTTCACGCCCAAAAGGTTGCCGCTGATACCGCATGCTTTCTCAAAGAAATAGATGATCTGTCCCAAGTAATATTCATTGAGTTTCGGTATGACGAGACGCATGTTGGGTACACCTCCGTCCACATGGGCCAGCAAGGTGCCCAATTCGGCCATTTTGTTAACTTCGTCGATACGCTTGCCCGCCAGGAAATTCAGCCCGTCCAGATTTTCCTCATCGGATGGGAATAGCAGTGTGTGGTTGGATTCCTCAATGCTGATCACCGTCTCAAAAATGGTGCGTTCGCCTTCCTGAATCCATTGTCCCATCGAGTGCAGGTCTGTGGTGAAGTCTACGGCAGCGGGGAAGATTCCTTTGTTCTCTTTACCTTCCGATTCACCGTACAATTGTTTCCACCACTCGTTCATGTAGTGCAGTTTGGGCTGATAGTTGACGAGGATTTCTATTTTCTTGCCCTCGTGATACAACGCATTGCGACAGGCAGCATACAATGCCGACGGATTTTCTGCAAAAGGCACTTCGGGAGCGGTGGCTTTTTCCATATCTGCTGCACCGGCCACCAATTGTTCAATATCGAAACCGGCTACGGCGATGGGGAGCAACCCTACGGGAGTCAATACAGAGAACCGTCCTCCTACGTTGTCCGGTATGATGAAACTCTTATAGCCTTCTTTGTCAGCCGTGGTACGTGCGGCACCTTTCTTTGCATCTGTTACGGCTACGATGACTTTGCGGGCCATTTCTTTGCCACGTTGGTCTTCGCATTGTTTTTTCAGCAGGCGGAAAGCCAGTGCCGTTTCTGTCGTGGTTCCGCTCTTGGATATATTGATAACACCGAATTTCTTGTCTTTGAGATAGTCGCATAGTTCGGCCAGATAATCCTCACCGATATTGTTTCCGGCAAATAGGATAACCGGATGCTTGCCGTCGGCCAGCAACCACTGGAAACTGTTGCTTAATGCTTCGATAACGGCACGTGCTCCCAAATAGCTGCCGCCGATACCTGCAACAACAACCGCTTCGCAGTTTTCCCGCAGCACCTGTGCCGTTGCATTCAGCTCGGCTATGAATTCACGGCTAATGGACGAGGGCAAATGCAGCCATCCCAAAAAATCGTTGCCCGGACAAGTGCCGTTTTCCAAGGCTTCCTGGGCGGCTTTCACTTGTGGCTCGTAAGCAGCCAAGGTCTCTGCATTCAGAAACTGAACCGCTTTGGTAATGTCTAATTTAATGTTCTCCATCTTTTTACACTTTTATAATTGTCATACTATTCTATCGGAATGAGTCGGTAAGCAACTTAATTTCGATACTGGGCGAAATGCGTTCGTAAAGGATGTTATAAACTGCATCCAAAATGGGCATATTCACGTGTAGCCGTTTGTTTATATCCTTCATACATTTGGTTCCGAAATAGCCTTCGGCGATCATCTCCATCTCGATCTGCGCGCTCTTTACACTGTATCCTTTACCGATCATGGTACCGAACACGCGGTTACGGCTGAAGTTGGAATATCCGGTCACCAGCAGGTCGCCCAGATATACCGAATCGATGATGCTCCGTTCGATGGGGTGTACGGTTTTCAGGAAACGGTTCATCTCCTGTACGGCGTTCGAGATGAGTACAGCCTGAAAGTTATCGCCGTATTTCAATCCGTGGCAGATGCCGGAAGCAATGGCATATACGTTTTTCAGGACCGAGGCGTACTCGATACCGATCACATCGTTACTGGTCTTTGTCTTTACGTATTCGCTCGAAAGCATATCGGCAAAGCATTGCGCTTTCTGCTCGTCGGCACAACCTACCGTAAGATATGTGAGCCGGCCCAAGGCCACTTCTTCGGCATGGCTGGGGCCTCCCAGCACGGCCAGATTCTCATCAGGCACATGATATATCTGATGGAAGTACTCCGAGCACACCAGATTCTCGTCAGGAACGATGCCTTTGATGGCGGTGACAATGAACTTGTCACGCAACCGGGTACGTAGCTTCTTCAGGTGACTTTTCAAATAGGGTGAAGGAGTGACGAATATCAGGGTGTCCGCGTTCTCCACCACTTTATTTATATCGGAATAAAAATGAATGCGGTCCACATCGAAGTGAACGCTTGTCAGATAAGTCGGATTATGTCCCAGACGACGAAATTCTTCGATCTGGTCGTCACGCCGCATATACCAATAGATGGAATCGTTTTGTTCCAGCATCATTTTGGCGATGGCGGTAGCCCAGCTACCGCCTCCCATAATGGCTATGGTTCCGCAATTCTCCATGACGAATGCTTGGTTCCGTTAATTGAGTTTCTCAAGCCATTCCGTCCATTCCGCTACGGAGGGCTTGGTTATATCCAGTTTGTACTTTTTAATGATTTCACCCACTTGTTGCTGCACTTTCTGCGGATTTACCCCTTTCAGATCGTTCAGCAGGTTATAACCGGCTTTTTGAAGCACGGGTACCAGGGCTTCCGGTATGCCGATTTCCACATAAGGAGCGGCGCCGTCCTTGGGCACTTTCTTTTCCGGTCGCATCTGCGGGAAGAACAAAACTTCCTGGATGGTGGTCTGTCCTGTCATGAGCATGACCAGACGGTCGATACCGATACCGATACCCGATGTGGGAGGCATGCCGTATTGCAGGGCGCGCAGAAAATCCTGATCGATGAACATTGCTTCGTCGTCGCCTTTCTCGCTTAGGCGCAACTGGTCCTGAAAACGTTCTTCCTGGTCCAGTGGGTCGTTGAGCTCGCTATATGCGTTGGCCAGTTCCTTACCGTTCACCATCAGCTCAAAACGCTCGGTCAGTTCCGGATTGGAACGATGCTTCTTGGTCAGCGGCGACATCTCTACCGGGTAATCCGTGATAAAGGTAGGCTGGATGAAAGTTCCCTCGCAAAATTCACCGAATATTTCGTCTATCAACTTGCCTTTTCCCATAGAGGGATCCGTTTCCATCTTCAACTCGTTGCAGATCTGCCGGATTTCCTCTTCGCTTTTTCCGTTCAGGTCGTATCCGGTTTTCTCCTTGATGGCCTCCAAGATCGGCAGCCGGCGGAAAGGGGCTTTAAAACTGATGGTCTGACCGTCCACCACACTCTCGCAACTTCCGTTCACAGCCATGCAGATGCGTTCCAACAACTGTTCGGTAAACGACATCATCCAGTTATAATCTTTATACTGAACATACAGCTCCATGCAGGTAAACTCCGGGTTATGGCTCTTATCCATACCTTCGTTGCGGAAGTTCTTGCCGATCTCGTACACACCTTCGAAACCGCCCACGATGAGGCGTTTCAGGTAAAGTTCGGTTGCGATACGCAGATACAGGTCTATGTCGAGTGAGTTGTGGTGCGTGATGAAAGGGCGTGCACTGGCACCGCCGGGAATGGATTGCAGGATGGGCGTCTCCACTTCGGTATATCCGGCCTCGTCCAGCACGCTGCGCATGGTTTTGAGCACTTGCGCCCGTTTAAGAAATGTTTCCTTAACACCGTTGTTGACAACCAGATCTACGTAACGCTGGCGGTAGCGCAATTCGGGATCGTCGAACGAATCGTACACCTCTCCGTCTTTCATCTTTACAATCGGGAGCGGTTTGATGCTCTTGGCCAGAACGGTGAGTTCCTGTGCGTGCACGCTGATCTCCCCGGTCTGTGTCTTGAACACATAGCCTTTGATGCCGATGAAATCACCCAAATCGAGCAATTTCTTGAACACGGTGGTGTATAGGTCTTTGTTCTCTCCCGGACAGATGTCGTCGCGGGTGATATATACCTGGATGCGTCCCTTGGAATCCTGTAGTTCGATGAAAGATGCCTTGCCCATGACACGGCGGCTCATCATACGTCCGGCGATGCAAACCCGACGCGGTTCTTCTTCTTCGTTGAAGGAAGCCCGGATGTCTGTTGAAAACGCATTGGTGGGATATTCGGCAGCAGGATAGGGGTCGATGCCCATGTTTCTCAGCTCGTTCAGGTTACTTTGTCTGACGATTTCCTGTTCGCTTAACTCTAAAATATTCATCTTTTTACGGTATTTCGTATTTCAACGGCAAAAATACAAAAGATTTCCGAGGCGACCAATGATTTTGGCCATTTGTTGGCGATTACAGCCGGATTATTTGTTGCAAATGTCCTTGCATAATTGCGGAGAATACAGACGGATAGACGACCGTCGGTGCATTTGGGGCTGTTCGTCGTCATAGCGGCTATGAGATTGGATGATAGGGTGAGGACAAACGGACGACAACAGTACATGGTTGTGGAACAACCGGTGGTTTCCCAGCGTGCTTACAGGCCGGTCGGAAGATGATGTAGCCGAATAAGCACATCGGACTGGTGGTCAACGTTGGCTGTGAGTTGCATCGGATGATGCCGGGGGGATTTTTGTGTTAGGTGATGTATGCTGTAGGGAGAGCTTGATATATTGTATGGATCGGTACATGTTGAAGTGTGCTCGCCGATAAGGCGTATCTATAAATTCATGATAAAATAGTAGAAAGTCGTGCTTTTGTGCATGTGGTTTCTATTAATTTCTTATTTTTGCAGGCAGATAGGGTGGACTGCAGATAATCGCGGTTTTCTCACGTCTATATGAATTTATAGTATAAACAATTAAAACTTGAAGAAAGAAACAGACAGTGAAGTAGAGAAACGTTGGGAACCTGGTCGCTCCAGGAGCGCCGTTCCACAGAGATTGTTAATCACGGTCCCCCGGTATAAGGGTGGCCAAAAATAAAAACAACGGAAAAGCGTTTCCATTCAGAACTTAAGATATTGAGCTTTTAGCTCTTGTTCTCACTTATCGAATACCGCCAATATTCAACGCACGAGAACGAGCAGTCTGGAGGTTCACGCTCATAAGGCGTGAACCATTCTGTGCTTGTTGTGCGTAAGGTCACTTGGCGGTAACCGGATAAGTAACAAGCGAAAAGAATGGTTGCACGCCTTTTTCACATTAACAGTAATTAAGTAATAGTTGTGCCCGACACGTATAGGGTATATAATAATGAAAACAACAAAAAAGATTTTCTTATGGAAAGCTTTGTTTATTATGATGCTAACTGTTGGATCAAATACTTCTCATGCTCAGAGTGTTATGCTCGATTATAGTGCAGGTTCTCCAATGTGGTGTTGGCAACAGCAGCAACAAATCAATGCGATGAAGATGCAGAACATGATGATGCAGCTGCAGATTTTGCAATTCTATCGTGACCAAGCTAATGGTGTACAGCAGCAGATAATGTCCAACCCGTTCCAGCCTGTTCAAGGTATTGTAACTAGGGATGGCTCTTACGTTACTCCAGAAAATGTGAACAACTATCGCACAGAACGGGTGTCATGTGGGAATTGCAATGGCGGTTTCAATTACCGGACGATATATTTAGGTAATGGGCAGACAAGAACGGTTAAGAGTAGGTGCTCATATTGCCATGGCACGGGATACATTTCCAAACATGTATCAAATGACTAACAGATATATAGTGACAACAAATGGAAGTTGCGCCCGACACGTATCAGGGATTTAAAGATGAAAAAGAAAATGGTTTTAATAGTTGCGTTATGCTTTGCTGCTGTTGCCACAGTGGTAACGTCCTCGGTAGTAATGGCTTCATCATCAGAATCGCCCAACAAGACGTTCGTTAAAACAAGAAACCGGTGTTCTAAGTGTAAAGGTTGTACCGGTTATTGGGGGTACAAACACCTCAACGGAACTTTTGAAGGATATTGTACAAACTCGGACGGTTTCGGACATACTTGTGGACATAGCCCGGAACATCATGGCCTGAAAAGTTGGTAATCTGAATTTGTCATATTCAGAAATCTTTAGGTGCTCGCTACCGGATTTTCCGTATTCCGGTAGCGAGTTTTATATGAGGTTATCTTCATTTATTTGTCTGCTGTGAGGTAAGAGAGATATTTGCCCACCAGCTGTTGCGGACTGATTTCCCCTTTTTCTATGCGTTCTGCGTCAAGACGAAGTATTTGTTCACAGACTCTTTTCCCTTTATATAAGGCCGAAAGGTAAAATATATCACCTTCCCGAGTGACGGAGAGGTCGGAAAAATCCGATATGATGTCCGTGTCTGTACCGCTGTAATTGATGGAGTAGGCAGGCCTTTTGGATTCGGGATTGTCGATAATCAGTATCTGTTTCTCTACCAGATCGGCAATATCGCGGTTGGCGGTGTCGCGCGAGCATTTGTTCAGTGCAGCCCAGTTTTTGGAAGTAATCTTAGCCTCGTAGCCGTCGAGGAACAGGTTTAAGGTCTCTTTCTGGCGTTCGGTGATGGGCGTTTCGGCGAAGTGTATCCAGAAAAAGCTCTTGCAAAGTGTGGCGCTTATGGTTCGGTTGGCGTTGCTGATGGCATTTTGTAATGTGCTGATGTACCACAATAACCATTCGGTTAAGTCGCCGTTGCCATGTTGTACTCTTTCTATCACGTCGTAATAATGCTTTTTGTCGCGGTTTATTTCCGATGAAATATTGTAGAAGCGAAAATGGCTTCTGTCCGCCCTGGCCAGTAACATGTCGGCCAGAATACGGGACAATCGACCGTTGCCATCCTCAAACGGGTGGATGGTGACGAACCAAATGTGCGCTATGGCGGAGCAGAGTATTTGTGAAATCTTATGCGGAGCATTGAACCATTCGATAAATTTCCGCATCTCTTCGTCAACCCGCTGAGGAGATGGAGCCATATAATGTATCTTTTCGCGTCCGAACATGCCGGATACGATGTACTCCTCGCCAGTTCGGTATTTTCCGGTTTCTATGACGTGTCCTTCGCTGGTTCCGGTGGGGAAGAATGCGGCCTGCCATGCACAGAGTTGCGGTTTGCTTAGTGGTTGGTCGTAATGTTCCATTGCGTCCAGTAATACGCTTACCACACTGTCTACGTAATGAGAAGGAGCTATATTTCTTATATTGTCGATGCCGAGCCGTTTTGCGATGGACGAACGTACTTCATCCGTGTTGAGGCGGATGCCTTCAATTTCCGAGGAGCCTACGATGTCGGCCAATAGGTTCTCGGCTGTAGCTTTCAGTTGGTTTTCGAATCCTAGCTCTTCCAGTCGGCCGTACAATTTCCCTTGTGCCCGCGTCACTTCATCCAGTGGTACGGCTATCTCATCGGGATTCCAATAAAAGTTTGTCCAATTCTCCTTTTCGTGCAAATACATGAGCAATGTTTTAGTTGTTTATTGACGCATATTTTGCGGCTAAAATACGGATAAAATGCCGCATAACCATGCTTTTCGGTGAAAAACTATAAAAATTAACGGATATTCAGCGACGATATGTGGGGTTGCACGGGTATGTAAGGTCTAGTCTCGTTTCAATGTGTGCTGTTGCTTTGTTTCATACTTTGTTGTATGATGTCGTTTATTCTTTTTGGGGGTATTTAGTTGATTTTTCTTTGGTAAGGTGGCTCCGGGGCACGAGGCGTGCTGTGTAGTTACCGATAACAATATTCTGACGTGTTGTGCAGATTATGGTGGTAGGTTGTGCCGGATGGTACACATCAAGATGTAACTGCCGGACATTGTACGCTTCTGGAAGGACGGCAAACAATCAGGATGAAGAGTATATGTGTATGGGGAGTGAGGGGCTGTTGTTCGGGGGTGAATCCGGGAGTGCCGACTGGTTTTGTCGGAACGGATGCGGGGGGATAAATGAAGATAGCGGCGGGTGTTCCTTCTGCGGTCGGCAGCGCATTTTCACATCGTGCTTTGATTTGTAAAGAACAAGCGGTGGTGTATACAAATCACGCCTCGGTTTGTACAGACCGAGGCGTGATGTTCAGTTGGCAGGTCGTACGGAAACATTTTGTTTGCCGGACGACACAAGTTCGGAAGCTATCGGATCAGCACTTTCTGTCCGTCGATGATATACAGGCCGGGAGCGCTGATGCGATGGAGGCGGCGCCCCTGCAAATCGTAGATGCGGTTGGGAGCGTTGCGGTCGGCCTCGATGCCTTGCAGCCCGTCGGAAATGTCTTTGGCGTATATGACCTTGACCGTGAGATGTTCTCCTACGGAGGTCAACCCCTCGGCACCTTGCACCTCTTTCAGCGTGTAGCCTTCGGGCGCGGTGGCGGTCAGGGTGTACGGTTCGCCGGCGCGCACCAGCGTGCGGGTGGTGCGGAAAGCGTTGTCGTCCGTGTCGGTCTCCTCTACGGTCACTTCGAAGTACGGATCAACGTAGTATTCGTACAGTTTGTACGGGTGGCCGGGATCGTTCCAGCCCACCAGGGCACCGCTGGCCAGCCCGTCCCAGCATACGCCGTTGGGGCCTTTGATTTTCCATGTCTCGCCGTCTGCATTGAGGGTGAACGTATAGACGGCGCCCATGCCCGAGAGGCTTACGGGCGAGGCGGCGGTGGTGAGCTGCGGCACATAACGGCCTACGTATTCGTTGCGTACCTTGAAGCCCGAACCGCTTTTTACCAGTGTCCAGGTGCTGTAGGGATCAGCGCCTTCGATGGTGTTGGTTTTCATCACTTGTCTGTTGTCAGGGTCTACGCAGCGGTAGCCGATGCGGTCGGTGTTTACAGGCGATGTGTCGTAGAGCACATAGCTGCGGCCGTCTTCGGGCGGGGTGATGACGGCACCGGCCAGTTTCCGTACGCCGCTGTAGGCTGTGGTGCCGTATACGGCACTGATGCGGAGGTCGCCGGCGGGAGAGATCTCCGTGGCGTCGGCATAGTCGGCACGCTCCAACGTATAATAAGGAAGTTGCGGCAGTCGTACGGTATACGGTTCGCCGGTGGGGCACTGATTCTCTGTAACGGAAATCAAAGCTCCCCGCGTGTCGCGGCATTCGAGGGTGATGCTGTATGCCGTGCGGCGGTATACGGCCTGTACGGTGTTTTCGTCGGTAGGTTCAAAACCGATCAGGATATGGTTAGGCAGTACGGGTGCGGTCGTCTCCGTCAGTACGGAGTCCCGGTCGATGCTTCCCCGGAAGGTGCCGAGGTCCTGTCCGTCTTCGTCGCGACACAGGTAGGTCACTATACGTACGGGGATGATACGCCAGGCGGCTCCCATCGGGCGCACGGCATTGGAACCGTTGATGGTGGTTCCGGAACTGATGATGCCGGGCAGGGACACGGAGGATGCGGATACGGGGAACAGGTTCTTGCCGTTGATGCTTATCGTGAAATCCTGTTCGGCCGGGTTGAAAGTGCACAGCACATTTCCGGCGGCGGTACCGATCCCCACGGGGTAGGCTACGTTGCCCGAGGCATTGGCGGCCGGCGTACCGATGAAGCGTCCGGTCTGTGTGTTCTTCAGTTGAAGGGTTTGCGTGTAGTCCTCGTTCAAGGAGGCTTCCGTCACCTCCCAGGCATCGTTGGTCCAGCGTTCGTCGCTGTGGCGCAGGGTGGCGCCGTTTCCGCTGTCGGTGATGCGGGCATCGAATCCTGTCACGGCGTTGACGAGGCTATAGGTTTGTCCGACTTCGGGGTAACCGAATGAGCGGCGGAAGGCCGCGTAAGCCTCTTCGAAACGGGCGGTAAAGACGGTCAGCTCTTCCGCTGTCATGCCGGCCGGGTCGGCATCCCGTACGATTGCCTGCAATGTTTCCGTTTCCGATTTCCCGTATTGTCCCGGACGTTTGTCCGTTTCGTAGGTGACGGCATATTTCAGCAGATGGCGGGCATTGCCGAGTTTTTCCAGTATGGCCTCCGCACCGGCCGGTGCACCGATGGGCAGGAATACCCATTGTCCTCCGTTTCCGCTGGCCGGATCCGTCCATAAGTTGACGGCCAGTCCCTGACCGCTCATCGAGGCGTTCATCCACCAGCCTGCCAGGTTGTCACTGCGCAGGGAATAGAAGTAGGCTTCGTTTTCCCGGCCATAGCCGTTGTCGCCTAAGATGAAATGATAATGCTTGCCGTTGTTGTCGTATCTCCAGCGTCCGCCGTTGCTTTGTGCGGTGGGCGAGGGATGGATGGAGCCGGCAGGCTGCGCCTTGCACACCAGTGCGTAATGTCCCGGTGTTTCTTCGCTCTCCTCGAAGCTCCAGAGCTGGTAATCGTAGTTTTCTTCGTCCTCGCCGGCCTGGACGTTGGTCCACAGGATGCCTGCGGCGGCTCCGTTGCCGGCATACGAGGCCAGCAGCGGCGAACCCTCGCGCAGGAGTTCCCAGCAGCGGGTGCGCCGCGTGTCGTCGGTGGCCCGTGTCACGATGCGGTACCAGTGTTTCCGGGTGTCGGTCGATGTTTTCGGCATCACCTTCTCCGTACCTGTCCCGCTCGTCATCTGATGGCGGCAGTAGTTGTAGCCGTTGTAGTTGAGCAGGGTGCTGTCGGCTGTCATACGCCGGCGGAAGTCTTCGAAATCCTTGTCTTTCTGTTGGCTCCATCCCGCTTCGGCCACAGCGATGAGGCGTGGCAGGGCCAGGTACTCCATATACGAACGGTCGGCTACGTGCTCGGTCCAGAACGTGCCCTGCACACCTGTGTAATAGGCGGCCTGTGCGGCAGTCACGTTGCTCGGCACGGGTACGGTGTTATAGGTCTTCTCTACGTTGTCCGTACCGTCACCGGCTCCCGACGGTTCGTTGGGGTCGGTGCTTTGTTTGCGGTTGATGTAATAGGGCCCCCAGGGTGTGAAGATGTTGTTCAGTTTCAGGTTGGCGGCCTGTTGGGCGCTGGCAGCAGCCGGTTGCCAGCAATAGATGGTGGCGCCCGTCTCCTGTATCATTTTCGTGTCGGCCCCGCCGGCAGTGATGGCTTCGTTCCATACGGCCACTTTCTTGCCTCTGGCCCGGATGTGATCGGCCATTTCCTTGATGAAATGTGTCTGCAACTGGCGATAGTTTGTCAGGCCCAGTTCGCGGTAGCGCGCCTGACATTCGGCATTTCCTTCCCAGGCCGATGTGGGACATTCGTCGCCGCCGATATGGATGAGTTCGTAGGGGAAGATGTCCATCAGTTCGGAAAGAATGTCCTTGGCGAACTGTACGGCGGCCGGATTGGCTACGTTCAGCACATCGTTCGATATGCCGCCCGACGTCCATATCGTGTGGTTGCCTTTAGGCCAGCAGCTGAACTCGGGATAGGAGGCCATGGCGGCCACGAAATGCCCCGGCATGTCTATTTCGGGGATCACCTCGATATGGCGTTCTTTGGCGTAGGCGACCACTTCGGCCAGTTCCTCCTGCGTATAGAAAAACGGGCCGTAGGGGCGGTTGGTCCAGTACGGACCGTATTTCATATCCGTCACGTAGCAGTTGGGGGCGATGCTGCCGACGGTGGTCAGTTTCGGGTATTTTTTGATTTCCACCCGCCAGCCCTGGTCGTCGGACAAGTGCCAGTGGAAGCGGTTCATCTTATAGTACGACATGACGTCGAGCATACGTTTCACTTCCGCTACGGTGAAAAAGTGGCGTGCTACGTCCAGCATGAATCCCCGGTATCCGAAGCGGGGGCTGTCGGTGATGCTCACCAGCGGTAGGGCGTAGCGGGTGACGGTTTCGTCTCTGATCTCCGCCATGACGTTGGGTGGCAGTAATTTCTTGAGGGTCTGGAAACCGAAATAAAAACCTTTGGCGCTTTGGGCGCGCAAGGTCACCCCGGTGGTTGTCACATCCAGTTGATAACCTTCTTCGCCCACGTTGGCGATGGCTTTCTTCAGTTGGATCAGACTGTTTTCGGCGCTGGCCTCCACGGTTACATCGGTTCCCGTAACCGTTTGGTATATTTGGGCGAACTTCTCTGCTTCCGCAGCCTCTTCCGTGGTCAGATTGCCTGTAGTGATAACGAATTGCCGGGGCAGGAGTAGTTCTCCGGATTTTGTCGTCATTTGCCGGGGCTTGGGCGTAAGGTTGATGAAATTTTGTGCCGGAATGGTTCCGGACACGGTTATTACAAGAAAGAATAACCAAAAAAATCTGTTTTTCATGTCTACATAAATAATAAATGGGTTCTACCCGGCAAAGATACGTATTCTATGTTATTGTTTGATAGTTTTTGTGCCATTTTTCTTTTAAATTACTTGCCAATTTGCTTTATTCTTGTTATCTTTGCAACGTTTTTAACGAAAAAAGAGATTTATGATAACTGCTGTTACATCTATTTTGCTGGCCGGGCTGATTATTCGACTGCGTGGGGTAGTCGGAAGTGTGGTTGGTGCGTAATAGTGTTGTGAGCAATATATGAGAGCCTTTCCCACTTTCTGGTGTGAAAGGCTCTTTTTGAATGAAATGCGGCTATAATATAAAAGTAAAAAGATATGAGCGACAGATTATTTATTTTCGACACCACGCTGCGCGACGGAGAGCAGGTGCCCGGTTGCCAGTTGAATACGGTGGAAAAGATTCAGGTAGCCCGCCAGTTGGAGGCTTTGGGGGTGGATGTGATCGAAGCCGGCTTTCCGGTTTCCAGCCCCGGTGATTTCAACTCGGTTATCGAGATATCGAAAGCGGTGACATGGCCCACGATATGCGCCTTGACACGCGCGGTGCCGAAAGATATTGATGTAGCTGCCGAGGCATTGCAATATGCCAAGCATAAGCGCATTCATACGGGTATCGGAACATCGGATTCGCATATCCGCTATAAATTCAACTCCACCCGCGAGGAGATTATCGAGCGGGCCGTAGCGGCAGTCAAGTACGCCAAACGTCTGGTGGAAGATGTGGAGTTCTATGCGGAGGACGCCGGAAGAACCGACAACGAATACCTGGCTCGCGTGGTGGAGGCTGTGGTAAAAGCCGGGGCCACGGTGGTGAACATACCCGATACGACGGGATATTGTCTGCCACAGGACTTCGGGGCAAAAATCAAATATCTGATGGAGCATGTGGACGGGCTTTCAGCCGGAAAGGCGATCCTTTCCACCCATTGTCATAACGACCTGGGTATGGCTACGGCCAATACCATTGCCGGTGTGATGAACGGTGCGCGTCAGGCCGAAGTGACCATCAACGGTATCGGTGAGCGGGCCGGTAATACTTCGCTCGAAGAGGTGGCCATGATCCTGAAATGTCATAAAGGACTGGAGGTGCAGACGAACATCAACACGCAGAAGATTTATCCTACAAGCCGTCTGGTGTCCTCGTTGATGAACATGCCCGTGCAGCCCAACAAGGCGATTGTGGGCCGCAATGCCTTTGCGCATTCCAGCGGTATCCACCAGGACGGTGTGCTCAAGAACGTGCAGACGTATGAGATTATGGATCCGAAGGATGTGGGGATCGACGACAACGCCATTGTACTTACGGCCCGCAGCGGTCGGGCGGCACTGAAGCACCGCCTGAGCGTACTGGGTGTGGAGCTTGAAGGAGAGCGTCTGGATGATACCTATCAGGCATTTCTGCGCCTGGCCGACAAGAAGAAAGAGGTCAACGATGACGATATATTGATGTTGGCAGGAGCCGACCGTACGGCTGCTCATGCCGTTAAACTGGATTACCTGCAAGTGACTACCGGTATGGGCGTCCGTTCGGTGGCTTGTATCGGTCTGGACGTTGCCGGGGAGAAGTTCGAGGCTTCGGCCAGTGGAAACGGTCCGGTAGATGCTGCTATTTCAGCGTTGAAGAACATCATCAGAAGACACATGACGCTTAAGGAATTTACCATTCAGGCCATCAGCAAGGGATCGGATGATGTAGGTAAGGTACATATGCAGGTGGAGTACGACGGGGTGATGTATTACGGCTTCGGAGCCAATACCGATATCGTGACCGCTTCGGTAGAGGCCTATATCGACTGCATCAACAAATTTAAGAAATAAAACAAAGTAAACCAGATAACAGTATGGCAAATACGCTTTTCGACAAGATCTGGGACCGTCATGTGGTGCAGAACGTGCCCGACGGCCCGACACAATTGTATATCGACAGACTTTATTGTCATGAGGTAACCAGTCCGCAGGCATTTGCGGGCATGCGGGCGCGCGGCTTGAAATGTTTCCGTCCCGACCATATTTATTGTATGCCTGACCATAACACGCCAACGCACGATCAGGATAAGCCCATTGAAGATCCGGTTAGCAAAACCCAGGTGGACACGCTGTCGAGGAATGCGGCTGACTTCGGTCTGGCACATTTCGGCATGATGCATCCGAAGAACGGTATTATTCATGTGGTGGGACCGGAACGGGGATTGTCCTTGCCGGGGATGACCATTGTGTGCGGTGACTCGCATACGTCTACACACGGAGCGATGGGCGCCGTTGCTTTCGGTATCGGCACGTCGGAGGTGGAGATGGTGATGGCCTCACAGTGTATTTTGCAGCAGAAACCCAAATCCATGCGTATCTCGGTGAATGGAACGCTGGGCAAGGGAGTGACGGCAAAAGATGTGGCTTTGTACATCATGAGCCGGATGACGACCTCCGGTGCCACAGGCTATTTTGTAGAATACGCAGGTCCGGTTGTGAAAAGTCTGATGATGGAAGGCCGTCTTACGCTGTGCAATCTGTCTATCGAAATGGGAGCCAGAGGCGGTTTTATTGCGCCGGATGAAGTGACGTTCGAATACATCAAAGGGCGTGAATACGCTCCGAAAGGCGAGGAATGGGAGAAAGCACTGGCATATTGGAAGACGCTGCAGAGCGGTGAGGATGCCGTGTTTGACAAAGAGGTGACGTTTGATGCCGCCGACATCGAGCCGATGGTGACGTATGGCACCAACCCCGGTATGGGGATGGGCATAAGCCGGTGCATCCCGGCGCTGGATACCGTGCCGGTTGCCGGGCAGGCTTCCTATCGTAAGTCGCTCGACTATATGGGGTTTGAACCCGGTCAGTGTTTGCTGGGAACTCCGGTGGATTATGTTTTCTGCGGCTCCTGTACGAACGGTCGTATAGAAGATTTCCGGGCGTTTGCCTCCATTGTCAAGGGGCGTCGCAAGGCTGCCGATGTGATCTGCTGGTTGGTACCCGGTTCGTGGATGGTGGCCGAACAGATCAAGGCCGAAGGATTGGATAAGGTCTTTGAGGAGGCCGGTTTCGAACTTCGTCAGCCCGGTTGCTCGGCCTGTCTGGCGATGAACGACGACAAGATCCCCGGCGGTAAGTTGGCGGTTTCTACATCCAACCGTAATTTCGAGGGGCGCCAGGGTCCGGGGGCACGTACCGTACTGGCCAGTCCGCTGGTGGCTGCCGCTGCTGCTGTTACCGGGATGATAACGGATCCCCGCACATTATTATAATACAAGGAGGAATAAAACATGAAACAGAAATTCGATATAATTACCAGCACGTGTGTACCCCTTCCGTTGGAGAATGTGGATACCGATCAGATCATTCCGGCGCGTTTTTTGAAAGCGACTACAAAGGAAGAGAAGTTTTTCGGCGAGAACCTGTTCCGCGACTGGCGTTATCATGCCGACGGTACACTGAATAAGGAGTTTGTATTGAACGATCCGACGTATAAGGGTGAGATTCTGGTGGCCGGTAAGAACTTCGGCAGCGGATCCAGTCGCGAGCATGCGGCGTGGGCCATAGCCGGATACGGTTTTCGGGTGGTGATCAGCAGTTTTTTTGCCGATATTCACAAGAACAACGAATTGAATAACTTTGTGCTGCCTGTGGTGGTGAGCGAGGATTTTCTGGCTGAGCTGTTTGCCAGTATCAAGACCGACCCCGCGATGCAGGTCGAGGTAGATGTGCCGAACCAGACGGTTACGAACAAAGCTACCGGGCGGAGCGAGAGATTCGAGATTAACGGGTATAAAAAATATTGCCTGATGAATGCACTCGACGATATTGACTTCTTGCTGGAGAACAAGGGCAAGATCGAGGCATGGGAAGAGCGTAATTCATCCTTCTGAAATAAGATGGCGGAGAGAGTGGTTAATGTGGAGATCATGGACACGACGCTGCGCGACGGAGAGCAGACGAGCGGCGTCAGTTTCTTGCCTCACGAAAAACTGATGATAGCCCGTGCCCTGTTGCAGGATTTGAATGTCGACCGGATCGAGGTGGCCTCCGCCAGGGTATCGGAAGGAGAGATGGAGGCGGTAACGTCTATCTGCCGCTGGGCGAAGGAGGCCGGTTGTCTGCACCGTGTGGAGGTGTTGGGCTTTGTAGACGGTCACACATCGCTCGACTGGATCAATGCTTGCGGTTGCCGGAACATCAACTTGTTGTGCAAGGGTTCGTTGCGGCATTGCCTCGGACAACTCAAGAAGAGCCCGGAAGAACATATTGCCGACATCCGACGCTCTCTGGCTTATGCCGATGAGTTGGGTATCGGGGTGAATATCTACTTGGAAGACTGGAGCAACGGCATCAAGGATTCTCCCGATTACGTGTTCCTGTTGGTAGATGCCTTGCAACATACGTCGGTGAAACGGTTCATGTTGCCCGACACATTGGGTATACTTAATCCGCGCGACTTGCTCGTTTATATGCGCCGGATGGTGCGCCGTTACCCGCATCTGCATTTCGATTTCCATGCCCACAACGATTATGATCTCGCCATTTCCAATGTGCTGGCTGCCGTATTGGGCGGTTGTCGGGGCATACATACGGCTGTGAACGGCCTGGGTGAGCGGGCCGGCAATGCACCGCTGGCCAGTGTGCAGGCCATCCTGAAAGACCAGTTTAACGCACGTACGATGCTTGACGAGAGCCGTTTGAATGAGGTGAGCCGCTTGGTGGAGGATTATTCCGGCATCGCTATCCCGCCCAACCAGCCTATAACGGGCGAGAACGTGTTTACGCAGGTGGCCGGTGTGCATGCCGACGGCGACAACAAGGATAACCTGTACTGCAATGCCTTGCTGCCGGAGCGGTTCGGTCGCAAACGGGAATATGCTTTAGGCAAGAACAGCGGAAAGGCCAATATCCTGAAGAATCTGGAAGAACAGGGCCTGAAACTGACCTTGGAGCAGACTAAACGGGTGACGGACCGCATCATCGAACTGGGCGACAAGAAAGAGCTTATCACACAGGATGACTTGCCTTTCATCGTGGCGGATGTTCTGAAACACACCACTGTTGAAGACAACGTGCGCCTGTTGAGTTACGTAGTAACCAAAGCTTACGGGCTGAGGCCGGTAGCCAGTGTGAAACTCGAAATCAACGGTGAGGCCTATGAGGAAAACGCTTTGGGCGACGGACAATTTGATGCTTTTATGCGCGCTACGCGCCATATTTATAAGCAAAAACTGATGCGTGATTTTCCTATGTTGAGCAATTATGTCGTGACCATTCCGCGAGGCGGACGCACCGACGCTTTGGTTCAGACTACCATCACGTGGGTGTGGAAGGACCGGGAATGGCGCACGCGTGGTCTGGACGGCGACCAGACGGAGGCGGCCATTAAAGCCACTATCAGGATGCTCAACCAGATTGAAAAGGACTATGCAAAACCGGTATGAAAACTATAAACTTTAAATACGAAGAACAATGAATTTTAGAATTGCCGTATTGCCAGGTGATGGCATCGGACCGGAGATTTCCCGGCAGGGGGTGGATGTGATGTCCGCCGTATGCGAGAAATTCGGTCATTCAGTAACCTACAGTTATGCGATTTGCGGAGCGGATGCCATCGACAAGGTGGGTGATCCTTTTCCTGAAGAAACCTATCAGACTTGTATGCAGGCGGATGCCGTGCTCTTTTCTGCCGTAGGAGATCCGAAATTCGACAATAACCCTACAGCCAAGGTTCGTCCCGAGCAGGGCTTGCTGGCGATGCGGAAGAAGCTGGGGCTCTTTGCCAATATCCGTCCGGTAGAGACGTTTGACTGCCTGGTGCACAAATCGCCCTTGAAAGACGAGCTGGTACGGGGAGCCGATTTCATCTGCATCCGGGAACTTACCGGAGGTATGTATTTCGGGGAGAAGTATCAGGACAATGAAAGGGCTTACGACACCAATGCCTATACCCGGCCCGAGATCGAACGTATCCTGAAGGTCGCTTATGAGTATGCCATGCGACGCAACAAGCACCTGACGGTGGTGGACAAGGCCAATGTGCTGGCATCCAGTAGACTGTGGAGACAGGTGGCAAAAGAGATGGCTCCCGACTATCCCGAAGTGCAGACGGATTATATGTACGTGGACAACGCCGCCATGCGTATGATCCAAGAGCCTAAATTCTTTGATGTCATGGTGACGGAAAATACATTTGGCGATATTCTGACCGACGAAGGTTCCTGCATCACCGGTTCGATGGGTCTGCTTCCGTCGGCTTCTACCGGAGAGCACACACCCGTGTTTGAGCCTATTCACGGTTCGTGGCCTCAGGCCAAAGGGCTGAATATAGCCAATCCGCTGGCGCAGATTCTGTCGGTGGCCATGCTTTTTGAATACTTCGGTTGCAAGGAAGAGGGTACGCTCATCCGTCGGGCTGTGAACGCTTCGCTCGACGCTCATGTGCGCACCCCCGAGATTCAGGTGGAAGGCGGTGCCGAATACGGTACGAAAGAAGTCGGCGCCTGGATTGTGGAGTATATTCGGAAGGCCTGAGACGTTGCAGGTTGAACGCTATAGCAGGCGGGAACGGTGTAAGACTGTTCCCGCCTTTTTGGTGACTAAAGGAAAAATGAGTAGAGAGACGGGAATCTGTAATCAAGGTATGGACTGTTTTTGTTTTTCGCTGTATCTTTGCACATACGAATTCTAAAAACAAAAGATATATGTATATTGAACAGATTCAAACGCCTGCCGACGTAAAGCGGCTTTCACCGGTCGAACTGACGGCCTTGAGTGGGGAAATCCGTACCGCGTTGCTGAACAAACTCAGTGCGCACGGTGGTCATTTCGGTCCTAATTTCGGTATGGTAGAAGCTACGGTTGCGCTGCATTTCGTGTTCGACTCCCCGCACGATAAGATTGTATTCGACGTGTCGCATCAGAGCTATGTACACAAGATGCTTACCGGTCGGAAGGATGCCTTTTTGCGTCCCGAGGCTTACGACGACGTGTCCGGGTATTCCGAACCCGGTGAGAGCGAACACGATTTCTTTGTCATAGGACATACTTCTACGTCGGTCAGTCTGGCCGGCGGTCTGGCCAAAGGGCGCGATCTGATGGGCGGACGGGAGAATATCATCGCCGTTATCGGTGACGGCTCGCTCGGCGGAGGAGAAGCTTTCGAAGGGCTGGACTATGTGGCGGAATTGGGTACAAACATGATTATCGTGGTGAATGACAATCAGATGTCCATAGCCGAAAACCACGGCGGCCTTTACCGTAATCTGCAAGAACTGCGGGAAAGCGACGGACAATGTCCCTGCAACTTTTTCAAAGCGATGGGGCTGGACTACCGATATGTGAAGGAGGGCAACAACGTGGAGGCTCTCATCGAGGCGTTCGCCGCCGTGAAAGACACCAGGCACCCAGTGGTGGTGCACATCAACACCCAAAAGGGAAAAGGCTATCTGCCGGCGGAGCAGCACAAAGAGCAATGGCATTACTGTGCGCCTTTCGATGTGCAGACCGGCATGTCTGCTGCTGCATCCGGCGGAGGGAAAGACTACGGAACGCTTACGGCTGAATATCTGCTGGACAAGATGCGTGAAGACGACCGGCTGGTGGCGATCACTGCCGGCACTCCGGCCCTGATCGGTTTTACGCCGGAACGCCGTGCGAAGGCCGGTCGCCAGTTTGTGGACGTAGGCATTGCCGAGGAACACGCCGTAGCCATGGCTTCGGGAATTGCCGCTGCCGGAGCCAAACCGGTTTTCGGAGTGTACAGTACGTTCGTCCAGCGGGCGTACGACCAGCTTTCGCAAGACCTCTGCATCAACCGCAACCCCGCCGTTCTGCTCGTGTTCGGCGGTTCGTTGTCCACCATGAACGACGTCACCCATCTTTGTCTGTTCGATATTCCTTTGATAAGCAACATACCGAATATGGTCTACCTGGCGCCTACCGGTAAGGACGAGTATCTGGCTATGCTGGAATGGAGCCTGCGGCAGAACGAACATCCGGTGGCCATCCGCGTGCCGGCCGGAGGGACCTGGGACGGCGGAGATACGGAGAAAGCCGATTACGGCAGACTGAATGTGTATCACACGGTTCGTGCCGGTTCGGAGGTTGCCGTCCTGGCTTTGGGCAACCTGTTTGCATTGGGAGAGGCTGTGGCCGACCGGTTGAAAGAATGCTGCGGAGTAGAAGCTACACTGATAAATCCGCGCTACACGACAGGGGTGGATGAAGCTTTGATGCGGAGTTTGCAGGAAAACCATCGGGTGGTGGTGACGCTCGAAGACGGCGTGCTCGACGGTGGATTCGGCGAGAAGATAGCCCGTTTCTACGGTCCGACGGATATGAAAGTGATGAACTACGGCGTACGCAAGGAGTTTATCGACCGTTACGATGTGCAGGAGGTGCTGCGAGCCAACCGTCTGACGGAAGAGCAGATTGTGGCCGACGTTGAAAATCTGCTGTAACCGATTGCGGGAGAAAATAAAGGTAAGTCCGCATGCCGATACCAGTATGCGGACTTCTTTTTATGCTTTCGGTCGATAAAAACGTACCTATGCTTTTGCAAATGCACGGCTTTTTCTAATTTTGCAGCCGGACGTTGCGGGCCGTCCGTGTTTGTGCCCCGCCGAAAAATCCTGTTTTATGAAGAAGATCCTGATCGCTTTTGCGCTGTGCCTGCCGGGAGGAACCGCCGGTGCACAGACCTACGATGACTATGTGCGGCAAGGACTGGAGGCCATGGCTGCCGATAGTCTGAAGCAGGCCGAAGACTGTTTGC
>CAJUDC010000031.1 GCA_910584955.1 uncultured Paraprevotella sp. | reverse complement strand
CTCCATAGGCAAGCTTCTGCAAGCCAGAGGTTATAACATTACCATTCAGAAATTCGATCCGTACATCAACATCGATCCCGGTACGCTCAACCCCTACGAACATGGCGAATGCTATGTGACGGTAGACGGCCAGGAAACCGACTTGGACCTGGGCCATTACGAACGTTTTACGGGTATACAGACAACAAGGGCCAATAACATAACCACCGGACGTATCTACCAAAGCGTTATTGAAAAGGAACGCCGTGGCGACTATTTAGGAAAAACCATCCAGGTGGTTCCCCATATCACAGACGAAATCAAGCGTAACATCAAATTGATGGGACAGAAATACAAGTTCGATTTCGTCATTACGGAGATAGGCGGAACGGTAGGCGATATCGAATCTCTTCCGTTTCTGGAAGCCATCCGGCAGTTGCGTTGGGAACTCGGCAAGAATGCCATCAACCTGCACCTTACTTATGTGCCTTATCTGGCCGCAGCCAAAGAATTAAAGACCAAACCGACCCAGACATCCGTCAAGCAATTGCAAAGTCTGGGTATCCAACCCGATATTCTTGTATTGCGTACGGAACACGAATTGAACGCCTCGTTGCGCAAGAAAGTAGCCCACTTCTGCAACGTAGATGAAGAGGCTGTCATTCAAAGTCTGGATATGCCATCTATCTATGAAGTGCCACTCAGTATGCAGGTTCAGGAGCTGGATGCCATCATCTTGCGTAAGATGAACATGCCCGTAGGGGAAACGCCGGGATTAGGTCCCTGGCGTTCGTTCCTGGACCGTCGCAAGAAAGCCACGGAGATCGTGAACATCGCTTTAGTGGGCAAATACGACCTGCAAGATGCCTACAAGAGCATTCTGGAGTCATTGGCCCACGCCGGCACATATAACGACTACAAGGTAAAGACACACTTCATCTATAGCGGCAAACTGACACGCGAGAACGTAGCCGAACAGTTAAAAGGAATGGCAGGTGTAGTCATCTGCCCGGGATTCGGACAGCGAGGCATCGAAGGTAAAATCATAGCGGCGGAATATACCCGCACACACGACATTCCCACATTCGGTATTTGCCTGGGCATGCAGATGATGGTGATCGAATTTGCCCGCAATGTACTAGGATATGCCGATGCCAACAGCCGCGAAATGGACGAAAAAACTCCGCATAATGTCATCGACATCATGGAGGAGCAAAAAAACATTACCCAAATGGGAGGCACTATGCGTCTGGGAGCCTATGAATGTACGGTACGTGCCGGAAGCCGCACTTTCGAAGCATACCAACACGAAGAAATCCAGGAACGACATCGGCATAGATACGAATTCAACAACATATATACGCAGGAGTTTGAAAAAGCCGGCATGCAATGCGTAGGCATCAACCCGGAAAGCAACTTGGTTGAGATTGTAGAGATCCCCGCCTGCAAATGGTACATCGGCACGCAATTCCACCCCGAGTACAGCAGTACGGTGCTTAAACCGCATCCTTTGTTTCTCTCGTTCGTAAAAGCTTCCATCGAGAATCAAAAACAAAATCACACGCATAAAGAAAACTAAATCCGTTCTAGAAAACAGAGACATACATGGATAAAAATACAATTACAGGATTTATCCTGATTGCTGCCGTGCTCATCGGGTTCAGCTATTTCAGCCGTCCCAGCGAAGCGGAGTTGCGGCAACGCTACATACAAGATTCGATTGCCGTCGCAGAGCAACAGAAAGAGACGGCCCGCCAAAAGGAAAAAGAAGCATTGGAGCTATTGAAAGAAGCCGAAGCCGCGATGGATACCAATTCCCTTTTCCACAGTAGCCGCATGGGGGAAAGCCAGCCGGTGATTTTGCAGAACGAATTAGTGAAACTTACGCTCAGCACACGTGGCGGATGTATAGAAGAAGCTGAATTAAAAGAATATAAAAGCCGCGCAGGCGGTAATGTCATCCTCTTCGACAAGCAGGACGCCTCCATGAAACTCATGTTGACGGGAAAGAACGAGAACATCGTCTCCAGCAATTTCTTCTTTACTCCCGTCCATGCCAGCGATTCTGCCGTAACGATGCGTCTGGCAGCCGCCAACGGAGGGTCACTTGACTTCCAATACAAATTACGGCCCCATTCATATATGGTGGATTTCACCGTAACAGCCCACGGTTTGTCTCATCTTTTTGCCCCTTCCTTAAAAACCATCGACATCGAATGGATGGAAAAAGCCCGCCAGCAGGAGAAGGGATTCGATTTCGAAAACCGCTATTCCGCTCTCACATATAAGATAAAGAACGAAGGATCGGACAACCTGAGCGAAACCGGTGAAAAACAGGAAAACATCTCCGACCCGCTGGATTGGATCGCTTTCAAAAACCAGTTCTTCAGCTGCGTGTTTATCGCCCACCAGGATTTTACCGGAACTTCGCTGGCCAGTACGCCGCAAAGCCAGGCCAGCGGGTATCTGAAATTGTATGAGGCGAATATGCAGACGTTCTTCGATCCGAACGGGAACACTCCCACGCAGATGCAGCTCTATTTCGGCCCCAACAATTACCATTTGTTGCAACAGACCAATGAACTCTCATTGAGCGACAAAGAACTGGATCTGGAGGACCTTGTATATCTGGGATGGCCACTGTTCAAATGGATCAACCGCTGGTTCATTCTTTATCTGTTCGACTGGCTGAGCAGCTGGGGACTTTCAATGGGAGTGGTATTGCTGTTGCTTACCTTATTTATAAAGCTACTTGTTTATCCCACCACCAAGAAATCCTATCTGTCTTCCGCCAAAATGCGGGTGCTGAAACCCAAGATGGACGTTATCAGCGCCAAATATCCCAAGCCGGAAGACGCCATGAAGAAGCAACAGGAAATGATGCAACTGTACAGTCAGTACGGCGTAAGTCCGATGGGCGGTTGCCTGCCCATGCTGATACAGATGCCTATCTGGATCGCCCTGTTCAACTTCGTCCCCAATGCTATCGAGCTACGCGGACAAAGTTTCCTTTGGGCCGACGACCTGTCCGCCTATGACGACGTCATCCGGTGGGGCAAGGATATATGGCTCATCGGCGACCATTTAAGCATCTTCTGTCTGCTCTTCTGCCTGACCAATATCGTAAATACATGGATCAGCATGCGCCAACAGCAGAACAGCATGATGGGCGAACAGGCCCAACAGATGAAAGTAATGCAATACATGATGTACTTCATGCCCATCATGTTCTTCTTCATGTTCAACAACTACTCTTCGGGATTAAATTATTATTATTTCCTGTCCGGCTTGTCAAGCATCCTCATCATGTGGTATCTGCGCAAGACCACCGATGACGATAAACTGCTGGCCAAACTGGAAGCCAACTACCAGGCCAACAAAAACAATCCCAAGAAAGCATCGGGCATGGCGGCCCGCCTTGAAGCCCTGCAGAAGCAACAACAGCAGATGCTTGAGGAACAGCGAAAAAGAAAACAGAAATAAATAATCACTCCATCCATCATTCCGAACACGGCATGGCTGCGTTCGGAATGATTTATTTTTTGTAAATCTATGAAAACCTTACAGATTATGGCCGCAGCCTTACTCCTACACACCGGCGTTCCGACCTCACAGGCCGAAAACGGTATCATCGGAAAGAACCCGATCGAACTGCAGGGTGACCGGCTTACCCCCGAAGCCCTGTGGGCTATGGGACGTATCGGCAGCATTGCCGCATCAACCGACGGGAAAAAAATTGTGTACACCGTAAGCTACTACAGCGTACAACAGAACAAAAGCCACACCGTGCTCTATCTCATGAATGCCGACGGAACCTCCCCCGTCCTGCTGACACAAACCGCCGCCAGCGAGAGCGAGCCGTGTTTTATCAAAGGAAACACCAAAATCGCTTTCCTCAGCAACGAAGGCGGAAGCAGTCAGGTATGGGAAATGAATCCAGACGGCACCCACCGCCGACAACTGACCCGAGAGAAAGACGACATCGGGGGCTTCAAATTCTCCCCCGACGAAAAGCATATTGTCCTGATAAAAGAGGTTGACACATATACTTCCATCGAAAAAAAATACGATGACCTTCCCCTGGCCAGCGGTATGGTCATCACCGATCTGAACTATAAGCACTGGGACCATTATGTCACCACCATCCCGCACCTGTTCGTTGCTCCGTTCGACGGGACCTCCGTCGGGGCCGCCAAGGACATGCTGGCCGGTGAACCTTACGAATGTCCTATGCTGCCTTTCGGGGGCAGCGAACAATTCTGCTGGAGTCCCGACAGCAAGAAGGTCGTATATACCTGTCGCAAAAAGACCGGTCTGGCGTATGCCATCAGCACCGACAGCGACATTTACCTGTACCACATCGAAACCGGTATCACCACCAACCTGTGCAAACCGTCCGACTACCGCGAACCCTCGATCGACGCTACCCTGTCAATGGAACATCAGCCCATCAATAAAAACGAGACGGATATGAACATGGGCTACGACACCAATCCGCAATACGCTCCCGACGGCAGCCGGATAGCCTGGCTCAGCATGGAACGCGACGGGTACGAAAGCGACCGCACCCGCCTGTGCGTATTGGAACTGTCGAGTGGCCGAAAGACGTATGTAACGGAGTCTTTCGAATCGGGTGTGGATGATTTCTGCTGGGACGATGACAGCCGCACGCTGTATTTCACCGGCGTATGGCACGGCACCACGATGGTGTATGCCACCGACCTGCAAGGGCGGGTAAAGAAACTCACCGACGGCGATTACGATTACGCTTCCGTCGCCTTCAATGCCGGTACCCTACTGACCAAGCGGCACAGCATAAGCGCTCCCGACGACATTTACACCATCCGCCCGAACGGCAAAAAACCGGCCACAGTGACCCGCCTCACTCAAGAGAATAAATACTTCACGGACCGTATCGCCATGGGCGAGGTAAAAGCACGCTGGGTAGATACGAAAGACGGCAAGAAGAAGCTGTGCTGGGTTGTCTATCCGCCCCACTTCGACCCGTCAAAGAAATACCCCACCCTGCTCTTCTGCCAGGGCGGACCGCAGTCGCCCGTCAGCCAGTTCTGGAGCTACCGCTGGAATTTCCAGATCATGGCTTCGCAAGGCTATATCGTCGTGGCTCCCAACCGCCGGGGCCTGCCCGGTTTCGGCATGGAATGGCTCGAAGCCATCAGCGGCGACTACAGCGGAGCCTGCATGCAGGACTATCTGGACGCCATCGACGACATGTGCCGGGAATCGTATGTAGACAAAGACCGCCTGGGATGCGTAGGAGCCAGTTTCGGCGGCTACAGCGTGTATTGGCTGGCCGGTCATCACGACAAACGTTTCAAATGTTTCATCGCTCACGACGGCATATTTAACACCCAGCAGCAGTATGTAGAGACGGAAGAGATGTGGTTCCCCAACTGGGATCTGGGTGCCGCTCCCTGGCGCAAGGGCATCGCCGCCCCCGGAAACGACGGCCGGCAACCGGCAGCCATCATCGAAAAAACCGGAAAGAGCAACGCTTTCACCACCAGTCCTCACCTGTACGTCGACCGTTGGGATGCTCCGATCCTGTGTATTCACGGCGAAAAAGACTACCGTATTCTCAGTTCGCAGGGACAGTCGGCCTTCAACGCCGCCATCCTGCGCGGCATTCCCGCCGAACTGTTGCTCTACCCGGATGAAAACCATTGGGTGCTCAAACCGCAGAACGGCGTACTCTGGCAGCGTACTTTCTTCCGTTGGCTTGACCGCTGGCTGAAGAAATAACCGGCTCCTGACATTCATGAAAAATCTGTAAAACTTAATAAACATTTATCATGCAAGAAAAACTCAACGACAAAACCTGGGCACGCTGGTCGGCCCTCTTCATCGTCGCCTTTACCATGATGGCCGCTTACTACGTAAACGATGTCATGGCCCCTCTCAAAAGTATGCTCGAAAGCCAGCTCCACTGGACCAGCGGAGAGTTCGGTTTCTTCACCGGAGCCTACAGTTTTCTCAATGTCTTCCTGCTGATGCTCATCTGGGGCGGGCTGATCCTGGATAAGTTCGGCATCCGTTTCACCGGTCTGCTGTCTACCGTCCTAATGGTAGGCGGAACGATAGCCGAGTACATCGCCATCACCCAATACGGCGGCACGACTGACACGGTGATGGGCTATAAACTGGACGTATTCATGGCTTCGGCCGGCTATTCCGTGTTCGGTGTAGGTGCCGAGGTAGCGGGCATCACCGTCACTAAGATCATCGCCAAATGGTTCAAAGGAAAAGAAATGGCAACCGCAATGGGCGTACAGGTGGCGTTGGCCCGCATCGGTTCCCAGGCCGCTTATGCCGTGGCCATCCCCGTGGCTAAATCATGGGCGCTCGACACGCCGTTGCTTATAGGCGCCGTCGTACTGGTGGGCGGTTTCCTGTCTTTCCTGGTCTTCACCTTCATGGACAGAAAGCTGGACAGCCAGGTACGGATCAGTACGGAAAGTTCCGACGAAGAGAAGTTTTCTTTCAAAGACGTAGCCTCCGTCATCGGTAACCCCGGCTTCTGGCTTATCGCCCTGCTGTGTGTGTTGTTCTACTCCTGCGTGTTCCCTTTCCAGAAATTCGCTACGGAACTGATGATTACGAAATACGGCGTGAACGAAGACGTGGCCGGAATCTTTGCCGGACTGCCGGCATTGGGCGCCCTGTTCCTCACCCCCGTTTTCGGAGGTATGATCGACAAAAAAGGCAAAGCCGCCAGCATCATGATGCTGGGCGCCGCCATGCTTATTTTCGTACACTGCATCTATTCGCTGCCGTTCATCCACGCCGCCTGGGTAGCCATCGTACTGATGATCGTTCTCGGAATCGCCTTTTCCCTGGTGCCTTCCGCCATGTGGCCCAGCGTAGCCAAGATTTTCCCCGTGAAACAGCTGGGCACGGCCTATGCGCTTATCTTCTTCATTCAGAATATCGGCCTGTGGGGCATCCCCGCCCTTATCGGCAATGTGCTTGAGAATTATTGCATCGTAGGCAAAGAAGCCATCGGCGGAAAGGAAAACATCATCTACGATTACACCCTGCCGATGTGCATCTTCACGGGAATCGCCGTGCTGTCTTTGCTCGTGGCCGTGTTGCTGAAAGCCGCCGACAAGAAATACGGCTATAAGTTGGAAGAAGCCAATATCAAATCCTAAAGGAAACCGCTTCCCGCATCCGGGAAATCGCGGTCTCCCAGCTTTCTGTTTATTTCGGCCGGTTGCCAATGTGGCAACCGGCCGAAATCTTTTACAACCGGACGCCCCTATCGGTTCTGGACGAGCTACGCCAATCTGAAGAACTTCTCTTCCAATCTGTTTTTCCCTTATGCCCGGAATCTGGAGTCGAACATCATCGGCGGCAAAGGCTACTGGTGCGGGTACGGATCGTATACCTGCACACTTAGGATCCAATAGACGGCTTACTGCGGACGGGGTTTCCGTTTCTTGCTCCCTCCGGCAGTATTTCTTACCGATTGGCTGTCCGTTTGTACGAATCATGCCTTGATGTGTACGGAACGAATCACGATACGTATACATCAAGGCATGAAGTGTATAAATCAAAGTGCAATGTGAACATTCGCCGGTCAACAACCGAAATGCTGCTGCCCCAAACGGCAAGTTACGGCCCCGCAAAGAAAAAGAAACACAAATGCGAGGGGTCAGGAAGTCGTGAGCAGACGGTAAAGCAGCGGCATATCGAGATGAGCACGCACATGCGCAGCCAGACGGTCGTATTGCTCTTCCTTATAAGCGGCATAATCGGTGACGGGCGATGCCGTCCCACAGGCAAAAGAAGCCAGCAGGCGGTTGATGACCGAAGGATTGTCCAGTATACCGTGAACATACGTACCGAAAGTACGCCCGTCGACCCGGAAACCGTCGGCGGTTCCGTCTTCCAGATAAACCAGCGGACAGGCCGGTGTTCCGTCGCACGGCACGGTGCTTCCCATGTGGATCTCGTATCCCCTACACCACTCACCGTCCTCCGCCGACAGCCGGAATCTCACCTGCCGGGTTAATTTTTCACCCCGCATCACCGTTCTTACAGGCAGCAGTCCCAATCCGGGCAGGCTGCGAATACCTCCTTCCACACCGTCGGGGTCGGCCACCTCCATCCCCATCATCTGGTAGCCGCCGCAGATGCCCATCACCGTGGCGCCGTTCCGCCGGGCTTTCAGGATTGCGTCGGCCAGTCCGCTGCTCCGCAGCTCATACAGATCGGCCAGCGTGCTCTTGGTTCCGGGCAACAGGATGATGTCGGCTTTCTCCAGTTCGTGCACGTTGTGGGTGTAATACAAATTGACGCGGCTGTCGCGTTCCAACAAGTCGAAATCGGTGAAATTGGAAAGGTGGCGCAGCAGCACTACCGCCGCATTCACCCGCCCCTTGACAGCCGTCTTGCTCTTGAAGGACAGTTCTACCGAATCTTCCTCTTCGATATGGATGTCATTATAATAAGGTATAACGCCCAACACCGGCACGCCGCACACTCGGGCCAGCATTTCGCGGCCTTGCTGAAACAAACGCAGGTCGCCGCGAAACTTGTTCACGATAATGCCTTTGATGCGCCGTCTGTCCTCGGGCGTCTGCAAGGCGATAGAGCCGTAGGCGGAGGCAAACACCCCACCCCTGTCAATGTCGGCCACCAGAATGACATCGGCACCGGCATACCGCGCCATCGGCATATTCACCAGATCGGAATCGCGCAGATTGATTTCGGCAATGCTTCCCGCCCCTTCCATCACAATAGGGCTGTAGCGGGCAGCCAGACGGTCGAAAGCCGCCTGTACGGCCTGCCTCAGCTCATCGCGCCCCGCCCGCTGGAAATAATCGTAGGCATCGCGGTGACCGACGGGTTTTCCGTTCAACACCACCTGTGAGGTACGGTCGGAACTGGGTTTCAGCAACAAGGGGTTCATATCGGTGTGACAGGGCAGTCCGGCGGCCTCGGCCTGCACGGCCTGTGCCCTTCCCAACTCCAGTCCGTCGGGGGTCACATAGGAATTCAGCGCCATGTTTTGCGCTTTGAACGGCGCCGGCCGGAAACCGTCTTGCAGGAATATACGGCACAAGGCCGTAGCCAGCACACTCTTTCCTACATCACTGCCCGTCCCGGCCAGCATCAGCGGATGCAGTCTTTGCGGTTTCATGCGTCGAAAAGAAGGGCATACGAGGCACCGGCTTCGCGGAGCAGGTCGTCGGGCGCCAGCTTCACCTGCAAACCGCGCACCCCGGCGCTGATATAAATACTGTCGAAAGCCCGGGCCGTCTCGTGAATATAAGTGGGAAAATGTTTTTTCATCCCGATGGGCGAACATCCGCCCCGAATATAACCGGTAACGGGCAGCAGCTCCTTGAGCGGAAGCACCTCGCACTTTTTGTTTCCGCTCACCCGGGCGGCCTGTTTCAGATCCACTTCATGCTCGCCGGGCAGCACGCACACGAAATGGCCTGTCTGTGCACCGTGAAGAACGATTGTCTTGAACACCCGCTCGATGTCCTCGCCCAGCTGGGCGGCCACGTGCACGGCACTCAAATCGTTCTCGTCCACCTCGTAAGGGATCAGTTCATACGCCACACCGGCTTTGTCGAGCAGGCGTGCCACATTGGTTTTATTTATCTTTTGTTTTGCCATACAAGATTTCCTTTAAGAAAGCCGGGGTGTAGCCTTTCCGGCTCCGGGCCACCTCTTCGGGCGTGCCGCAGCTGAGCAGTTCGCCTCCGCCCCGCCCGCCGTCGGGCCCCATATCGATCAGATAATCGGCCGATTTGATCACATCCAGGTTGTGCTCGATCACTACCACGGTGTTCCCTTTGTCCACCAGCCGGTTCAGTACGCCCAGAAGCACACGGACGTCTTCAAAGTGCAGACCGGTGGTAGGTTCGTCCAGTATGTACAGTGTCTTGCCCGTGTCGCGCTTGGCCAGTTCGGTAGCCAGCTTCACCCGCTGACTTTCACCGCCCGACAGCGTGGTGGAAGGTTGCCCCAGCTTGATATACCCTAGCCCCACGTCCTGCAACACTTTGATCTTATTCAGAATATTAGGCTGGTTCTCAAAAAACTCCACGGCCCGGTTGATGGTCATGTCGAGCACATCGGCAATGGACTTTCCCTTGAATCGCACCTCTAGCGTCTCGCGGTTATAGCGTTTGCCGTGGCATATCTCGCAAGGCACGTACACGTCGGGCAGAAAATTCATTTCTATCGTCTTGTAGCCGTTGCCCGTGCAGGCTTCGCAGCGCCCGCCTTTCACATTGAACGAGAAACGACCGGGCTTGTAACCGCGTATCTTGGCCTCGGGCAGACTGACAAACAGCGAACGGATATCGTTGAACACACCCGTATACGTGGCCGGATTGGAGCGCGGCGTGCGCCCCAAGGGCGACTGATCCACATCGACCACCTTATCGATATGCTCCAGCCCTTCGATAGTATCGTATGGCAGGGGATCGCGTAAAGAACGGTAAAAATGCTTCGATAGAATCGGTTGCAACGTATCGTTGATGAGCGTGGATTTGCCGCTGCCGGACACACCGGTGACGCAAATCAGACAGCCTAGCGGGAATTCCACATCCACCCGCTTCAAATTATTGCCCCGCGCCCCGCACAACCGGAGGCTTTTGCCGTTTCCGGGACGACGCACGGCGGGTATCTCTATACCGCAGGTGCCATTCAGGTAACGTGATGTCAGCGTGTCCGTCTGCAACATCGCCTGCGGCGTCCCCTGGAACACCACTTCGCCCCCCAGCCGTCCGGCCCGTGGACCCATATCTACAACGTAGTCGGCGCTCTGCATCATCTCTTCGTCGTGTTCCACCACAATCACCGTATTCCCCGTATCACGCAGATCCTGCAACGAGCGTATCAGCTTGCGGTTGTCACGCTGATGCAGTCCGATGCTGGGTTCGTCCAGTATGTAGAGCACATTGACCAGTTGCGAACCGATCTGAGTGGCCAGGCGTATGCGCTGGCTCTCCCCTCCCGATAGGGACAGGGAGGTACGGTTGAGCGACAGGTAGTCCAAACCGACATCGAGCAGGAACTTCAGTCGCCCGCGTATCTCCTTTAAGATTTCCGGGGCAATCTTACGCTGTTTGTCGGACAGGCGGTCTTCCACGTGCAGCATCCAGTCGTAAAGTTCTTTGATGTCCATACCTGCCAGTTCGGCAATATTCTTATCGGCAATGCGGAAATGAAGAGCCTCCTGATTGAGGCGCCACCCCCGACATTCCGGGCATGTAGTGGTACGCGAGAACTGCTCGACCCATTTCTGTGCCGTAGCCGACCCGTCGTTTTCCTGGGTTTGCTGGATATACTTCACCAGCCCCTCGTAGTTTACATAATAATCGGAAGAAGTGTGCACTAATTCGGCCCGCACACGCACACGGTCGACAGAACCGTAAAGAATCTCGTCCAACGCTCCGTCCGGCAGTTCCTCGACAGGGGTTTTCAGGGATGCGCCGAATCTCTCCAACAGCGCCTCAATCTGCCAGAATATCATGCTGTTCTTGTACTTACCCAACGGAAGTATCGCCCCGTCATGGACCGAGAGCGAACGGTCGGGCACCACCTTGTCCACATCGATCAGAGTGACGTAACCCAGTCCCTTACAGCGCGGACAGGCTCCCTGCGGCGAATTGAAAGAAAAATTATGAGGAGCGGGATCGTGGTAGGAAATGCCGGTAACGGGACACATCAGACGCTTGCTGTAATGCCGCAATTCATCGTTATCCACATCATACACCATCATCAGCCCTTCACCCTGCGCCATCGCCGTGGCCACACTGCTACGAAGGCGTTTATCGTCCTTGTCCTGTACCTTCAACCGGTCTATAACCACCTCTATATCATGGTTCTTGTAGCGGTCCACCTTCATGCCGTGCGTCACTTCGGTAATCGCACCGTCCACCCGTACATAAAGATAACCTTTGCGGCGCACGGTCTCGAACAACTCTTTATAGTGCCCCTTACGGTTACGCACCAGCGGAGCCAGCAGATAGATCTTCCGCCCGCCGTAGTCCTTCAGAATCAAATCCAGAATCTGCTCTTCGGTATACTTCACCATCTTTTCCCCCGAACGATAGGAGAAAGCCTCACCGGCCCGCGCGAAAAGCAAGCGCAGAAAATCATAGATCTCGGTAGTTGTCCCCACCGTGGAGCGCGGATTCTTGTTGGTGGTCTTCTGCTCGATGGAAATCACCGGGCTCAGTCCCGTTATCTTGTCCACATCGGGCCGCTCCAGATTGCCTAGAAAATTGCGGGCGTATGCGGAGAATGTCTCGATATACCGCCTCTGCCCCTCGGCAAAAATCGTATCAAAAGCGAGCGAAGACTTCCCGCTTCCGCTCAGTCCCGTTATCACCGTCAGACTGTTTCGCGGTATTTCCACGTCTACATTCTTCAGATTATGCACCCGGGCGCCGTAGACATTTATTTTTTCTGTTTCGTTATCCATTGCTTACTGTTGTCCCGAAACGGTTGAACCGTCTTTCGTAAAACCGGTCAACACATTTACATCCCTCTTTATCTTATACTTGCGACCGTCGGCTCCTATAGCCTCCACCACAACAAAATAAGTACCGTCCTTCACAACGCTACCGTTAAAACGCCCGTCCCATCCGCCGGCCACATCATTCCACGAATAGATCTTCTGCCCCCAACGGTTGAAGATCGTAGCTTTAAAGGATACGATAGACAAATAACCTTCTTTGGCTTTATACACATCGTTATAGCCGTCGCCATTGGGCGAGAACGCATTCGGCATTTCCAGTTTCGATTCACTGATCGACACCACGAAGGGATTGGCTTCTCCCTCTTCCGGGTATTGGATAGTATCGCGACCGGCCACAAAAGTGGCATACAACTGCACATAAAACGTACCGCTCTGCGTAAAAGTATAGTCTATATCCGCATCAAAACGATGGACCAAAGGCGCGGACTCCATACCCGGCGCATATATTTTCCACTCGTAACGTACCTCGTAATCGCCCAAATCAGCCACATTGGACGTAAAATGCCCTACGACAGGAGCCGACTGGGGGCTGGATGCATCGTCAATCTCCCCTTCCAACGTTTCATACACCGCTTCGGGATTGACGGACGGATATACCTCCTGCGCTTCCACTACCGAAGCTATAAAAACGGAAGCACACAGAAACCCTAAACGAATAACCTTATTCATATACCAATATTTGTGCAAAAATAATGCTTTCCGATGAAGATAACCACTTTTTTTCATTAAATTTGCTGCCTGTTAATGAAAGAAAGACTTTTTTATGAAACGCTTGAATCGCACCTTCTTTTTGCTCGCGACACTTGTATTTTTTCATATTCCGCTCAGAGCGCAGACTACGTATTTCACACATACCATCGCCAAAGGAGAAACCGTTTATTCCATTGCCAAAGTCTATGGCACTACACCTCAACACATTCTGGAGCTGAACCCCGAAGCACAATCGGGCATACGGGCCGGCGAGAAATTGCGCATCCCGCAAAAACCGAACGGACAGACGGAAAAACGCTTCCATACGATAGCCGCCGGAGAGACGCTGTACCGCATCACTCAGCAATACAAAGTGTCCGCCGAGGATATATGCAATGCCAATCCCGGCCTTTCGGCCGAGAACTTCCAGACCGGAAAAGTCATTGTCATACCGGCAGCATCAGGCAAAACGCCGACGCCGGAGGCTTCGTCGACCGTTGCCGCACAGCCCGATAACCGGCCAAAGGGACTTGCCGGTTCCAACTGCCGGGAGATGCACAAAGTGGCCAAACGGGAAACACTGTCCCGCATAGCCCGGCAATACAATATCAGCGAAGCGGAAATCATTGCCGCCAACCCGGAAATGACTCAACCGGGGTATAAACTGAAAAAAGGTACCTTTATTTGTATACCGTTTGCCCAAAGCACTCCCAAAGCACCGGCACAACCCAGCAACGCGGAGCTTTTCCCGGCCAAACCGGTCACGGCACCGATGAAACGGATCCGTATGGCCGTGATCCTGCCATTGAAAGAAAAAAACAGCAGGGGGGCGAAAATGGTGGAATTCTACCAAGGCCTGTTGCTGGCGGCAGACAGTGTAAAGCACGAAGGGACGTCGGTAGAAATTCATGCTTTCGACTCGGGAACATCGCCTGCCGATATGCAGAAAGTGTTGTCGGGCTTGTCGAACACACCGCTGGACATCGTTTTCGGCCCGATGTATGCCGAACAAATCCCCACCCTCTCCCGGTTCTGTAAAGAGCATAAGGTAAAAATGGTGGTTCCTTTCACACTGCAAAGCGACGAGTTCTATACGAATCCGTATATTTACGCCATCAATACGACAAAGACCGACCAGTACAACCAGATGAGCGAACTGGCCTTGTCGAGATTCGCCAATTACAATCACGTGGTCATTGATGCACAGGAGAACGACAAGGACTGCCAGCACTTCGTAACGACACTGCAAAAGAACCTGGCCGCTAAAGGCATCAACGTACGTACGTTGCCCCTGCAAGCCGACGAGACGGCCATCCTACAGGCACTCAACCCGTTCCGGGACAATCTGCTGATTCCGAACTCGGCCACCATCAAGACGCTGAACCAACTGTTTCCCAAACTAAAGAACTTCGTCAAGGCACACCCGGAATATCGTATCAGCATGCTGGGTTACCCGGAATGGCAAACCTACACCGCTTCGCAACTGACTAATTTCTATGCGTTCAACACCTACGTATTCACTTCATTCTACCGCAACCCGCTGAACAGCCGGACCGCCCAGTTTGAAAAAAAGTTCCAATACTGGTTCAAAAAGCCGATGATCAACTCCTTTCCCCGTTTCGGAATGTTGGGATTTGATGCAGGCTACTATTTCCTGCACGGTATGGCCCGATACGGAGCCTCGTTCGACGAACATCTGGCTGATATAAACACGCTTCCGTTCCAGCATACATTCCGATTCGAACGGGCCAGCAACTGGAGCGGTTTTCTGAACAGAAACCTGAAACTGATACACTATTCGCCCAACCAGACCATCGAATTAATTGACATACAACCATGAGAAAAAGCATCGGTCTATGGCTCACAGCCGCCTGGGTTGCCGCAGTGCCCGCCTATGCACAGATGGGCGCCCCGCGTCGGGATCTGGCAATCGGCGTAAACATGGGATATACGATGAACCGCATGTCGTTCGACCCCACTATCAAGCAGACATGGAAAAACGGAATCACCGGAGGGCTGAGCGCCCGATACACGTGTGAAAAATATTTCAGAACGTTGTGTGCCATACAAATGGAACTGAACTACGCCAACCTGGGCTGGAAAGAAGTCATCGAAACTTCTTCCGATACGTACGAACGCAGCATACACTATATCCAGATGCCGTTCCTGGCTCGTCTGGGATGGGGGTATGAACGAAAAGGCGTTATGGCCTACTTCGTACTCGGTCCGCAGATCGGTTATTGCATAGGAGAGAACAGCAAGCAAGGGGGAGATTTCAGTGAGGAGACCTTGAACCTGCGCCCCAACCGGGTAAACCAGCAATACGCCATGCCCGTAGAAAACAAGTTCGACTACGGAATAACCGGCGGAATGGGCCTTGAATACAACTCTAAGATAGGGCATTTTATGGTGGAGGGACGATATTATTTTGCCTTGAGCGATATTTATAACAACGGTAAAAAAGATGTGTTTGCCCGCTCGGCACACGGTACCATCGTCATCAAAGCCGCTTATTTGTTCGACATAATCCGCACCCGAAAATAACGTCCGCCACGCTTTCAGGTGCGGATTGCCTTTTGTTTATCCGCTTACAGTTCCGTGACGTATTCTCCTCACCCGAAGACGGCCACCCTCTCCCCGGCTCTTCTTCAACAGCGAATCCGGTCCAATCCGGAGGAAATGGTTTCTTCCGTTTCCGCACGTTCCGTTTACGCTTTCCGCCATCCTCCCTTCATCCTTCCTGCATAGTAAAGCGGATAAATAAAGCGGCCCTTCCGCACCCTGACGGGCAAACGGAAGAGCCGCATATTCGTTTGTTCCGGTACCGTTTCTAACGGAGGCGATCCAACGACCGCACAATCATTTCGTCGCGCATAACAGCGCGAAACGCCAGATAGTCCAATATCAGTGCCACCGCCGGCAAAGCCGCCGACCAACTGACGGTAAAATCACTTTCGAGGCGCTTACCCAAAACATAGGCAAACACTCCCAAAGCCACATAATAACCGACGAGCAACAAACCGCTGAAGATGATCAGACGCACCTGCAACATACGGCGTCTGAACAGGAAGATGGCCCCCAACGCGATCGCCGCTACGGGAAGCAACAGGGCAAACAAGGCCCACGGCGCAAAATCATGCACGCCGGTAGGAAATGTCAGCCACAGATTATACAAGTCGGCCACCCACACCCCTTCCTGCGAGAAGCGCCCTACCGATGTGCACAGGCACACCACGGAAAGCACGGCAATGAGAAACAAATAAACGGATTGTATTCGCTGAATCATACTGTTCTCATTCTATATTTTCTTTCTCCTTGGTCGGATTGCGGAAATATACCTTTCCCTCTACAAATTCCTGTGTAGCAATCAGTGTCGGTTTGGGCAATTTCTCGTAATAGCGTGAAATTTCGATCTGCTCGCGATTCTCAAAAACCTCGTCAAGGTTGTCGCTCACAGAAGCAAACTCCTGCAATTTCTTTGACAATTCCGCCTTGATATCCACCGAAATCTGATTCGCCCGTTTTCCCAGGATGGCAACCGATTCGTAAATATTGCCGGTTTCGTCACATAAATTCATGATGTCACGGGTAACCGTGTTCGTAGGCGCATTTGTTTTCTTGTAATCCATAATCCAATTATATTATTTACTGTTTTTCACCACTTTCTCGGCAGAAACCAGCATGCGCCGGGCCTCTGCCAGATATTTCGACTCGGGGTATTCATTCACAAAACCGTAATATTCGTCAATGGCCTCCCGATAACGGTCCATCTTTTTGTCCTCCACGCTCTGAACCGCCAGATGATATTTGGCACGCAGAATCATGATGCCGAACTCTTCCCGCCGCGAAGCGCTGGCGTAAGGATAATCGCGCAAGGCATTTTCCGCCGTAACGATACACGCCTCGTAGTTACTGCCCCCGAAAGTGCAGTTTCCAACGTACGCTCCAAGGTCGTAGTAGAGTTTGGCCGCATTGTACTCCTTCTGTACCAGTTTATCCTGCAAGGCGAAAATCATCTCCTGTGTCTGTGCTTTCAGCACGGTGTTGGGATAATAATCCAGAAAGTTCTGAAACTCTTCCATAGCCAGCAACGTGTTGGACTGGTCCAGGCGGGCATCCGTCGTGTTCTCAAACAAAGATCTGCCGGCATAGAACCGGGCGTGCTCCACATACTGTCCTTTCGGATAAGACTGATAATATTTCTTGAAATAAGTGGAAGCCGTTTCATAATCCCCGGCACAATATTCCGACATAGCCAGCATGTACAATGACTCTTCGGCCTTGACCGTCCCTTTCATAATAGCCAGCAAATCACCGAAAAGCGTAGCGGCACGGGAATATTCCCCTTTCACGAAACAGGCCTTTGCCGCTTCGTATTTATATTCGTAGTCCGCACTTTTCAGCACCTTGTTGTACTCGTTGCAGGAAGCGAACAAGCACGCACCGCCCAACAGAGCTATAGTAAATTTCTTCATTGTGCCCAAAAATTGAGTTGCAAAATTACTTATTTTGACGGACTTTTCCAATAAATGAGTGTTTTTTAATCCTAAAAAACCGGCACGTCTTGCGCAGGACGTTATAAAAATGCCTAATTTTGCAATGCGATTGTTCTAATAGATTTTTCAGATGCCGAACTTTGAACTTACTGCGGACTATGCTCCCACAGGCGACCAGCCGGAAGCCATCGCGCAACTGACCGAAGGTGTGCTGCAAGGGTTGCCGGCCCAGACGCTGCTGGGCGTCACCGGATCCGGCAAGACGTTTACCATAGCCAACGTGATCCGAAACATCAACAAACCGACCCTGGTACTCAGCCACAACAAAACGCTGGCAGCGCAATTGTACGGTGAATTCAAAAGCTTTTTCCCGAACAATGCCGTAGAATATTACGTGTCCTACTACGACTACTACCAGCCGGAGGCCTACATTCCCTCTACCGATACCTATATAGAAAAAGACCTGGCTATCAACGACGAAATCGACAAACTGCGGCTGGCGGCCACGTCGGCCCTGCTGTCGGGACGAAAGGATGTGGTAGTGATTTCCTCCGTAAGCTGCATCTACGGCATGGGCAATCCGTCGGCATTCTATGACAATGTGATCGAACTGCGAAAAGGGCGCATACTGGACCGCAATGTCTTCCTGCGCCGGTTGGTAGACAGTCTGTACGTACGCAACGATCTGGAGCTGAACCGAGGCAATTTCCGTGTGAAAGGCGACACGGTGGACGTGTATCTGGCCTACTCCGACAACTTGCTCCGCGTCACTTTCTGGGACGACGAAATCGAATCCATCGAAGAAGTGGATCCCATCAGCTGCATGCGGCTGGGGACTTTCGACGAGTACCGCATCTATCCGGCCAATCTGTTCATGACCACCAAAGAGAGCACCCTGGCGGCCATCCGTCAGATCGAAGACGACCTGACGGCACAAGTGAAATACTTTGAAGAAATGGGCAAGCCCTACGAAGCCAAGCGCATCTACGAGCGGGTGACGTACGACATGGAGATGATACGCGAACTGGGCCACTGCAGCGGCATCGAGAACTATTCGCGCTATTTCGACGGACGCGCGGCGGGAACACGCCCCTATTGCCTGCTGGACTTCTTTCCGGAAGATTTCCTGATTGTCATCGACGAAAGTCATGTATCGGTGCCGCAGATCAACGCCATGTACGGCGGCGACCGCGCCCGCAAAAAAAATCTGGTGGAATACGGATTCCGGTTGCCGGCGGCTATGGACAACCGTCCGCTCAAATTCGAGGAATTCCAGCAGCTGGCCCGGCAAGTGATCTACGTTTCGGCCACACCGGCCGACTACGAACTGCAACAGAGCGAAGGCGTGGTAGTGGAACAGGTGATCCGCCCCACAGGCCTGCTGGATCCCGTCATCGAAGTGCGTCCCAGCCTGAACCAGGTGGACGATCTGATGGAAGAGATACAGCAACGCATCGAACGGGACGAACGGGTGCTCGTGACCACGCTGACCAAACGCATGGCGGAGGAACTGACGGAATATTTTCTCAAACACGAGATACGCACCAACTACATCCACAGCGACGTGGACACCCTGGAACGCGTACAGATCATGGATGACCTGCGGGCGGGACGCTTCGACGTGCTCGTGGGCGTGAACCTGCTGCGCGAGGGACTTGATCTGCCCGAAGTGTCGCTCGTAGCCATCCTGGACGCCGACAAGGAGGGCTTCCTGCGCTCCCACCGCTCACTCACGCAGACAGTGGGCCGCGCCGCGCGCAACGTCAACGGCAAAGCCATCATGTATGCCGACCGCATCACCGACAGCATGCGCAAAACCATCGACGAGACCAACCGCCGGCGGGAGAAGCAGTTACGCTACAACGAAGAGCACGGCATCACCCCCACGCAGATACAGAAAGCGCGCAAGATGACCGACCTGATCAGCGCCAATGCAGAGGCACACGCCGAAACCCGCGCTTACATAGAGCCGGAACCAACCACTGTAGCCGCCGATCCGATCGTGGAATACATGACGCGCGAACAACTGGAGAAGAGCATCGAACGCAGCAAGCGCCTGATGCAGGAAGCAGCCAAGAAACTGGATTTCATCGCGGCAGCCCAATACCGCGACGAGATGCTTCGCCTACAGGAAGCACTGAAACTGAAAGAGTGAGAATGGCGGAAGCATGCGGCAAAGATTTCCAGGCGCCAGCTTCATATTGCGCCTGCCTGCCAACTTTCCCAACCCGACGAGCCCCCTTTCTGCAAATCATGCTTTGATTTATAAAAATCAAGCTACGTTTTCCCCACATCAAAGCATGATGTGGGGAAAAGAAAGTTTGATCGCAAACTAAAGCGATGAGGCCGTCGTCTTTCCCACTCCTCATCCCTTTTTATCCACATACGTCAAAACCGGTCTCTTGCCCCGGCGCAACAAATCCATCACCCTGCCTATCGCCTGCCGGTGAGCACGGGCACACGCCCATTCCTCTACCAGCCGACAGAAATTCATCCAGTCCATCCCCCGCTCTTTCGTAATCGCGGCCACCTCTTCGTCCCCTTCAAAAAAAAGACAGGTTTCCATAACTCCTTTTTCCCGTTGCACCGTTACGGACAACCGTTTCAGCTCGTAACGCCTTACCTCCATGCCCCAACCGTAAAAAGGAAATACATAAAGATAACGAAGAGTGAAGATATACAAAGGATGCTGATACAAAAGGACATAACTGAAAAACGCGCCCACTCCTAACAGTCCGGTAACAGAATCACAGCCGATACCATGTCCGTCATTAAATGCGCCCATCCCTATAAGTACCAATGCAAAGCCCCATATACAGCCACCGAACAGGCCGAATACATACGGCATCCAGGCAACCGTGTTTTTCCATACAACAGCCTCCGGAATTCCGGTTTCATTCATGCGTTTTTCTATTCTCTTCCTAAGGTAATAGGCAGAAAGCCCCGTCCACAGAAGAACAGGAACCGTAAACAAAAGAAACAAAGACAACGTACTCATCCGACTGTATTTATGACAATTAATGAATCAGACAACAATGTATCCCCAACATATTCTCATAAAAAGGAGAACAAAAGGAATATTCTCATTTGACAAAGTTAGCTCTAAAAAATTAAAGAAACAAAAAAAGACTGCTTTTCTTCCTCTCCTCTTTCCACCGCCGATCCGGTACGGACGATAACACGACAAAACAGCTACCACCACCTGATCTATCTAACAGCCATTCAGGTTCACTCCACCCGATCCTTCCGACCCTATTTATACTCTCTCCACCTCGGCATGTTCCCGACGGACGAACATAGGGAAATCTATCCACGCAGCGCCAATATCTTCTCTCAACCCGCCTTATCTCTATCTGACAATTACACAGCATTTTATTCCAGCACACACACAATCCGGCTCCTTTCCCTATAAAAAACTCATTAAAAAAACAGGCTAAAATTTGGATGATTAAAAAGAAAAGCGTACCTTTGCACTCGCTTTCAGGAAGGAATTATCCCTGTAATGAAAGGGCGTTTAGCTCAGCTGGTTCAGAGCATCTGCCTTACAAGCAGAGGGTCGGCGGTTCGAATCCGTCAACGCCCACACAAAACTCTTTTTCGGCTCCGTAGCTCAACTGAATAGAGCATCTGACTACGGATCAGAAGGTTACAGGTTTGAATCCTGTCGGAGTCACAAAGAGCGGGTAGATACCAGAGTGGCCAAATGGGGCAGACTGTAAATCTGCTGGCTTACGCCTTCGGTGGTTCGAATCCATCTCTACCCACATCGCAGCATGCGGAAATAGCTCAGTTGGTAGAGCACGACCTTGCCAAGGTCGGGGTCGCGAG